>CAYUFN010000110.1:6559-9825 GCA_964443965.1 uncultured Hyphomonas sp. | reverse complement strand
CGAGTCCTACTCACGGAGCCACTTTTCCCAAACATTTTGAGAAACGTGCATGTCCTTTATCACTGTCTGCACTACGTTCTCGCGCAGGCAATTATTGCGAGGTTAATGACCGTCTCTTGATTGTAACTATGCCGTAGATATTAAACCTGCACACCGCGCATAATAATCTAGCTTCTATAGGAAACACATGGAATTTGGACGATATCGTCAGATGAATGGAATTGTAATTGAGCAATACAGCCTTATTTAACATGTATAGACCTTAGTGATGGTTTGGCGCGCTTCCTGCTTGCCTCGCAAGAAAAAAGTCGGCAACTCATGTTCCTTCGTGTCCAAAAGTATCAAATTCTTGTTTCAATATGTGCCTCTCTAACTGGCCAAGCCTTTAGCGATACAGGCGTGATCAAGCTCGATACAAGCGGCTTAGCCGAAGAAGTTTCCGAAGACCTTGAAGAGGCACTCAGAGATTTTGAGCCACCAAAATCCCGCCTGGAAGCACGCCGACACGCGCGCCGCGCAGCCCAACTTACCAAAAAACAGCTTAATGCTGCTGGTTATTTTAACCCTGTCATTGAGACGGGCGTGGCACGCGAACCGCCATTTCAAGCTTGGCTGCGCGTTGAAGCAGGCGCTTTATTTATCTTAGACGAAATCACCTACGCTTATGAGGGCCAACAACCAAGCGATGAAACTCGTCTGCTAGTCGAAAGTGCAGGTACATTAAAGCCAAGCGACGCAGCCATACCCGAAGCTCTGCTAATTGAGAAACAAAGACTGGAAACAGCCTATTTGAACCGCGGGTTTGCAGACATCAAAATCGACGAACCTGACTTACTGGCAGACCGTGAGACGGCTTCTGTTAATCTTACTTTTCCTATCATAACAGGGCCACTGACGCATCTCGGTGTGCTTGAGATTATCGGCACACGAGAAACAAAAGACAGCTTCATCAACCGACTCGCACCATTTGACAGGGGTGACCTATACACACCGCAAATACTTGCGACCCTGAACAGACGGCTTTCGTCAACCCGGCACTATCGCGACATTATTGTCGAGCTTGGTGATGCAACACAAGACGACACGACCTCATCCACAGAACGCCCAGTGCGCATTACGCTCGAAGAGCGTCCACGTCACACAATCTCCCTTGGTGGGAGCATTGCAACTGATCAGGGCGTTGGCGGATTGATTGAATGGACCCGTTGGAACCTCACCGGACAAGCCGATCCACTCACCGTCTCTGCACAAGCTTCACAAATCGAACAATCCCTGGGAGCAGATTGGCGCTTACCACATTTTCCCAAACCTGGCCGGCAATTAAGCCTGACCACGCGGGCTTTTAATGAAGACACAGACGCGTTCAACCGTGCGGGGCTGACGCTTGGTGGCGCATTTGAGTTTGCTGGCTCAGCGCGCACAATATGGACATTTGGTGGAGATTATGAAATCGCCGATGAACGCGGCGAAGTTGAAGATCGGCTGCAACAGACTTTGACGGTCTCAAGCGCGCTTCGGCTCGACCGATCTGACAGCCTTACCGACCCAACGCATGGCTGGCGAGCAACGATTTCTACCCAACCAGGCTTTAGCTTTGGCGATGATGAGGCAGCCTTTTTGCGGAATTTGGGACAGGTATCTGCCTACTTGCCTCTGTCAAAATCAAAAAGATGGGTGTTTGCAAGCCGGATCGAGCTTGGATCAGTAATAGGCGCGGACACCGCCACACTACCAGTTGATGAACGCTTCTTTGCGGGCGGAGGCGCAAGCGTGCGCGGCTTTGGGTTTCAGGAACTTGGTCCAAGAGATGCAGAGGGAAACCCGCTCGGTGGCCGCAGCTTGTTTGAAACATCTGCAGAGCTACGCGGTAAGCTAACCAAACGCATTGGTTTTGCGACCTTTGTCGACGCCGGCAGTGTCAGCGATTCTGCCTTTCCCGAATTTAACAACCTGCAAGTCGGTGCGGGCGCAGGCCTGCGCTATGATACCCCGGCAGGTCCGATCCGGCTGGACATAGCTGTTCCGGTTAACCCGACAGAGTTTGACCGTGATTTCCAAATCAATTTTTAAATCGGGCAGGCTTTTTAATGGGCGCACGATTATCTCTTCGCCCCTATCTGGCCTGGAGCCTGCGTCTGTTGGGCGGAAGCTTGATTTTACTGGTGTTACTGCTCGCAGGTGCGCGCTGGTGGATCACCACAGATTCTGGCCGCAGCTTTATTGAAGCACGCATCGAAGGTCTCTCACCTGCAGGCCAGCATATAGAGATTTCCGGTCTACGCGGTGATCTGCTCACTCGTTTTCAGATTGATCAGCTGACGGTCAAAGATGAAAACGGCACATGGCTCACCAGTGAAGATTTACAGCTTCAATGGACGCTCTGGCCCCTCTTAAGGCGTGAGCTTGAAATAGAACTTATTTCCTCAGCTCAGATAAACTTTAGGCGACCAGAGCTGGCAGCCAGCAGTTCCCCCTCCTCTGAAAGTGGCTTCCCTTTGAGAGCGGTCAGACTTGGGGCGCTTACGCTTCCGCAAATACAATATACCGGAGTTGAGTTAGACGTAGTCCCCATCTTTTCACTGAATGCGCGTGGGCATTATGACAGTGATGGCTTTGCTGCCAAGGTCGATTTGATCCCGATGGAAAGCACAGCTGACAGCGTGACCGTCGATGTGGTGAAAGCCAATGGTAAACCGCTTTCCGGCATAGGGCAAATACGCGGTGAGGCTGGCGGCTGGATTAGCCACATGCTTGGCCTTGATGCATCAACGAAGCTGGCACTCGATCTTGAAGCTAGCGGCACTGCTGAAGACTGGCAGTTAGATAGCAAGCTCGACATTTCT
This sequence comes from uncultured Hyphomonas sp., assembly GCA_964443965.1. Lineage (GTDB taxonomy): Bacteria > Pseudomonadota > Alphaproteobacteria > Caulobacterales > Hyphomonadaceae > CALLCD01. Next base: position 6,982 of record CAYUFN010000110.1, on the reverse strand, counting down.
GGCGTACGAATGGCAAACCTTAGCGCAAGCGGGCGCGCGACGCGGACAATTCTTGAAGGTCAGTTCCAGAAGACGCTCCCATGGATACCACAAGCGTTTGCAAGTAGAATTAGTCCGCAAACAAACTTTAAAATTATCCTTGACCCTCTTGATGGGGAGCGTTTTGCACTTAAAGCCGAAACCCTTTCTGATGCCTTTACTCTCAAAGCAGACGGTAATGGGGCGCTAAAAGGTGCGGGAGTATCCATTGGGAATCTCAATGTAAATCTCATTACGCCAGCTTCTTCTTCCCTTTTCGCTGGAACAGGTGCCACCCTTCAATCAGCCAATTATACGGGCAACATAAATTATCAAAGCAATGAAGATATATCGCTCGACGGGCATATCAAGCTACGGTCCCTAAAGCATGATGAGGTTACAGTC
>CAYUFN010000110.1:0-6549 GCA_964443965.1 uncultured Hyphomonas sp. | reverse complement strand
AAATAAGCGGACCGCTGAAAATCGCCCTGCAAGCCCCCGCACTTGCCGTTTCGACACGGCTGGCAACACGAGCGCTAAAGCGGCCTGATGAAAGCGCTCTGCCGCTTTTGGGAACAAACCCGAAACTTGATCTTACAGCAAGCTTTGACCTTGCGACAAACGCTCTGACCCTTCAGTCACTCAAACTCGGTGGGTCCGACATAACGCTAAACGCTCGTCAGAGAGGTCGGCGGCTTATTGGAGACGTCTCGGCAAAGCTTGCTGCATACGGCCTGGGCGAAGGGGCCACGCTTGGCAGCACTTATAATCTGTTACTTCCTCAAGCAGGTGATACCAGATTAATGCTCGAAGGCGTACTAAAAGGTTTGACACTCCCAGACAGTCTGGCTGGATTATCAGATACTCTTCCTATCGAGCTGGATATCTCTCGCACACAGAGCGGTCTAATCCGCCTGAACGCGCTTAAGGCAACAAATGGCGATTTGATTTTGACAGCAAGTGGGCAAAGCTCCCCACAAGGAGAGATGTCTCTGGAAAGCACACTAACTGCTGCGCAACTCTCAATCGCGGGCGATAGCAAAATCGCTGGGCTGTCCGCAACCACGACGCTCGCCGGCACACCCGAGCGCTATCGTTTCACAAGTGACCTTGTCGCCAATCAGGCAAGTTACGGATCGACCCTTATTGACGATTTCCAGGCTACTATACAAGGTACAGGCGCAGGGCAAAGCCTTTCTTCAGAGCTAGCTCTCACAACCCTCACCGAATTCGGTTCATTAAAGCTTGAAGCCGCACCAAAGCTGACCGGAAGCAACTGGAGCACCGGAGCGATTCGTGCTGAATTGGATGTCTTGTCCGCAAGCGGTGCGTTTACAGGCACATTCTCCGATCCCTTAAATGCAATGGGGGCACTCAACGTCAGTGGTGTACCAGAGGCTGCGCCACTAGAAACGCTCGATGTCGACCTATCATTGAATATGCGTGAAGTGACTCTAAAAGGCCATGCCCGCGCAAAAACTATAGCAGGGTTTGAGCCATCCGAAATTATGCTCTCGGCCCAAGGGACACCGGAAAATTTCCAGGCTGGCATCACTATCGAAACAGAGCAGAGCTTTGGCACCGGGTCCAACCCTGTTCAACTTGCCGCAACTTTAACAGGTGGGCGAGATACGCAGCGCATGTCTTTGAGCCTCAATGGGAATTACGGTGCCACTTTGCTTGAAACAAGCGCGCCTTTCACGTTCGATTGGTCCGACGATACGCCAACGCTCATGGGTGAATTGCAAGCCTTTGGCGGACAAATCTTGCTTGATGGCAAAAATGCACAGTCGGGCCCGTCTGGCCAACTCATTATCGAAAACATGTCCCTAGATCGATTAGCTGAAACATTTGCGCTCAAGCCTGTGTCGGGCATCATCCGTGCAGAACTTGCCTTCGATATCAGCGATACAGAAAAGGTGCTCCAGATGAATGGGGGCATCTCGGACTTAACCACGGCCATCGCTGACCTTGATCTGGTTAATGCAAACTTTGGTGTAGATATTCGCGACAACGATCTTCAGGCACAAATAAGCTTATTCGGGGATGGGGCAGACCTCGGAGTTACGCTGACAGGTGTAAGCGACTGGTCGTCTGGGCTGCCGATCCCGGACAATAGCAAGCCGCTTGATTTTAGTATTTCAGGCGCGGGCGCAATTGATGCTTTCAGCGTGCTCGCATTGCCAGCAGAGATGGCTTTAACAGGCGTGATTGATGCTGATCTTTCAGGTCAACTGACAACAAAAGGACCAACAGGCCGTGGAACACTGGCGCTTAGTGAAGGTCGCTTTGAGCATGGTGATCTCGGCTTGACCTTGACCGACATCACGCTCCAATCACGCCTAAGCGGAGACACGCTATCACTAATATCCCTCTATGGGCAAAATGGCTCTGGTGGCAAATTAACAGGCGCGGGCCAAGTCTCTCTGACAGGGCAAGGCACAGATGAAGTCAGCCTGCAACTGGCAAACCTTACCGTACTGGATCGAAGCGATGCAGAGGCCAAAGCGAGCGGTACTTTGCTCCTTTCACGAACAGACGGCACAACCCGTATAAATGGCAACCTCACCGTAGACCGTGCAGATTTCCGCGTTGATCGCATCGTTCAAAGCGCAAAGCCAACATTGCCCGTTCGGTTTACCGATGAAGCGCCTCCTGAAGACACCCCTGAAACCAGCACGCGCCTCGATATACGCATAAATGCGCCGCGCAGAATATTTGCCGAAGGGCGTGGCCTTGACGCCGAGTTATCTGCAGCTGCCCGTATCAGAGGAACTGCTATTAAGCCCCTGATTACTGCCGAGGCTAACATTATTCGCGGGAAGTATAGTTTTGCCGGGCAGTCTTTTAATCTTGTTGATAGCCGCGTCACCCTCGCCCCCGGATCAAATGAAGCCAATCTGAATATCCGCGCAGAACGACGCGCTGCCGATCTTACCGCAATTATTTCCATCACTGGCACCCAAACGCGTCCCGTTATCACTATGTCGTCGGACCCTTCTCTGCCCGAAAGCGAAATTCTCTCGCGCCTGCTGTTTGGCCTGTCACCAGGTCAACTCACACCGATCCAGTCCGCAAGGCTCGCGGCTACGCTGGCAAGCCTTGCTGGAGGTAGCGGATTTGACGTTCTCGGGCGGCTCGAAAATGTACTCTTCCTCGATACGCTCGATTTTGCAGAGAGTTCGGATGGTACAGCAATCATCACAACGGGAAAATATATCAGGCCGAATGTCTATGTAGAAGCACAGAACAGTCTTGACGGTGATGTTGGCGTAGCGATTGACTGGGAACCATTCGACAATGTGACAGTCCGCGGCGAAACCAGCAGCGACACCGGGCAGGAACTGTCGGTGCGCTGGCAGCGTGACTTTGATCGGATTAAAAAGCAAACGCCGCCTAAAGACGGAGGCGAATAGTCAACTCGCCAAAACCGCTCCCCAAAAGGCTGACGCGCTACAACGCAACCTTGTCGGTGCTACTCGAGAGATTGCCCCAGGATTTACCAGCGCGCGCGATACCCACGCGCGTCAATGTGCACAAATGGTCCACGAACAGCGTTTGCGCGATAGATACCAATACCACCTGCCGGCCATTCGCGTTCGCTTTTATGTGCGATGCCTTCAGCTAGCTGCGCAAGATATTGCGCATCCTTGAAGTCAACCTTGCCATCATTATTCAAATCATCCATCCAGCCATCACCGTCCTTATCAACAAAAATGTCGGCTGCACCTCCAAATAAATGCCGTGAGGATGTTGTTCTGTTGCCAATAGAGGCGTTGTACCAAGGCGTGCGAAAACCACTCATTATTGTTAGCGTGTCAACATCATGCCCGCGCCCCTGCACCGCCTCAAGGACAGCCTCAAGCTTTGCAAGCATTGCCGGACGGATAAGAACATAGGTCGGGTCATGGCCGGGTTGCTGCTTACAGAGAAACTGGCGAAGCGTAAAATTTGGAGAGACCTTCAGATCGCGCAATTCTGGGGTTACCTCAATAAAACCGCGCGGCGCCCGGTAGGTTGTCAGCCCCCGGAACGGCGTGTTTGAATAACGTCCGATTTTATAGCCATTTAAATCAGCCTGTTTGCCATTTTCAAAAGGGGTCAGAACGAAGACCTGAAGCACCCTTGCCTCGCCATTTTCTTCAAAGATCAGCCGCGCCAAACCTGGCTCAGCCGGCGCTTGCCAACGCCAGAAGGCTCCCTCCCGCTTGAACGTTCCCCGGTCGCTACGCGCTGATGCCTCAACACGAATCTTAAGGCTTTCGCCCGGCATAATTGTCGTCGATACCAAGGCAAGATTTGTCTCGAACCGATCAAGGCCGAGCACATAGCTAACCATATCCGGATCAGTGTCGGTTTGTGCAACTGCACGATTTCCAAACCATAGCCAGACAACTGCCGCAGCAAACATTACCACATATCTATATGTCAAAGCCAAAGGCCTCCGCATTGGGCTAAGGGGCGGCATTCAAAGCGGTAAGCACAGCGCCGTCCCGCTGATAAATATCATCCAGAAACCGCACACCTTGGGCCTGATCGCTCACAACAGTCATGTAGAGAATATGCACAGGTACTTTCGCCGATAGCGTCGCCCGCGTCATATTCCCTGAGGCAACCGCTGTATCCACTCGTGCACCATTCCAACCGGGTGTTTCCTCAAGTAGCCATTTTGCCAGTTCGAGCGGTTCCTGGGTCCGCAGGCAACCGGATGAAAACGCGCGTTGGCGCTGGGCAAAAAGACCGCGAGACGGTGTATCATGAATGTAGATATTATGGCTGTTTGGGAACATGATCTTCACTTGCCCCAGCGCGTTTAGCGGACCGGGCGCCTGACGGATGCGATAAGGAAAGTTGGAGCGCGAATAGTCATTCCAGTTGATCGTACTGGCATTGACTGCTTTGCCGCTACTATCGAGCACCTGAAAGCCAAGCCGGGAGACCGCGCCCGGATCTCTCTGGAACAGCGGTAACTTGTCTGCGCGGGCCAAACTGGTGGGCGTTTCCCACCAGGGGTTAAAGTCGATATATTCAACTTCATCAGAAAAAACCGGCGTTGCCCGAAACGGCTTGCCCACAATCGTCAGATGGGTGCGCGCTGGTTTTCCGTTCTCAAAAGCGGTGACATCAAAGCTGGCAATGTTCGCGCGCAAATGACGCCGCCCCAAATCCGCAGGTAACCAACGGAAGCGTTCCATATTCACGCGCAACTGTTCAATCCGAACAGCAGGCCCGCGATTAAGCGCGCGCAAAGTCGCCGCACCGACAACACCATCGGCTTCCAGCCCTTCACTCGCCTGAAAGCCTTCTACCGCCCCCAGCAAAACAGGATCAAACGTATCGTCCGTTGCGGCGGCATCTGCACCTGATAGCCATCCAAGCTGGTCCAAGCGCGCGCGCAATTGGGCAATGCGTGCCCCCTTGTCACCGGATTTAAGTGTTGCGCCCGGCTCGACCTGTAAAATACCAGCATCAGAAACTGACCGTAACCGCACAAGTTCAGCTTTCATGGCAGTATAAATCGGCTGTTTTGGCGCAAATGCATCTAGCGAACCAGCAATACGTCCTGTCTCCAAGGCGCTGGCGAGTAAGCCGTTAAGATCAGCTTGTTGCGGGCGCAAGGTCCAATGCGGCTCAATTTTGACCGGATCGGACTTGCCCCCTCTCAGGTGCGCCGCCGCCATAAGCCAGGCAGCTGTGGCAAGACGGTCGCGCTTTGCCCGGTCATCTTGCACCGCTTTCAACCGCGAAAGCCCATAATGCTCAGGTGTCAGGCCGTGCGCGTGCAGCCCGTCTATCTCCACTAATAATGCGCCGTAACTGGCATCAGACCACAATTCTAGCTGATTGTTCTGCGCGTAAACCGCATCGGTGGCTTTGGGGGCTAGCGTTTGTGCGTACCCAAGACCTGCCGCAACCAAGGCTGAACATGTGGCTAACAGAACTTTTCCCGGTTTTAGCCGATTAGTATTAATCTCTTTTTTAAACAACATGCCAGCAGTCTCCATTGCCTGATAATTCATATAAGCATGTTTTTACGTCAGCGTGTTGATTTACATCATCATGATACAGATTTCAGGGCAAATTTCATATTAGGCCCCGACCCATAACGTGAAACCTGCGCTGCCGGGCAAACCGCATGTATAGCCCCCAAATCGCAAATATCACCATTAGAAGCTGGGCGTGCGCTCTAGAAAGGGCATTTTTATGATATGGCCAACTGGACAAGCCGTGCCGGACCTATAGTGCTTAAGATCGTTATAGCTGTTCACCGCAAAGGCAGGCTTTGTTGCATATGTCGAGCGACTAAAATATAGCCCACTCAAGGCACAAGAACTTCATCCCAGCCGAACCAGAAAGCTAAATTATGGCCAATTTCATCCGCATTCTTTTTATACTGGCTGTCCTGTTTGCGGACTGCGCAGGCGCGCTCGGCCAGGCCCAGCAAGGGACCGACACGCCAACGGATGGTGTTGAGCGCAGGCGCATTGCGATCGAGCGAATCGAGGTCGCAATCGCATCCGATAGCGAACTGGACCTTCTTGCCACGCGCGAAGAATTAAGGCGCATCCGCACGGATGCGTTAGCTGCTGCACGGCCATTACGCGCACTTGCTGAGCAAACACGCGCGGACCTTGATCGCCTCGGTCCTGCAGCTGAAGACGCAAGCAATGAAGCCATTGACATTGTCGAGGCCCGTGCTCGGCTTCAAAGCGAGTACCAAAGTGCCAACGACTCACTGCGCCAAGGCGACCTAAATATCAGCAAAACTACGCGCCTGCTTGAAGACATCGCCAAGCGCCGACGCGAAGCTTTCTACGCGAACATATTTGAACGACGCGCCTCTCCTCTGTTTCCGTCTGTCTGGCGGCCCGCATGGCAGAACGTGACAAATTTTCGCCGATCTGAAGAGCTTCAAAGCTCCTCGGAAACGGTGGAGGCTGGCATTCGTGAATGGGGACGCTTTATGGGGCTGGGCACTGGCATTTTGCTCGCCTCTTTTTTGTTCTGGCC
>CAYUFN010000109.1:0-9849 GCA_964443965.1 uncultured Hyphomonas sp. | reverse complement strand
TGTGGGATAAGTTTTTTGAAATTGGTTGTCATGGCTATTAGCGCATAGTCAAACTTTCGCCTAATTTGTGATGCTGTATGGACATATGGGGTATGTGGATTCAGTCAGACAGGTTTTTCAGGCGGTCAATGCTGATGCGCGGCATTGGCAGATACTGGCTTTGTCGAGCCTGTTTTTTCTGTCGCGCTTTATCAGTGATTTCGGGGCGAGCTTCACCGCGCTTGGTGCAGCGCTTAGCGGCGCGATGCTGGCGCAGTTTTTGGGGGCGCGGGCGACCGGAACGCCATTCCAGTGGAAGTCTGCAGCGATTACGACACTCGGAATAACCATCCTTTTGCGCGCGGCTGATCCGGTTTTTTGGTTTGGCGCTGGGCTTATAGGGATCGGCGCGAAGTTTTTGGTGCGGTTTAATAAGAAGCATATTTTCAATCCGGCCTGTCTTGGCATTGCAATTGTGACGCTGGCGAGCTCCGGAGCCTGGGTTTCGCCCGGGCAATGGGGGCAGGCGCCAATTGTGGCTGCGTTTGCCATTGGCTTTGCTGGGCTTGTCTTGTCTAGCGCGAAGCGGCTGGATATCGCGCTTGGCTTTTTAGCGTTTTTTGCGGCATTGATGTTTGGGCGGGCAATGTGGCTTGGGGATCCGATCGTGATCCCGGCCCATCAGATGCAAAATGGCGCACTCTTGGTGTTTGCATTCTTTATGATCACCGATCCGCGCTCGACGCCGGATTCGCGGATTGGGCGCTTGGTATTTGCGGCGGCTGTGGCTGGGCTGGCCGCTTGGCTGAGCTGGGGGCCGCATGTGCGCGGCAGTATGATTTACGCACTGGCCGCGCTCGCGCCGCTGACAATTTTGATCGATCGGCTATTTCCGGCGACCCGTTTTGAATGGACATACAAAGCTCCCAAGGAGGGATTACTCGATGAAACTGAAAGCTATGATGATGGCGGCGCTTTGCGGCCTGAGCCCGCTCGCGTTTAGCCCATCTGCGAGCGCTTTTTGCGGCTTCTATGTCGCCAAGGCGGATACGGATCTGTTCAATGATGCCTCGAAGGTGGCGATTGCGCGCGATGGCGACCGGACGGTCGTGACGATGGCGTCGGACTATCGCGGCGAGGTCAGCGAATTTGCGATGGTGATCCCTGTGGTAGACATACCAGAGCGTGGGCAGATCAATGTGGCAAACCCTGCGCTGATGGATCATCTGGATGCGTATACGGCACCGCGGCTGGTGGAGTATTTTGATGAGGATCCGTGCGATAGACGAAAATATGAACTCTTGCAGTCACGGCAGTTTTCAAACGCAGCGCCGCAACCGCCAGCTATTGCTGTCCAGGAGGCTGAAGACCTCGGCGTCACAATCGAAGCTGAATATGAAGTTGGCGAATACGATATTCTTATTCTGTCGGCCGAAGAGTCTGATGGGCTGATCACATGGCTCAATCAGGAAGGCTACAATATTCCCGACGGGGCTGAGGAGACGGTTGGCGCTTATTTGAAGCGCGATATGAAATTTTTTGTCGCGAAAGTATCGCTGGAGCGCCATGACGGGAATGCGGACTTGCGCCCTATTCAGGTGGCCTATGAGGATGAGGAATTTATGCTGCCGATCCGGCTGGGTACGGTGAATGCTGAAGGTCAGCAAGAGCTGTTCGTCTTTGCGCTGACCAAGGAAGGGCGTGTTGAAACGACGAATTACCGGACGGTGAAACTGCCGTCGGATATGGATGTGCCGATCTATATCAAGGACGAGTTTGGCGACTTCTACAAAGACATGTTCCGTCATCAGGTGAAAAAGGAAAACGGCAAGGCCGTGTTCATGGAGTATGCGTGGGATATGAGCTGGTGTGATCCGTGCGCGGCAGACCCTTTGTCTCAATCGGAGCTGCGCGAGCTTGGCGTGCATTGGCTTGGTAATGCATCCGGTCCGCGCCCGAATGAGAGCTTTCCGACGCCGCGTCGTCCGATCCGCCCGCAAGCGGTGAATGTGTTCGTGACGCGCTTGCATTTACGTTATGATGCGACGACATTTCCTGAGGATTTGAAATTCCAGACAACGGGTGACCGGACGAATTATCAGGGGCGCTATGTTTTGCGTCATGCCTGGCGCGGCGATTATGGAAGGTGTGAGGCGGCGGGTGATTATGCGAACGGGTTGGTTGATCGCTGGGAAACCGAAGCCAAAACTTTAGCGAGCCTGACCGGGCGCGACGTCAATGACATTCGCGAACGGATGGAAGAAGAAGGGATGTCTGCGGCGGCGCTTAATCTGGGTGATATCAAGCCGACCAAATGGTGGGAAAATTTGTGGGGTGGGAAAAACCGCTAATCTTTGAGCGCCGCTACCAGCGCGTCCATTTCGGCGTCGCTGGTGCTCCATGCGCAGACGAAGCGGTAGCAGCCTCCGGGCCATGGATAGAATTTTGCGCCTGCTGTTTGTAGGCGGGCGGCGAGGTCGTCTGGCAGGGCGATGAAGACCTCATTGCCGTCGACCGGGTAGCGCAGTGATACGCCGGGTAGCGCGCATAGGGCATTGGCGAGGCGAGTGGCTTGTTTGTTTGCGGTGGCGGCGAGGGAGAGCCAGAGGCCGTCTGTTAGCATGGCTTCGGCTTGGGCGGCGAGGTAGCGCATCTTTGGCGGCATATGGCCTGAGCGCTTGGCGCGGGTTTGAAGCTCGGGGAATTTTGCACGCATTTGACCGAAGAGGATGATAATTTCGCAACCCATTGCGCCGGTCTTGGTAAGGCCGAAGGTGAGGATGTCGATGCCTGCTTTCCAGCTCATTTCGGCCGCCGTTACGCCGGTTGATGTCAGCGCATTGCCAAGCCGTGCGCCGTCTAGATGGACGTGCAAGTCTGCTTCATGGGCGAGGGCGGCATAGTGTTTGATTTGCGCAGCTGGATAGGCTGCGCCGCTTTCGGTGAGGTTTGTTAGCGAGAGGACATGCGGCGGTGTTTCGTGCACGAAGTCGCGCTGTATGTTGGCGAGTGCGTCGCGCAGGGCCGTCTCATCTATGCGTGCGGCTTCGCCGGGCAGAAGCGCGAGCTTGCCGCCGCCGGTGAAAAATTCGGGTGCACCGCGTTCGTCACGTTCAATATGGGCTTCTTGATGGCAGAGGATGGAGCCTGTGGGCGGGCAGATGAGTGAAAGCGCGAGCGCGTTCGAGGCCGTGCCCGAGGCGCACATCCAGAAATCGAAATCTTCGGTCTCGAAGGCTGCCGCAAGCAAGGTACGCACGCGCGCGGTAACATGATCGTTTCCGTATGAGCCTTCCATGCCGGAATTGACGCGGGCAAGTGCCTCGATAACGGAAGGGTGCGCGGGGGCGGATGTGTCTGAGGAGAAGTCCATTACAATTCAATATCAGGCGTTTGCCAGAGAAGGTGTTGACCACCATCGGCCGCGATCATCTGGCCTGTTACACTTTGTGCGCTGAGGAGATAGCGCAGTGCGGCGATAATCTCGCTGGGGTTTGACCCTTCGCGTGTGAGGGTGGCTTGGGCTTCGGTGGTGAAGGCTTCTTCGGTCTGGTGGATGCTGCGCAAGGTAGGGCCGGGGCCGATGCCATTGACGCGGATATTTGGGGCCAGCGCCTGTGCCAGCGTGCGGGTGGCGCTCCACAGGGCAGATTTGGATAGCGTGTAGGTGAAGAATTGCGGGTTGAGTTTCAGCACGCGTTGATCAATCAAATTGACAATATTCCCTTTTGTTCCAGCTGGCAAAGCTTTGGCAAAACTCTGCGCCAGCAAGATCGGCGCACGTAGGTTGACCTCCATATGGGTATCCCAATTTTCGCGCGTGTGACCCTGAGCGGTGTCATCGAAAAAGGTTGAGGCGGAATTGATGAGCAATGTGATTGGTTGGTCGAGTGCCGTTTGGGCATCCTGGACCAATTTTGCGGTATCTGTCGCGTCTGCAAGGTTTGCCTGAACGGTGACGGCTTTTGCGCCGCTCCCCTGAATGGTCTTGGCGGTTTCAATTGCGCCGGCTTTGGACCGGGAATAGTGGACAGCGACATTCCAACCATCTGCGCCAAGCGCTTCTGCCATTACTTTGCCCAGGCGCGCGCCTGCGCCCGTGACCAGGGCTGCCCCAACTTTAGCCATTGATCATGGCCTGTATGTTCCAGCCATTCACGAGGCCATAAATATAGATTGCGTAAATCAACAGCATGACAAGGCCCGTGGCACGGCCAATCTTTGCGCGCGTAAAAATGAACAGGCCGACCAGCAAGGCAGCAGCGGCCATCACCCAGTGATCATAATTGCCAAAGGCCTCAATAGCTTTAATCGGGCCGAAGAAAGAAATGACACCGCCTGCGCCTAATATGTTAAAAATATTCGAGCCGAGCACATTGCCAACGAGCACATCTGTTTTGGCCCGCATAGCCGCAGCGATGCCTGCTGCGATTTCTGGCAGGGAGGTGCCGATTGCCAAGAGTGTTAGTCCGATAATTTCTTCAGGGATCTGGTAAAAGTTTGCGATTTTTACACCGCTGTCGACAATCAGGTTTGCCCCGATTGGCAGGCCGATCATACCGATTAAAATGAATCCGATCGCGCGCAGCTGGCTAATCCTGGGGGGGCTGTCATCCATACCGATATCGATGCCATTTTGAGAGGCTGTTCTGGCTGATATGAAGGTGTAGAGGGCATAGATGACAAGTGCGATCAGGAAAAGTGTGCCAATCCCGGCTGTCAGATCTGTATTTGCAAATATCACGATCCAGCTGGCTGTGACGAGTGCCATAGCGATAAAGGCGCGGCCTTGACCCCAGCCGCCTGTTACAATTGGCGAAACAAGGGCTGGAAGGGCGATGACCAGCAAGATGTTTGCAATATTGGAGCCGACAATATTCCCCATTGCCAAAGAGGGGTAACCTGATCTTGCGGCATCGAAGGCTACGATCATCTCTGGAGCAGATGTGCCGAAGCCAACAATGAAAATGCCTGCAATAAGGGGGGAGAGGCCAGCTTTTCGTCCGAGGGTCACCGCGCCGTTGACCAGAAAGTCCCCTGCAAAAGCCATGAGGGCGAGGCCGCCCAGCAATGTAACTATTAGAACGGGATCAGGCATTTAAAGCCACCGTGGCTAATCCAGCCGTTTGAAGTCTATTAAATTTAGAAGGCCGAAGACACCAAATGTAACGCCAATTGCGATAAGAGCAGCCATAAGAAAAACCTTTTCAAGCCCATCAATTCTTTCGCGTGTTTAGCGCCTTCTGCAACGAGAAGCGAGCCTTGAAGCGCAAATATAACAGTCAGCTCACATGTTTTTGTAGAGATACTGTCACATTTATACGTAAAACATCATGTTCTGATGGTTAAATGTCTTCAGAGGGCGAATCAGTGCCGCTTGTAAAAGCCGCCTGCAGGTATTGGTAACCTGTTCCAAGAGAGAGCACGCAGCCAAAGGTATAAAGCGATAGACCCAAACGCGTAATTAGATGCATCAGTTCTGCTCCATCCGTATCGCCTATTCGTGTGGCCAGTAAAGTGAAGGCATAGCCTGCCATCGCCATTGCCATACCCGTCATGACGACCGCCGTTTTGCTTTTCGCCAGAAAGGTTGCTTTGAGATTCACATCTGGGCGCATCGCGCGCAAACGCATGATGATGATATCGCGGCCTGAGAGCGAAAAGAGGCCAAGCATTGCAAGAATCGGCAGGAATGGAAGGCATGCAAGGAGCACGGCAAAAACGATGATCTTGTCGGCCCAAAGATCTAGTTTTGCTCCCAGCTCAGAGGCGGCATCAAGCTTGCGCGCAGCAAAGCCATCCAGCCAATCTGTCAGGGCGGCGATGACAAACACCGTAAATGCAGCGCTCGCATAGAACTCTCTTAGGATGGCATCATCAGTTGCAAACATTGCATAGAGTAGGAAAGCCACACATGGGGCTGCGAGAAGCCGCAACCCTGTCAACGCGTTCGGTATCCACTTCAGAGACATGGCTTGGCCCTTTATTATTGCCTGTTTAAGCATCCATTATAGACCGTCCATGCGCTGGCAACAGTAAATATCACGCTAGCCGCTGTGAAAGTGGCCATAGATGCGTTCTGCGAGGGCCTGACTAACCCCTTCGACTGAAGCGATATCTGATAATTTGGCGCGGGAGACACCACGTGCAGAGCCAAAACGGTGGAGCAGTGCTTTCTTGCGGGCCGGGCCGATGCCAGCAATCTCATCAAGGGGACTTTTTTTAATGTCAGCTGAGCGCTTGGCCCTGTGGGTGCCAATGGCCCATCGGTGGGCTTCATCACGCAGTCTTTGAAGATAGTAAAGGACCGGTGCATTTTCAGGTAGCTGGAAGGGGGGCTTTCCGGGGCGGAAGAATTTCTCGCGTCCGGCATTCCGGTCGGGCCCCTTGGCAATGGACACAAGCGTTATGTCATCAGGTGTGAGGTTAATGTCTGTGAGTGTTTCAATGACGGCTGACAGTTGACCGAGCCCGCCATCAATAAGAACAAGATCAGGATAAGTTTTCAGAGCCGTTATGGGCTTTTTCGCTTCTTCAGCCTCTTTGAGAAGGCGAGAGAAGCGCCGCCGCATGACCTCTCGCATCATGCCATAATCATCACCTGGCGCGATGGTTTCGTCTTTAATGTTAAATTTCCGATATTGCCCTTTTATGAAACCGTCTTCGCCAGCGACAATCATGCCGCCAACCATATTGCTGCCTTGTATGTGCGAATTATCGTAAACTTCGATACGCTTGGGAACGGCTTGGAGGTCGAACGTTTTTTTCACGTCTTTAAGGAGGCGTTGCTGGCTTGCCGTCTCGGCCAGTTTGCGGGCTAGGGCTTCCTTGGCATTTTGGCTGGCCTGCACCACAAGTTCACGTTTGCCACCGCGTTGGGCATGACGGATCTCAACCTTGTGCGGGGCACGCAACTCAAGCGCTTCAGCGATGAGATTTGCTTGATGTGGCGGGGTATTGGTCAGGATCAGACGTGGTGCCGGGCGGGCATCGTAGAATTGCACCAGGAAGGCTGCCAGTATGTCTTCTGCCGAAGCCTCTTTTTCGTGGCGAGGATAGAAAGCACTGGCGCCCCAGTTTTGGCCTGCCCGAATGAAAAAGACTTGCACGCAAGATTGCCCGCCTTCCAGAGCCACGGCAAAGACATCTGCTTCTTCTATGCCGTCTGGGTTGATGGTTTGACTGTTCCGGACGACGGCAAGAGAGCGTATGCGATCGCGCAGGCGTGCGGCTTTTTCAAATTCCATGGCTGCTGAAGCCGCTTCCATTTCCTCTGCGAGTTCCTGATGCAGTGTGACTGCTTTTCCTCGCAGGAAAGCGGCGGCCTGATCGGCCAGCGCGGTGTATTCATTTTTGTCTATCAATCCGACACAGGGCGCAGCGCAACGTTTGATCTGGTGTAACATGCAGGGGCGTGTGCGGTGTTCGTAAACGCTGTCTTCGCATGTGCGCAGCAGAAAAGCCTTTTGAAGCGTGTCTAGCGTGCGGGTGACTGCACCTGCATTGGCAAAAGGACCAAAATAATCTCCTTCGGCTTTTTTGGAACCACGATATTTGAGAATTTGTGGAGCGTCATGGGTCCGCCGGATAAGAATGTAGGGAAAGGATTTGTCATCGCGTAATAAAATATTGAAGCGGGGCTTGAGGTGTTTGATGAGATTCGCTTCAAGGAGAAGAGCCTCGGTCTCGGTTTCTGTGACTACAAACTCCATACTCGCCGTCATAGAAATCATTAAGGCAATGCGCTGGGTATGGCCGCCGAGCTTGGCATAATTGGCAACGCGGTTTTTCAGATTTTTTGCTTTGCCGACATAGAGAACCTCCTCATCGGCCCCAAACATGCGATAGACACCCGGTTTTGCGGGTAGTCGCTTGAGATGGTCTTTTATAATGTCAACACCGCGCAGAGGCAGGTTTAAAGGTGGGACTTTGCTCATAAGTTCTTTCTACGCAGACCCGCGCAAAAATTGAACAGCTAAATAGATGGCAGGGTTTTGCTAGACGCTATTGATGGCGATATCGATGCCGAAGGTAAAGATTACAAGGACAACCGCAGCAAACATGAATTGTTGTATCAGGCCGATGGTTTGCTTGTCATCATAGTGCTTGTATTTCCCTTTAGATGGTCGGCGCAGACCTAACAGCAAGCAGGACGCACAAAGAATTCCAACAAAAAAGAGTTGTTCACCGTCTTCCATGCCATTCCACCATCGGCGGAGGTGGTGCGTAATGTAGCTAATTTCTTCATTTAGCTCGCGCCATGTGCGCTTGATCAAGTTTTCCACGATAATCTCCCAAAATCCTGAGATCAGCCCCGACTGTTAGGGAGAATGTGTACCAAAATGAAGTGAACATTAGACTAAGTGGATAGGTGAAATTTTATGTACATGACTATGAAAATAAGCCGATGTGTGCCGATCGCGTATTGCCATGGCTTCCATAGCGCAATATTGGCGTAGGTCTTGTTTCTCAGGAGAAAAGACCGTGCCTATCCAGATTGAGCTTAGCGATGCCGTCAATCGTGTTGAACCGTCCGCAACGCTGGCGGTAACCGCCAAAGCAGCTGAACTTAAGCGCGCAGGGCATGATGTAATTGGGC
Organism: uncultured Hyphomonas sp.; assembly: GCA_964443965.1. GTDB lineage: Bacteria > Pseudomonadota > Alphaproteobacteria > Caulobacterales > Hyphomonadaceae > CALLCD01. The sequence goes on along the minus strand of CAYUFN010000109.1, from coordinate 1,271 downwards.
TGGGCGCTGGTGAGCCTGATTTTGACACACCGGACCACATCAAAGACGCCGCGATGAAAGCGATCCGGGATGGCAAGACGAAGTACACGCCTGCTGATGGTATTCCGGAATTGAAAGAGGCAATTTGCGCGAAATTCAAGCGGGACAATAATTTGGCGTGTACGCCTGATCAGGTGAATGTTTCGCCCGGCGGAAAACCTGTTATTTTCAATGCATTCATCGCTACACTGAATGTAGGTGAGGAGGTAATTGTGCCTGCACCATATTGGGTGAGCTATCCTGCCATGGCGCGTATTGCTGGTGGGACGCCCGTCTTCGTTGAATGTGGACAGGACGCAGATTATAAATTGACCGCTGACGCCCTTGAAGCAGCCATTACACCGAAAACCAAATGGTTGGTTTTAAACTCGCCCTCCAACCCGACAGGAGCCGCTTACACCAAGACAGAGCTGCGCTCGCTGGCTGATGTTCTATTACGCCACCCGCATGTCTTTATTCTGACCGATGATATGTATGAACATCTCGTCTATGATGGATTTGAATACTGGACAATTGCTCAAGTTGAACCGGGTCTCTATGACCGAACACTGACGATGAATGGTGTTTCCAAAGCTTATGCCATGACTGGATGGCGCATTGGATATGCGGCGGGACCGAAAAACCTGATAGGGGCAATGCGTAAGGTGATGAGCCAATCAACCTCTAACCCTTGCTCAATCTCGCAATGGGCGGCTGTTGCTGCACTGAACGGATCACATGAGTTTCTGAAAGAGCGCAATGCGGCTTTTGTTGCGCGGCGCAACATGGTTGTTGCCGCATTGAACAAAGCTGAAGGCATAAGCTGTGGGATACCAGAGGGGGCGTTCTATGTTTATCCGAATATTGCTGGTGTGATCGGTAAAACGTCTGCTGGCGGATCGCTTATAGATAGTGACAAAGCCTTTTGTACGGCGCTACTTGAGGAAGAGCAAGTTGCGGCCGTGTTTGGGGAGGCTTTTGGGCTGTCGCCTGCGTTCCGCATGTCTTACGCGACCTCAGACGAAGCGCTGACTGAGGCCTGTAAGCGGATTGAACGGTTTTGCGCTAGCTTGAGCTAGGCGACTAGGCTGGATTGTAGATGACCTGGCTCATTTCGGCTGCTCGCACCGTGAGGCTTCGTATGAAGCACACCTGCGGGAACTGACTCTAAACCTAGAGCCGTTCAATAATGACAGCTGGAGCCATGCCGCCCGCAGCGCACATGGTGATGAGGCCATAGCGCCCGCCTGAGC
>CAYUFN010000108.1:0-9915 GCA_964443965.1 uncultured Hyphomonas sp. | reverse complement strand
GAGGAATAGCTGCTGAACCCGCAAGGGGGAACAGAACCCGGCTTACAGACCGTCTGGTAATTTTCGGCCTTATATATGCGCCCAAGCGTGGCAACGAGTATATGGTAGAGAAACACAAGATGTATCGGTCAGATTGAGACGGCTTGCCCCTTGCTAGGTACGAAAAAACATGTATAAGCCAGCGCTATTCCGACACGCGGGACATATAGTCCGGTGTGAAAGCCTAATAATGGGCTTTCATTCCTCCTGCGGCGGCTAACCGGATTGGAGAAACAAGAAGATGGCACTGCCAGAATTTACTATGCGCCAATTGCTCGAAGCAGGCGTGCACTTTGGTCACCAAACACACCGCTGGAACCCCAAGATGAAGCAATTCATCTATGGCGACCGTTCCGGTATCCATATTATGGACCTTTCAAAGTCTGTTCCTTTGCTGCACCAGGCATTGGTCCAGGTACGTGATACAGTCGCCAAAGGTGGGCGCGTTCTGTTCGTTGGCACGAAGCGTCAGGCCGCTGAACCAATTGCAGAAGCGGCAACGCGTTGCGCACAGTACTACATGAACCACCGCTGGCTGGGCGGCACATTAACGAACTGGTCAACAGTTTCTAAGTCCATTAAGCGCCTGAAAGAACTTGATGGTATGTTTGAAGGCGATGTCACGCCGCAGGGGCTGACCAAGAAAGAGTTGCTCAACCTTGAACGCGAACGCGACAAGCTGGACAAAGCATTGGGCGGGATTGCCTCTATGGGTGGTTTGCCGAGTCTGATGTTTGTAATCGATACAAACAAGGAAAACATTGCCGTTCTGGAAGCCAAAAAGCTTGGAATTCCCGTTGTTGCGGTTGTTGATAGTAATTGCAACCCAGAGAATATTAATTTTCCATTCCCGGGTAATGATGATGCCGCGCGTGCAATTTCTCTCTACTGTAACCTTATTGCTGATGCGGTCCTTGATGGCCTTGCAGAATCGACCGCCGGACTTGGTATTGATCTTGGTGCATCTGAGGATATCGAGGAGATTGTTGCTGCTGACGTTGCTGCAGCTGATGCAGCGGTTGAAGCGCCTGCGGAAGAGGCTTCGGCTGCACCTGAAGCAGCCAGCTAGCTGGTATAAAATTTAAACTCGAATTTAAAACTTGAAGGATGAAACGATGGCCCAGATTACAGCTGCCCTCGTAAAGCAACTGCGTGATCAAACTGGCGCAGGCATGATGGATGCAAAGAAAGCACTCGTTGAAAGCGAAGGCGATACCGAAGCGGCGATTGAATGGCTACGTGCAAAAGGCTTGTCTAAGGCTGCCAAAAAATCAGGCCGCACAGCGGCTGATGGCCTGGTCGCTGTGCAGCTTTCTGACGATGGCAAAACAGGCACCGTTGTTGAGCTTAATGCTGAGACTGACTTTGTTGCCCGTAACGAGCAGTTTCAAAATTCGTTGCGCGACATTGCCGGTGTTGCGTTGACAACTGACGGGAGCCTTGAGGGGCTTTTGGGCGCTGGCTCTCCTGATGGGGACGGCACTATTGAAGACATGGTCAAACGTATGGTTGCGACCATTGGCGAGAACATGAATGTTCGGCGCACAGCCAAGCTCAGCGTGACTGAAGGGGCTGTGGCCACCTACATTCACAATGCTGAAACTGACGGCATGGGCAAGGTTGGTGTTCTGGTTGCGCTTGAAGGCTCTGGTGATCTGGCTGAAGCCGGTCGGAAAGTTGCTATGCACATTGCAGCCACATCACCCGCCGCTGCGACAACTGATGAATTGGACCCGGCTCTGGTTGAGAAGGAAAAAGCCTTCCTGACTGAGCAAGCTCGGGAAAGTGGCAAGCCTGAAAATATCATCGAGAACATGATCAAAGGCCGGATCAAGAAATTCTATAAGGAAGTTGTTCTAGTAGAGCAGAATTTCGTTATGAACCCTGATCAGACTGTTGGTCAGTTTATTGCTGAGACTGGCGCGACGCTTAAAGGCTTTGCTCGCTTTGCGCTGGGCGAGGGCATTGAGATTGAAGAAGATGATTTTGCTGCTGAAGTAGCGTCGCTTTCCAAAGGCTCTTAAAAAATATACATTTAGGTGTCCCGGCTACCATGACAGGTGGCCGGGAATCCTTTATCAGCGTTTAGGAAAGTGTGGAGCCCAAGCTATGGCGAACGAACCTGAACCGTCTTCTGATCTAAAATTCAAGCGCGTATTATTGAAGCTGTCTGGTGAAGCTTTAATGGGTTCGGGGGAATTTGGCATTGATACGCCGACATGTCTGAAATTTGCTAAAGAGATCGGTGCTGCGCGCGATGCAGGTGCCGAGATTTGTGTCGTTATCGGCGGCGGTAATATTTTCCGAGGTATGGCCGGCGCTGCCAAGGGAATGGACCGATCACAAGCCGATAGTATGGGTATGCTGGCGACGGTTATGAATGCCTTGGCGATGCAAAGTGCGCTTGAAGAGATTGGTGTGCCCACACGCGTCCAATCGGCGATACGTATGGAATCAGTTTGTGAGCCCTTTATTCGCCGTCGTGCTGTTCGCCATATGGAAAAAGGACGTGTCGTCATCTTTGCAGCTGGAACCGGTAATCCTTACTTCACCACAGATACAGGCGCTGCACTGCGGGCAGCCGAGATGGGCTGTGATGCTTTGCTAAAGGGTACGCAAGTTGATGGTGTTTATACTGCGGACCCAAAGCTAGATCCAAGCGCAACTCGCTATGACAGCCTCCCATATCAACAGGTTTTAGCGCAGAACTTGAAAGTCATGGATTCTTCAGCCATCAGCCTTATGCGTGACAGCAACATACCAATTGTCGTTTTCTCCTTGCATAATCCGGGTAGTTTGCAGAATGTCCTGCACGGACGCGGTACATTTACGATAATCAAAGACTGAGGAAAGATTAGCCAATGAGTTATGACGAAGCATCCCTTTCTAAGCGTATGGATGGCGCACTAAACAATCTCGCTCAGGAGTTTGGCGGGCTTCGCACCGGACGCGCCTCAGTAAACTTGCTAGATAGCGTGCAAGTGCCTGCCTATGGGTCGACCTCACCCATTTCTCAAGTGGCATCTGTTTCTGTACCTGAAACGCGCATGATTAGTGTGAATATCTGGGATAAGGAACTGGTCGGCGCAGTCGACAAGGCTATCCGAAATGCCGGATTGGGGCTTAACCCGGTCGTTGATGGCACGAACCTCCGTATCCCCATCCCGCCATTGAATGAAGAGCGCCGGATTGAGCTGACGAAAATTGCGGGGAAATATGCCGAAGCCGCACGCATCGCAGTGCGGAATATTCGTCGCGATGGCATGGATAGCCTGAAAAAGATGGAAAAGGATGGCGAGATCAGTAAAGACGAGCAAAAAGGTTTTGAGGGCGATGTCCAAAAGCTTACTGATGCATTTATCAACCGCATTGATGAGTCGCTCAAAACTAAAGAAGCGGAGATCATGCAGGTTTGAGTGATCCTGGCCATCTTGCAGACCTGGCCATCACCGACACGCAGGATGGCAACGTTCCAAACCACATCGCCATAATAATGGATGGTAATGGTCGCTGGGCAAAAGCACGGGGCCTGCCGCGTGCAGCTGGACATGAGCGCGGTGTTGAAGCTTTGCGCCGAACAGTGGACGCGGCTGGCCGTATGGGCGTTAAATATTTAACGGTTTTTTCGTTTTCCACAGAAAATTGGCAGCGCCCTGTAGAGGAGGTGAATGCTTTATTTGGTTTGCTCAGAGCGTATGTGAAACGCGACCTTAAAAGGCTAAAACGAGAGGGCGTTCGGATACGTATTATTGGCGCGCGTGATGGATTGCCCGACGACATTATTAACCTCATTGAAACAGCTGAAGCTGAAACGCAGGAAAACACGGGTGCGTATCTGACAATTGCATTTAACTACGGCGGACAAGAAGAAATTCTACGCGCTGCGCGTAAGCTAGCCGTTGAGGTTTCGCAAGGCCGATTATCCCCCGCTCAAATTGATTCAGAGCGATTTGAAAACGCATTGGATACTGCTGGCCTGCCTGCACCAGATCTTTTGATTCGTACGAGCGGTGAATCCCGGATCAGTAATTTCCTGCTGTGGCAGCTCGCCTACACAGAGATTTCCATCCTTGATACACTCTGGCCTGATTTCGATGTGCCTCACCTGAAGCGTGTGCTTGCAGATTATGCTGCCCGTGATCGCCGCTTTGGTGGCCTCTCAGAAGGAGTTGCCTGAGATGAGTGGCGCGCAACCGCACAAGGGATTGAGCCGCGAATTGCTGACGCGGTTAGCGTCGGCCATGGTGCTTGTGCCAATTGGATTGTTTTGCGTTTGGTATGGAGGATACCTGCTGATGCTGATCGCAGTGCTTTGTGCTGGCGCGATGGCATTCGAATGGGGCCGTATGGCGAAAAGCCGTGTTCCATATTTGATGATAGCAGGTGCGATGATCGCCAATTTCCTTCACCCGTTTGAACCTCGCTGGGCTTTGATGAGCCTCGTTGGTGTCGGTGTCATTGCCATGGCACTTGAGCAACGAGATGGCTTAAAAAGTACAGCGTTAATGGGAACGCTTTATGCTGGTGGCCTGCCGCTAGCGATGCAGGCACTAAGGGCGAACTCCGAAGCGGGCTGGGCAATTGCAATGGGGGTAATGGTGCTCAGTTGGAGTTCCGACACAAGTGCTTATTTTGTTGGCAGAAAGTTTGGTGGCCCTTTGCTGGCTCCCAAAGATAGTCCGAACAAAACCTGGAGTGGCGCGATCGGCGCGGTCATTGGTTGTATGATTATGGGTGCCGCCTTTGGTTATTTTATACAAGCGGATATGGTTTTATGGGCTTTTATGGGGTTTGTCGTCTCGATTTCAGCGCAGATGGGTGACCTATTTGAATCGCAAGTAAAGCGTCGGCATGGGGTGAAGGATACAAGCGGGTTTTTACCCGGACATGGTGGTGTGATGGATCGCCTGGATGGCTTTGGGGCTGCTTGTGTTGCGATGGTTGCCGTATTACGCTTCTTCCCTGATTTTGCCGGTTTGTTGGCTGGATAGATTATGACCCCCAAGCGGATTAGCATTCTTGGTTCTACCGGCTCTGTAGGACAATCTACTTTAGCTGTTATTGACCACGTCAATCAGACCAATGGTGAGCAGTGCTATGAGGTTGAGGTGCTTGCGGCTGGGCAAGATAGCGCCAAATTGGCTGAGCAGGCCATCTACTACAATGCAAAGCTTGCTGTGATTGCTGACGCGACTAAACGCGAAGATCTGAAGGCACGCCTTGCTGGACATAAGATTGAAGTTGCGGCCGGTGCTTTAGCAGTGGCTGAGGCGGCCAGCCGCCCTTGTCATAGACTAGTAGCAGCAATTGTTGGCATTGCAGGCCTGCCCTCAACCTTGGCGGCTGTACAGGCGGGGAATGATGTTGCGCTTGCAAATAAGGAAAGCCTTATTTGTGCAGCCGCCCTGTTAAAGCAAGAGGCTGCTAAATCGGGCGCAAGAATAATACCCATGGATTCTGAGCATAGTGCAATTTTTCAGGTCCTTGAGGCGGACGCTGGTGTTGAGAAGCTGGTGCTAACAGCCTCTGGTGGGCCGTTTCTTGATACACCTAAAGAAGAACTTGCTGCGATGAGTGTTTCCCAAGCACGTGCGCACCCAAAGTGGTCAATGGGCTTAAAAATATCTATTGATAGTGCCAGCATGATGAATAAGGCGCTTGAGGTAATTGAAGCAGCCTATTTGTTTGATAAGAGCGCTGATGAGATTGATGTGGTTATTCATCCACAGTCAATAATTCATAGCATGGTCTATTACCGTGACGGCTCGGTGCTGGCTCAGCTTGGGGCACCTGATATGCGCGCGCCCATTGCCTATGCGCTGTCATGGCCTGAAAAGCGCCTTGAGACTCAGGTGGAGAGGTTGGATCTGGCCGTACTATCTCAATTGACATTTCAAAATGTTGATTTTGCGCGCTTTCCAGCAATTTCCCTTGCAAAACAAGCTTTAAGGGCAGGGGGGGCTGCTCCACTTATATTAAATTGTGCTAATGAAGCGGCTGTAGCTGCATTTATTGCAGGCGAATGTCGATTTACCGACATAAGCTTAATTGTAGAAAAAGCCATTGAGCGATTTTCACAGCATGGATTTGAGAAATATGCATTGTTATCGTTTGAGGAAATTGCCGGCCTTCATAAGCAAGGCTATGAGCTTGCCCGAAACTTGCTTGGTGAACTTCAAGTTTAAATATGTGAGGAGCTCGCTTTGGACAGTGTTATAGCCCAAGGGCCACTATTGATATTTTCAATCCTATTATTGCTGGGGCCGATTGTGATCATTCACGAACTGGGGCATTATCTGGCTGGAAGAATGTTTGGGGCAGCTGCAGAGTCGTTTTCAGTTGGCTTTGGGAAACCACTTCTTGTGCACAAGGACAAGCGTAACACGCGGTGGCGCGTAAACTGGATCCCGTTTGGCGGTTTTGTTGCCTTTGTTGGTGAAGCGCCATCTGATGAAACAAGCTCTGGGCAATCCCCCGCAAACAGCGCTCCGATTGGTAAAAAATTCATGGAGATGAATGTCTGGCAGCGATCTGTAATTGCTGTTGCAGGCCCGCTGGCAAATTTTATGACGGCAATCCTGATATTTGCACTTATTGCATTTACATTCGGTAAGCCAGTTCAGAAAGTGACCGTTGCTGGCTTTGCGGAAGGACCGGCTGAAGCGGCAGGCTTTCAGGTTGGAGATGTTTTTGTCTCGGTAAATGACAAAGAGATTATGCAGACCCAAGATGTTTTAAACTATGTCAGCTTATCAAGCGGGTCTGAACTAAGCTTTGTCTTGGAACGGGCGGGGCAATTGATTAATCTTGACGTAGTGCCTGAACGCCAAACAGTCGAGACTGAGCTGGGGCAGACGGTCAGTATTGGACGTATCGGCGTCAGCATGGAAACACGTAATCTAGACCAGGTGGATTTCAGTCTCGTTGGCGCCCTCGGAGAGGGAGTTGTGCGAACGGGTGACATTGTCGCGACAACAGGTCGAGTTTTAGGGCGCTTAGTTACGGGACGCGAGCCAATTACGCAATTGAGCGGGCCGGTAGGGATTGGCGACTTAGCCAGGCGTGTTGTATCGCGCACGTTAGAGCAGGAAAGGGTGCCGCTGTGGAACCGATTAAAGGCTTTAGGTTGGAATCTCTTGCAAATAGCTGCGTTCATTTCAGTCGGTGTTGGTTTGGTAAACCTTCTCCCTTTACCTGTACTTGACGGTGGACACTTGGTGATGAACGCTTATGAAGCTGTCACAGGGAGCGTTTTGCCTGAAAAGGTACAGGCAATAACCTTAAGGTTTGGTATGGTTTTCCTATTAACTATTGCTGCTATCGTTACTGTAGGGGATATTGCAAAAACTGGTATTTTCTAACATTAACAGTTTTAGTTCGTTGATTTGATTTGATTTGATTTGAAAAGAGTATTTATGCGCACGCTTCTTTCTGCAACACTAATGGTTTCGACAATCCTCTCAGGAGGCGTTGTTTCATCTGGCTTGCTTGCAGCGCATGCACAAGATACAGCGCCTGATGAACAAGATCCGTTAGGCGGCACAATACGATCTATTATTGTGGAAGGTAATCAACGCATTGAGAAGAGTACAATACTTTCCTACTTGCTGATCCAGCCTGGTAACACATTTGATCCTGAAATTCTGGATTTGTCATTTAAAACGCTGTTCAGCACTGAACTTTTTGCGGACGTAAATATAGGGCGCCGTGGAAATGACCTAGTGGTGACCGTTGTTGAAAACCCAATTATTAACCGCGTTCTCTTTGAAGGGAACAGAACAATTGATGATGATACAATCCGTGATGAGATCCAGGCTGAACCACGCGGTGTTTTTACGCTGGCGCGTGTACAATCGGATGTAAGGCGTATTGTGGAGCTTTATCGCGCCTCAGGCCGGTTTGGCGCAGAAGTTACACCGCAGTATAAATTACTTGATCAAAGCCGCGTAGATTTAATCTTTGAAGTTACTGAAGGCCCTACAACAGGGGTTCGTTCGATTAACTTTATTGGTAATGAGGTCTTTTCGGACGCCCGATTGCGTAGTGAGGTTGTTACCAAGCAGTCGCGCTTATGGCGCTTTTTCAGCTCGAATGATAATTTTGACCCTGACAGGCTGCAATTTGACCAAGAGCTTCTGCGCCAGTTCTATCAAAACAGAGGTTATTATGACTTCCGTGTCACCTCTGCTGACGCTGCGATTACACCGGATCAGGAAGCTTTCTATATTACCTTCACGATTAATGAAGGACGGCAATATAATTTTGGCGAGCTGAAAGTTGATACGACACTTGATAAGCTTAATGAGGATGCACTGGAACGCGTGATCGGTATTAAACAGGGGGATCTGTATCGCGGTGACCAAATTGAAGAAGTAATCGAGCAGTTGACCGCTGTCGCCGGTATAAACGGCTATGCATTTGTGGATGTTATTCCTCGTATTTCGCCAAACCCTGAGACTGGTGAAATTGATGTGACCTTTGCGCTCGATGAAGGACCGCGCGTCTATATTGAGCGGATAAACATTGTTGGCAATACAAGGACACTTGACCCCGTCGTGCGCCGTAGGTTGCTGGTTTCAGAGGGAGACGCTTTTAACCGTGTTTCAATTGACAGATCCCGCGGTCGCGTTTTGGGGTTGGGATATTTTGGAGATGTAACAATCGCAGAACTTCCTGGCTCAGACCCGGACAGAGCCTCTTTAGATTTTGTCGTTGAGGAGCAGGCGACAGGCGAATTATCTGCCTCTGCAGGTTTTTCTTCAATTGACAATTTCTTAATTGACTTGGCAGTTTCTGAGCGAAATTTGCTTGGTCGTGGTATTGTGGCTGGTGCTAATATTTCAGCCTCTAGCCGTTCCCAGAACATTAACTTTCGCTATCAAGAGCCACAATTTCTTGGGCGAAATCTTGCTGCTGGTGTGAGCATTTTCGCACAACGTACAGATTTTTCGGATTTTAGCTCTTTTGAATCACAAACTGTTGGTGGACAAATTAATGTTGGCTTTCCACTTACACGCAGAAGCCAGCTATCTTTGCGATATCGCCTATCGCAGGACAATATTGATATTACCAGTCAAGACATCGTAATTGATTCTTTGGGGCAGCAAGTTCTCGATCCAATTCTAGATGATGAGGGTAATCCTACAGGTCAATTTATAGCGCTTGATCCAAATACAATGCCTTTACCCGACGGGACATCAGTTGTTGATAACTGCTCTGAGGTATTTATTAACCGTCAGGCCATCTGTGCGAGTGAAGTTGACGAATTGACCTCGCTTCTTGGTTATACTTTTTCGTGGAGCAATGTGAATAACCCTATCGAACCGACGCGAGGCTATGAGTTTTCTATCAGTCAAGACTTGGCAGGCTTAGGCGGTGACGTACGATTCTTGCGGAGTATTGCAACAGTCTCTGCACACAGAGGGCTTTTCGATGGTGTGCGCGCAAGCTTACGTTTGCAGGGGGGCGGAATTTTCTCTTTTGGCGGCGATGAAACTCTGAGGATTAACAATCGGTTCTTCAGAGGCGGTCAGGACTTCCGCGGATTCAACGTCGCTGGACTGGGACCACGGCTTGCCTTTACCGAGCTTGATGAGGATGGAAATGAGACCGGAGATGTCCTATTCCGAGGGCAAGCACTTGGCGGCCAGGCTTTTTATCAAGCAACACTCGAAGTAACCTTGCCACAAGTTATACCGGAGCAATATGGTATACGCGCAGCATTATTCGCCGAAGCGGGTGGGCTCGGCTTAATCGAGAGTGAGTTCCGTGGTGAAGAAATGATTATAGATAATGTCTTCAATACGGCATCCCTTACAGACCCTAACGAGCCAGTTTCTGTACAAGCTATTTCGCGCGTAGAAGATGGGCTAGATG
>CAYUFN010000107.1:0-9937 GCA_964443965.1 uncultured Hyphomonas sp. | reverse complement strand
CCATACATATAGTAATCAAAGTGTTGAATATGCGCTGAACAGCACCGCCATTAGCGCGACTTCATTCGGTCGATCAGCCGTTAAAACGCGCGCAAAACCGCGCTGGCATAAGGGGGCACTTGCCGCCTGTGAGACAGCGACCAGTATATGCTGCGCCATATCCAATTCTGCCGAAGCAGTCGCAAAAGCTCCGGCACCTTTGGCCGAATGCACCAAAACAACACAAGATTCTTTGCCCAATAAGGTCTTTTCAACCTCAATCGGCAGCTTTTCGCGCGGTTCAGCCGCATAGAGTGGTGCAAAGGCCACCTCAAAACGCGCCGCCTTTAAACGCACAGCCAACTGTCCAGCCGCTGCACGGTTTGCAACATGCAAAAGGTGCCCATCCTCAGGACGCGCCCTGGCAATGACCAAATCCCCCAAATCATCGCTATTGCCGTCTCCATGCTGGCAGTTGGCAAATCCAGCTGCTTGCGCCGCTGCTAGCGTTGCCGGGCCCACGCACCAAGCCGTCAAATCGCGCCGCTGCGAGACGCTGCAAAACGCGCGTACGCCATTCGCACTAGTAAACAACAGCCCTTGAACCCTCTTCAATGAGGGCAATGACTCCCCTGTTGGTACAATGGTCAGCATTGGGGCCCTGATAAAAGGCAAACCAGCCTCATCCAGCCGCGCAGCTGTTTGGCGATTGCCGGGCTCGGCACGTGTTATGATAACCGGACCGGCCAATCCGGCTAAGCCTCAAACTGGGGCAAAGCACCGCCTGCCTGCTCGATCAAAGCTTCAGCGCATGTTCGGCCAACTGCAGCCAGTTCTTCTAAATCAGCCTGCCCAGAGCAGTAAACCGTATTGTCCCAGACCGCAGCGCCATTCGGATGAGTGACCTCACCGACAAAGCGAAACATATTTTCCATCGCAAACAAATGTCCGCCAATTGGTGTCCGGCACGAACCATCAAGCGCCTTCAGAAAGCCACGCTCGGCAACAGCTGCGCGGGTTGATTTTTTATCCGTGACCTTTGCCAAGGCAGTCTCCAGTAATGCTGAAATTTCGCCCACCATGTGCGCCACAGCAACAATTCCCTGACAAGGTGCAGGAAGCATATCCTCAAGCGCGATTGGGTGTGCCAAATGCGCCAGCCCCATCCGGGACAGACCTGCCATCGCCAGATAGGTCGCATCAGCTTCCCCCGCCTCAAGCTTTTTCAAGCGCGTCTGCACATTTCCACGAAAAGGTACAATCTTCAGGTCTGGCCGCACCAATCGTGTCTGAGCCTCTCTGCGAATGCTGGCCGTGCCGATAACTGCGCCTTCGGGTAAATCCTCGATCACCTCGGCTATTGTGAAAAAAAACCCCTCACGCGGGTCTTCACGCTTCATATACGCCCCAAGCGTTTGTCCCACAGGCAACTCGCTTGGTACATCTTTGAGAGAGTGAACGGCGATATCAACTTCGCGTTCTGCCAATGCACGATCAATCTCCTTAGTGAAAAGCCCTTTCCCACCGGCATGGATCAATCGCTCTTTGGTCAGCTTATCTCCAGTCGTGGTGAATGTGACGACCTCACAGCTCAACGCCCCTTCAGAGGCACCCTCAAGCAGCCCTTTAACCTGCTCGGCCTGATGTAAAGCAAGAGGCGAGCCGCGCGTGCCAATACGAACAATCTGTGGCTGAGCTGTCATTTTCCCTATCCTGTCTTCACGGATGTGTTTCCTCCAGCTACAAGCCTAGTCATGCAAGAGCAAGCCCACCCACATATTACAGTTCTCGGTATCGAGACCAGCTGCGACGAAACAGCCGCTGCTGTCGTGCGCCTGACAGAGGGCCGCCTGCAAATTCTCTCGGATATTATTCACTCTCAAATTGAGGATCATGCCCAATATGGCGGCGTAGTTCCCGAAATTGCTGCCCGCGCCCATGCAGAGCTTGCAGACAGTGTTGTCGCGCGCGCGCTGGAAACCTCTGGCCTCGCACTGGATGATATGGATGCTATAGCAGCAACCTCGGGCCCAGGCCTGATTGGCGGTGTTTTGGTTGGCATGATGACAGGCAAGGCGCTGGCTATGGCCACAGGCAAGCCGTATCTGCCGATCAACCATCTTGAGGGACATGCGCTTTCCCCGCGCATTAGCGCCGATTGTCCGTTCCCCTATCTGTTATTGCTTGTTTCGGGTGGGCACTGCCAAATTTTAGATGTACGCGGCCTTGGCGACTATAAGCGCCTTGGATCAACTATTGACGATGCAGCCGGTGAAGCCTTTGACAAAACCGCCAAGCTGATGGGGCTGGGGTTTCCCGGTGGGCCGGCGCTGGAAAAAATAGCGCGCTCGGGTGATCCGCATGCAATCGACCTGCCGCGCCCGCTCCTAAACAGACCAGGGCTTGATATGTCCTTTGCCGGATTAAAAACTGCCACAGCCCGCGCCATAGATGCAGAGCCGCTAACAGATACGCGCAAAGCCAATATCGCAGCTAGCTTTCAAAATGCCGTCGCAGAAATTCTAAGCACGAAAGCCGCGCGCGCGCTCGACCAATTCCAAACGCATGAGCCGACAAAACGACTGGTTGTTGCTGGCGGCGTTGCGGCCAACACAGCCATCCGCACAGCACTTATGGATATAGCCGCCACACATAACGCCACCCTCTTATGTCCGCCTTTACGTCACTGCACAGATAATGCTGTCATGATCGCGCTGGCTGGTGCCGAGCACTACAAAAATGGCGTACGCGGAAATATGACCGCAACCGCAAAACCCCGCTGGCCTCTTGATGAGTCCAGTGCTGCAAATAATCCGGTGTATGGTGGTGGTAAACGCGGTGCCAAAGCCTGACCCTTAATGAGAGCGCCTAAAGATCAGGTATCTCAGCACCGGCCGACAAGCCCGCCAAAAGCAATTCCATAACACCCTTCAACTCATATTGAAGCTTATCGAGCTTTAGCGCGGAATAAGTTTGAGGAAAGCGGAATTTCATTAAAGCTGATTGTATCATCTCAGCGGTTATATAAGGCGCATCGAGCGATCTAAACGTACCCGTATCAACACCATCAGCCAGAATTTTCACGATAAACACACGCTCTTCTGCCAGCTGACCGTTCAGAAACATTGGCCGCTCCTTACGCAAAATTTCGGCAATTTCCAAAATCTTCGCATCAGAATCGATCTTCTTATATGTTTCATCCAGCGCGAATGAGAAAAACTCATATAGCCTGTCGGGAGCCGCCGTAGTTTTTTGTGAAATACGTCGAAAATGCTCAAAACTTTCATTATTGAACTCAATCGCCATCGCCTCAGCAATATCGAGCTTAGAGGCAAAAAAACGATAGATATTCCCGGCTGACATCTCACAATCGCGCGCGATTTCAGACATAGTTGTTTTGGCGTATCCATAGTGCATGAATCTCTCACGTGCAGCTTCCAATATCTGCTTACGTGTGTCTATCTTCTCACTCATGAATCGCCCTACCAGTTAAACGTTTGAACAATCTATAAATTCTTCAATAGCACAAAGCAATAAGCAGACCAGTGACACATTTTGAGAACATATCCGTCATCGGTGCAGGGGCCTGGGGTACAGCACTCGCCATGAATGCATATTTGGCCGGGCGACGCGTGAATATCTGGACTCGCCAAGCCAGTATTGCAGCAGGCCTAAGTGCAGGCAATGCGAACCCGGCCTACTTGCCCGGCATCGATCTGCCGCCTATCCCGGCATCAACTGATATGGCGATTTTAAGCGAAGCAGACGCCATTCTTGCCGTAACCCCGGCCCAGCATATGCGGGACACGCTGACCAAAGCCGCACAGTATATTGCGCCTGACACCCCTGTCCTTCTCTGCTCAAAAGGAATTGAACAGAATAGTCTGAAACTAATGACAGACGTACTTGCCGAAACCGTGCCCCTTGCGGTCCCGGCGGTTCTTTCCGGCCCAAGCTTTGCTCATGATGTCGCGCGCAACCTGCCAACGGCAGTCACACTCGCTTGCGCAGATGAATCGCTCGGCCGCGATTTGGCCACCGCCATTGGCCGGCCGACCTTCCGCCCCTACTGGACCCATGATCTGATCGGCGCTGAAATTGGCGGCGCAATCAAGAACGTACTCGCCATCGCGTGCGGCATTACCGAAGGCATGCAACTTGGCAAGTCAGCCCATGCTGCCCTGATCAGTCGTGGATTTGCTGAAATGCAACGACTTGCTGTTGCTCTGGGGGCTGAAGCGCGAACCCTGTCAGGGCTTTGTGGTCTGGGTGACCTTGTCTTGACATGCTCTTCGACCCAGTCGCGCAATATGAGTTTCGGCAAAGCATTGGGAGAAGGTCAAACGATCAAGGGTATTTTGGCCAGTCGCACAAGTGTCACCGAAGGCGTTGCCACCACACCCGCCCTTTTGGCGCTAGCAGACCAGCATGGTGTCGAGCTGCCCATTTGCCAGGCTGTCGGCGCTATCCTTTCTGGGAAACTTTCAGTAAAAGAAGCCATTGCTGACCTTCTCAGCCGCCCTTTCAAAGACGAGACATAACCGCATGCCTTTATTCATTCTCAATGCCCGCGATAAAGCTGGCGCCATTGATATCCGTATGGCCAACCGCCCGGCTCATCTGGATTGGGCAAAACAATATGCTGACAAAATCCGCATGGCTGGCCCGGTCTTCGCTGAAGACGGCCAAACATTCGCCGGCTCCGTCTTTGTGCTGGAGATGGAGAACCTTGCAGAGATGGAAGCCTGGGCCGCTGAAGACCCCTATGCCAAGGCCGGGCTTTTCGAAACGGTTGAAATCAAGCATTTCGCCTGGCTAATTGGCGACGGCCCAGCATAGGCTCGCAATGTCCTTTACCCGGTTGATCTTCCTCAGCGGCGCACTGGTTAACGCTTTGGTTGCAGGGCTCTTTTTCCTCTTCCCGCAGCAAATGTATGCCAGCATGGTCACAGGACCCGCCCCGGAAAATGCGGCAGGTGTTATGTATCTTTTCGCCACAGCTGTGGCCGTCTTCGGGCTTGGCTACTTCTGGGTTTATCTTGATTTCCAGAAAAACCGCCCGCTTGCACAACTAGCTGTGTACGGGAAAATTGGTGTTTTCTGCGTCGCTGCGCTCGCAACACTTGCAGGCGCCATTTCGCTTTCCGGCTTTGCCGGAACCCTGATTGATCTCACCTATGGGATCTTATTTGCTTATGCCTTGCGCGAGAACCCAACCAAGACAGGCTAAGCCGCCAGTGGCACGCCCTTTAATGTAATCCGATGCATTTCACGGCGCATGCCATGATAATCATTCATCGCCCAATGCCAGGTCGAACGATTGTCCCACATGGCAATCGATCCGGGTTTCCAGTTAAAGCGATAATGAAATTGGGGCTGCAGACAATGGGCGTAAATTTTCTGTAGCAGTGCCCTGCCAGCTTCCTCTTCCATGCCGACCACGCCAGTTGTGAATGCCGCATTGACATAGAGCCCCTTACGGCCCGTTTCAGGATGCGGCAAAACAATCGGATGCACCGCGTCTTGTGTGGCTGCTTCGGCATTGCCATAACGATCACCCACTTCTTTGGCATAATCAGACTCTGCTCCAAAAATATGCCGGCTGGAATGGGTCGCCTTTAAGTCTTCAATCTCTGCCTTGATGTCTTCATCGAGTGCTTCATAAGCGGCCGCCATACCTGCAAACAGCGTGTCCCCGCCGGTCTTGGGCAGATCAACGGCACGCAGGATAGAGCCCATGGCCGGGATCTGGTCATAAGAATGGTCCGTATGCCAGCCGCCACCAATATTCGTGGTTTGGTCAGGCTCTTTGAGTACAAGTGCGATTTGCGGGTAGTCCTGATGCGCGGTGAAGAAGCGATTAATGTCAATATCCGTCCACCGCTCGGCAAAAGCGATATGGTCGGCCGGGCTCATCTCCTGATCACGGAAAAACAGAACACCCGTTTCAAAAAATTTTTGCCGTATCGCGTTAAATTCACCGTCAGTCAGCGCACGCAAATCAACCCCAGACACAAATGTGCCAACAGCCTCGCTCGCAGGTTCAAAACTCAACATGTTTCATGCTCCCTATCCTTTTAAGGCTATGCCTCTTATGCTTATGGGAACAAGTCTGATATATTTTCCACTTACGTGCAAGAATAAGTCATCACGGTGTACCGATGTGTGCATCGACAAAATTTGCTGCTTCACGAAGGGTCTCTATCCGTGTCGCCTCATCAGTCATCCAATGGTCTGCTCGTTTCTGATCAATCATGCGTACTGATTTTCCAGCCTGCTCAAGCGCGCGTTTCATAGCGCGGCTTTGCCCAATTTCAACAACCGTATCATCCTGCCCATGAATGAGAAGAACCGGCGAAGCAAAATCTTTGGCATAATATACCGGAGACACAGACTTCATGTAATCCTGTCCAGCATTATTTGCTGTTTGCTCTTTCCAATAGCTGACCGCCCAATGATTCCGGCCAGATGCCTGCCGGACATCCGCGATCATTTTCGGGATATCAGACACACCAGAAATGGCCACGACGCACTGATACAAATCAGGCGTGAATGCTCCACCCGCGAGCGCGGCATACCCGCCATAGCTCGCCCCAACAATACAAACTCGCTCAGGGTCAGAACGCCCCTGCTCAACAAGTGTTGCTAAAGCATCAGACAAATCATGCTGCATGGCGCCACGCCCCCATTCACCATAGCCTGCTTCCTCAAAGTCCATACCGAAGCCAGAGGACCCGCGAAAATTTGGCTGAACAACCAGATAGCCACGGCTTGCAAAGTATTGTGCCATCCAGTGAAAGCCCAGCCGATCATATTGTGCCGGCCCCCCGTGGGGAAGCATAATGGTTGGTAGCGCTTCAGATGAGGCACTTGAGGGCGGCGTTGTGATCAGGGCACTAATCTCCATCCCGTCTCGCGCAGTATAAGTCACAACCTCTACCGGCCCTATCAGTGATGGTGATATATCTGGCCTTGGATTCCCAACCACTTTTAAGGACACGGTATCCAAATCGAACATGTAAAAGATATCAGGGTTCTGTGGCCCATCAATTTTATAAATCAGCTTTCGCTTATCATTGCTCCAGGATTGAAGCGTTACAGAAGCCTCCGGAAATAGTTCAATCACCTTATTGGTGATTTGTCGCATCTTGCTGTCAAATAGACGGTAGGTTGGCTTCAGTCCGGTATATTCGACCCCCAGCAACTCGTTCCGGCGACTGAATATCAACCTTTCAATCTCTTTATCATCCTCATGATAGAGTGGCCCCTCAAGGTTACCTTCAAAATCAATCTTGTAGGCTCCAAAACCATTCGTCTGTCGTGATTGCGTGGTCAGCAACAGGCCATTACCGTCTGACGTTAGTCCACGTATTGAAAACACAGGACGCTCGGCGTCCGTCTCCTCAAAGAGCACCTTCCAGCTATTTGCACCCGGTGCACGCCCCATAAGCGTATAAGTATTGGTATTTTGCCCGTACTCATAAAAACCAACCGCCTTGCCCTCTGGCGAGATAATATGGTTGCGCGTTGTAGCTTTACCCTTTCGCATCAGGCGGCCACGCCCACTGTCCAGATCAACACTGTAAAGATTATAGATATTCGTAGGACCATTTCGGCTTGTACGTCCAAAAGCCTCCATCAGAACGCGGTTCCCCTTTTCGTTCAGTCCTAATATATCCCCAAGGCCGCTTTGTGGCGCAATACCTTCTGTGTTGCGCATCAATTCAGCTGTCCGGCCCGTTTGAATATTTAAGGAGATTGCAGAGGAAAACTCCCATTCATCGCGGAAACCAACATTATCAACAACGCTCGATCCGCTAATCACTAAATACTCATCGTTTACGAAATTAAGCCCCCATGGCTTAAAATCTTCAATTTGGGCGCCAGCAATAATCTCACCAGTGTTCAGTTCACTTACAACGACAAAATCACCCTTGCCACGTTCGGTCTCAACCCAGGCCAGGTATTGTCCATTGGGAGAAACTTCCATGTAGCGGATAACGGGTAAGGCTCCATAGGCTTCCAAGGGCGGCGGCACGGATTGGCCCATCGCCAAGCTTACCCAGCCCATAGCCGCAACAATCATAACAATAAGTTTGTTCCCAATCATATCCCGAAACCTCACAATTTACCTTCCCTTGGGAAAGAAGTATCGAAAAAACAGCGCAAAAAAACAAGTGAAATTTTATCAGGGCAGTTTCGCCTACATCGCCTCAGCACGCAGCCAGATGCCCTCGCGCTCCCCTATGCGGCGCTCAACCAGCAAGCGCGCCACCTGACTATCATCTTCAAACACATGTCCGGTCAGCGCATCGAGCAGCGCTTTGGCCAGATTGTCCAGATCCATATGCGGCGGATCGCCTGTATATTCCATTACAATATGCACGCTATATTCGCCATAACCTGGGCGCAGCGGGGTAAAATGCTTACGGAAAAACTCGCGCATATGGGTCTTGTAATATTTGGCCTGGGTCGTCAGCCCCGCACACCGCACCTCCAGCGCGCCCTCTTCGGTTGTGCGCGCAGCCGTTTTCGCATGACGGGTCCAGCTTTCGTCCATCAGGCTGTCTTCACAAATCCAACTTTCACTCAAACCCCAACCCATCCGGCCAGTTCCCGCCGGGCGACCGTCTCGAGCACGTCAATGCACTCCTCGCTATCGTTCAGACAGTCGAGCGTTGCAAACTTCTTCCCGCCCGCCTCTAAAAATGTCTCGCGCGCTTCAATATCCATCTCTTCTAAGGTTTCCACACAGTCAGAGATAAAAGCAGGCGCGGCCACAGCCACATTCTGAACGCCTTCAGCGCCCAACTGCTCAAGCGCTTTATCCGTATACGGCGTTAACCATTCAGTTGGCCCGAACCGGCTTTGAAAGGTCGTCCGGCAAAACTTCTCCGACCAGCCCAAAGCCTCGCGCACCAGCCGCGTCGTTTTCATACAGTGGCAATGGTAGGGATCGCCCTTTTCAAAATAAGACTTCGGAATACCGTGATAGGACATCAGCAAAACATCCGGCACAAAGTCCAGCGCCTTGATCTGGCGCTCCAGCGAGCTTGCCAGCGCTTCAATATAGGCCGGGTCATCATGGAAGGCCGCCGCTGTGCGCAGGGCCGGTTGCCAGCGCATTTTGGAAAGCACATCAAACGTCTTGTCATACACACTCGCCGTGGTGGCCGCCGCATATTGGGGATAAAGCGCAATGACGCAAATTTGGTCACACCCCTGATCTTTAAGCTTTTCAATCTTGCTCTTTATAGATGGGTTGCCATAGCGCATTGCAAAATCAACAATCAGGTCATCGCTGCCAATCCGCTGGCCAAGCTTTCGCGCCTGCTCCCGCGTATAATATAGAAGCGGGGACATGTCCTTGTCGGTCATCCAGATCTTGTCATAAGCCTTGCCAGACTTTTTCGGGCGAAATGTCAGGATTGGCCCTTGCAAGATCAGCTGCCAGAGGAACGGGTTCACCTCGATTACGCGCCGATCAGACAAAAATTCGGAGAGATACCGACGCATCGACCAATAATCGGTTGCGTCCGGCGTACCCAGATTCACCAGCAAAAGCCCGGTCTTTTGCCGCTTCACCCCCGGATGCTTGGGCGGCAAGGGCCCAGTCTGGCGCTTTGAATGTGTCATCTGCGTATCAGCCATATTCGCCTCCTGAAAATCATATCCGCCTTCTATTCCGCGCGCGCGGTCAAAGCGCAAGAGAAACACCCTGTTTCAACTTGCCGCTATCACCAGGCACCCACTCGACTTTTGCCCATTGGGGCTGCTAAACCACACGGCAGAAAAACATCCCCCTCACACCGGAGCCCTCCCATGACCAATACCCGCACAGAAACAGACAGCTTTGGCCCGCTCGAGGTTCCCCATGACAAATATTTCGGTGCGCAAACGGCGCGCTCCCTGATCAATTTCCCGATTGGCGAGGAGGTCATGCCCGCGCCAGTCATCC
>CAYUFN010000106.1:9066-9998 GCA_964443965.1 uncultured Hyphomonas sp. | reverse complement strand
GTTTCAGGCGGTACAGGCGCGCGCTTGGCTTCAATGCCGCCAGCGGCAAACAGATTCGCTGTAAAATCAGCCCGCGCATTATGTTCAGCAAGCGGACCAAGTGTTGCGAGAAAGATAGCTGGCGCTTTGCCCGTTGCCGCTGCGCGCGCCTCGGCATGATCGCGCAAATGCTCAAACGGCGCGGCCAGCCGGATCGGTAGCAAAGGCGAGGCGAAGGTCTCCCCTAGCGCATCTGGTAAATTTATAGGCGGCTCCACTTGAAAAGCCGTATCGCCGCCTGTCCAGCTGCCTGCATCCGCCACTGGCGCTGGCGTCTCGGCAAGCTGTGCAAATTCGCTAACACCCGTTACCGGTATTTTGCGCCGGGCAATATCCTTGCGCATGGCTTTGCGCGTATCTGAAATGCGCGCTTGAAATGCGCCATCGATTAGCGCCGCACCATAACCGCCGTCCGCCTCAATCTCTTGAAATAGCGTCCATGCCGTTTTGGCCAATGTGTCGCCATAGCTCTCGATAAACCACGCCCCGCCACCCGGGTCGCCAACGCGCCCAAGGCCACTTTCTTCCTGCGCGATGATTTGCGTGTTGCGCGCTGTGCGGCGGCCCAGTTCTTCAGCGAGGCCAAGCGCGTCAGTAAAGGGCCGAAGCGTGACAATATCCGCCCCGCCAACGCCTGCTGCAAAACACGCCGCCGTATTGCGTAACAGGTTCACCCAAGGGTCGCGTTTGGTCAGCATGCGGCGCGATGAAACGGCTTGAAGCTGCATCGGCATGGCGGGCAGGCCCAGCGCATCCAGGCACCGCGCCCACAAACGCCGCGCCGCGCGAAGCTTGGCGATGCCGGTCCCGTAATTGGCATCGACTGCCAGCGTAAATGAAAGCTTTGGTGCTGCCGCCTCGGCGCGCATTCCGGCAGCGTCCAGTCGGCGCAG
>CAYUFN010000106.1:0-8999 GCA_964443965.1 uncultured Hyphomonas sp. | reverse complement strand
CCTCGGCAATCAGAGCGGCAAGCTCTTGTGCATCACTTCCGCCGGTTTCGTGCACCGGGCGCGCATCAATTCTGAAAAGACGCGCATTAGGATACGTATCGCCAAGATGGCTGGCCAGTTTCGCCGTGCGTGCAAACGCGCTCTCCAGACTTTCTTCCAAAGTTCCAAGGCGCGCAAAGGCGGACAACGGACAAAGATTGAAGGCAAGCTTTTGCGCAGCGCCGTCACCTTGTTCCTTGGCCCATTCGGCTAGCAATATTGACGTTTCCACGCCATAGCCCGCTTCAGCGCCAACTGGCACCATAGAAACGGTCGCTATATCTGCTTGAACACCAGTCAACGCCATCTGCACAGCGCTTTTGTTTCCCGCAGCGCACCCTTTTACGCCGCTTGGGTCAACCAGCACTTCAAGGCTACTGACGCCGCGCTCAAGATCGCGAAGGATTTCTTTATTCGTATGTGACGGATCAGGGTGCGCGAAGGTCTGGCGTATATCCCATGGCAAATAGGCGTCGCGTTTTGCCATTGCGCCGCGCAAGAAAGGTGCATCGCCGGGTGCGCCCAGCGGGTCGCTAGCTGACGGCCAGTCGGCTTCGCGATAAAGCGGTTTCACTGTGATTCCATCGGCGGTCTTGCTGGCAAGCCTGTCCACAGAGCCGCCTTTCAGCGCTTTGGAGACGGCCTCCAACCATTGGCTTTCATCTGCATCTGGAAAGCTATTCGAAAGCGAAAGTAACGTATCAGCCATGTAACCTCACAATATCTAAAGCTAAGTGGCCGTTTTCGGTCTCAAAGGTCAAGCAGTTACGCAGCGCGAAGAGGTGATTGGGTCGCGTTTCGCTTCGCTCGTGACGCTTGGAATAAACGTGCTCATTTTTGCGAAACTAAGCTTTTTCTATCGCGGTTTATGCTGTATTGGAGCGGAAAGAATGCAGGAGTGTAACCTAATGCGCGCAGATTTTTTCACCCGTCTTCAGGGCGAACTAGATGATATTTCCGCTCAGGGGCTGACCAAGTTTGAACGCCAGATCACCTCTGCACAAAGCGGTGAAATCCGTGTTACAGATGGAACCAATGAAACCGCGGTCCTGAATTTCTGCGCCAATAATTATCTCGGCCTTGCCGACCATCCGGACATCATTCAAGCACTAACGCACTCAGCCAAAACCAACGGCGCAGGCATGGCATCAGTGCGCTTCATCTGCGGAACCCAGAGTGTGCATCTGGAGCTGGAGCGCGCAATCGCGGATTATCTGGGCTATGAGGATGCCATCACATTTGCGGCCTGCTTTGATGCCAATGGCGCCGTCTTCGAGCCGCTCCTTGGCCCCGAAGATGCGATTGTATCTGACACGCTAAACCATGCCTCGATCATTGATGGCGTGCGCTTGTGTAAAGCCAAGCGTTATCGCTTCAAGAATAATGACATGGCCGATCTGGACGCGGTCCTGAAGCAAGCCCGCCAAGAGGGTGCGCGCACAATCCTCATCGTAACGGACGGCGTTTTCTCGATGGATGGCTATATCGCCAATCTGAAAGATCTGTGCGATCTGGCGGACACATATGACGCACTCACAATGGTCGATGATTGCCATGCGACAGGCTTCGTCGGTGAAAACGGGCGCGGCTCGGCTGAATATTGCGGCGTTGAAGGCCGTATCGATATTCTCACTGGCACATTCGGCAAGGCGCTCGGCGGCGGCATGGGCGGCTTCATCTGCGCACGCAAGGAAGTCGTTGCACTGCTTCGCCAGAAAGCGCGCCCCTACCTCTTCTCCAATGCGCTCGCCCCACCCATCGCCAGCGCTGCGATTAAGGCCATCGCATTGGCCAAAGATGGCCATGACCTGCGCGCGCGCATTAAGGACAATGCAACCCGGTTCCGTGCCGGCCTGTCTGAAGCCGGGTTTGACCTCCTTGATGGCGAGCACGCGATCATTCCGGTCATGCTTGGCGATGCTCGTAAAGCGCAGGAAATGGCCGAGCATTTATTGGATGAAGGCGTCTATGTAACGGCGTTCTCCTTCCCCGTCGTGCCACGCGATACTGCCCGCATACGCACGCAAATGTCAGCCAGTTTGACCACAGAGCAGATCGACAGAGCGCTCGCTGCGTTTATAAAGGTCGGTAAGAAACTTGGTCTAATCACCTAAGCATCGGAGACGCATATGAAGTCCCTCGTCAAAGCAAATGCAGAGCCGGGCCTCTGGCTACAGGATGTCGCCAAACCTGAGCTGGGCCCGAATGATGTCATGATCAAAGTCTCCAAGACGGCGATCTGCGGGACCGATGTGCACATCTATAAATGGGATGATTGGGCTGCGCGTACGATTCCCGTTGGTATGACGGTCGGCCATGAATTTATGGGCCGGGTTGTTGATATGGGGTCTGAGGTTAAGGGGCTTGAAATTGGCGATCGTGTCTCTGCCGAAGGCCATATCACCTGCGGACATTGCCGTAATTGCCGCGCAGGTAAACGCCATGTCTGCCGCAACACAGTTGGCATTGGCGTCAACCGTACCGGTGCTTTTGCTGAACTGATCTCTGTTCCAGCCGTAAACGTCTACCCTATGCCGGACGATATTCCTGACGAGATTGGCGCCCTGTTCGATCCGCTTGGAAATGCGATCCACACTGCGCTCGCCCAGGATCTTGTCGGCGAGGACGTGCTGATCACAGGTGCAGGCCCCATCGGTGCGATGGCCGCTGCCGTCGCTAAACATGTTGGCGCGCGCCATGTCGTTGTGACCGACATAAATGATTACCGCCTAAAGCTCGCCGACGATCTCGGCGCAACACGCACGGTCAATGTTGCCAAGGAAAATCTCGAAGACGTGATGGCCGAGCTTGGCATGAAAGAAGGCTTTGATGTCGGTCTTGAAATGTCCGGCGCGGGCGATGCGCTGCGCACCATGCTGACCAGTATGAACCATGGCGGAAAGGTCGCCATTCTCGGCCTCATTCCAAATGGCGAAGGCATTAACTGGGATGATGTCATCTTCAAGGGCCTGGAAGTGCGCGGCATTTATGGCCGGCGCATGTTCGAGACGTGGTACAAAATGATCTCAATGCTCCAGAGCGGCCTAGACGTCTCCGGCGTCATCACCCACCAAATGCCCTACACCGAGTTCGAAGCTGGCTTCAACACCATCTTCAAAGGCGAAAGCGGCAAGGTCATTCTGGATTGGAACTAGGCCTGCTGGAGAGGTGCGCGTCTTTTTACCTCATAGTAGTGTCCTAAGGTAAAGCCTTGTTCTCTAGCCGATTTTGGATAGGTTGCCGACAAAAGCATTGTACAAGGGAAACACCATCATGGCATTGCCTCCAATTTTACAGAATTTGCGTATACCCGTTATCGGTTCGCCCCTTTTTATTATTTCCGGTCCTGAGCTCGTGATCGCCCAGTGTAAGGCAGGCATTGTCGGCTCGTTCCCAAGCCTGAATGCCCGGCCCGCGCACGTTGTCGATGAATGGCTCGACCAAATCACAACCGAGTTAGCTGAATATGACGAAAAGAATCCAGACAAGCCGTCTGCGCCTTTTGCGGTAAACCAGATTGTGCACAAGTCGAATGATCGCCTGATGCATGATGTTGAGCTGTGTGTGAAGTATAAAGCACCGATCGTGATTACATCGCTTGGCGCGCGCACCGAAGTGAACGATGCAATCCATTCCTATGGCGGCATTGTGCTGCACGACATTATCAATATTGTTTTTGCTCACAAGGCTTTAGAGAAAGGCGCAGACGGGCTGATCGCAGTTTGCTCTGGCGCGGGCGGCCATGCGGGAACTTTGTCACCTTTCGCACTGATCCAGGAAATTCGCCAATTCTTTGACGGACCGCTGGCACTATCAGGCTCGATTGCTTCGGGCGGTGCAGTAGCGGCAGCTCAAGCTATGGGCGCAGACCTTGGCTATATTGGTTCAGCCTTTATCGCATGTGATGAAGCGCGCGCTGTAGACGATTATAAGGATATGATTGTAGATTCCAAAGCAGGCGATATCGTCTATTCGAACTTGTTTACAGGCGTTAGCGGTAACTATCTTGCGCCGTCGATTGCCAAGGCAGGGCTCGACCCGAACGATCTGCCTGAGAGCGACCCTTCGGCGATGAACTTCGGTTCTGGCGGAAATCAGGAAGCCAAGGCTTGGAAGGATATTTGGGGTTGCGGGCAAGGGATTGGCGCTGTTCAAAACCGGATGTCAACGGCTGAATATGTTACCAAGCTTGAGCGCGAATATCATGACGCGCGCGCCAAGCTTGCCGCGCAAACAAGCTATGGACGCCTAGTTTCAGCCTAACGCTCTCAGCTTGTAAATGATGTCTGCAATGGCCTCTAAGCCATTGTGGGTATCCCACTATAAGTCTTTGTGGGATACTTTTTTAAAGTGGGATGTTTTTCCCTGCTTATCCTACAGCTTATCCGACCGGGTATGGCTGCAAGGCATATTTGACCTCCACCTAATGGAGGCGATGTCTTGCTATATCCGTCAATTATATCTGCGCGCAATTCCTTGGACTATGCATGGGTGTGGCCGCATTTCTCAATTCCTGAATTGGCTTGTCGTTGTGCGGGACGGTTTTGCGATAGTGAATATTATCACGATGCGGAATTTTTGGATGCGCTAGAGGCCCTGCGCGAAAAGGCCGGGCGTGCCATCATTATAAATTCTGGTCATCGGTGCGCGCAATGGAATGCTGCCGTCGGCGGTGCGCCTAGGTCTATGCACAAAACACTTGCTGTTGATCTCTCTCTTATTGCGCAGGATCGCCACCAATTGCTGAGCGATGCGCGCAGGATAGGGTTTAACGGGACCGGTCTAGCGCGCACATTTCTACATCTTGATCGCCGGGCAGTGCCGGCAAGCTGGTTTTATAAAGGAGCAAAAGAACTATGGCAGATATCTTAGGGTTGGCTGCAAGTGCAGCATCGGGCGGCTTGTTCGGACTGGCAGGTACAGCCCTGGGGCGCATTGCAGGTTTCTTTGAACGTAAACAACAATTCGCACACGAACAAGCGCGTTGGGGACATGAAAGTGCGTTGCTGGAATTACAGATGCAGGCGAGTGCGCAGGAAACTGAGGCAGAGATTGCGTTGGCCGAAACGGCTGGCAGTTGGCGCGGGCTGGAGGCAAGCATGCAGGCAGAGGCTACAATAGGGGCGAGCTATGCATGGGTGAATGCGGTGCGCGGGCTAACACGACCATTCCTGACGCTTTTGCTGTGGCTGATTGCGGGTGTGATTTGGACGGGCGCGGATGCAGCGGGGCGCGAGGCGATTACTGAAACAGCTACCTTCGCAGCAACTGCGGCAACCCTATGGTGGTTTGGTGATAGAGGGCCGCGCCGGGAAGGTAAGTCTTGATTAAGTGCGTATTGTTGTTGACTCACAACAAATCATGCCTAACATAAATTATATGACTGATGAATTATACAATCGAATTGCGGCACTAAGGACTGAGCGCGGCTTATCCCGTAAAGGGCTTTCAGAGGTGCTTGGTGTGAATTATCAAACGGTCGGCTATTTGGAGCGCAGTGATTATGCACCTAGCCTTGCACTGGCTTTGCGCATCGCGGAGTTTTTTGAAGTGCCTGTTGAAATGGTGTTCTCCCGGCGGCCGTTTGAGCCTTTGTCGAAGCAAATCGCACGTATGAAACGCGAGGCTTGATGAATGACAGTCGGAAAGCAGAACCCGAGGGAACCGCGTGACTTTTATCATCTACTTCGTCCGAATACAGTGCTTTGGGCGGCGCGACTGGTTACAATTGTACCGTTCGTAATTTTTTCTCTCATGTGGGGAATAGCTACTTTGGGTATGTCTACAAATGTAGATGCAAATCCCAATCTGATAAATTTTATAATGAACGCTTTATTGGTGACATGTTGGGTTGTCTCACCGATGCTTAAGGCTGGGATATGGCAATACACAAACCGTAAGCACATGGATGAATTTGAATGGGCTCGTGTTGAAAAATCGCGTTTATTCGCTTACCGGATGCTGACTATTTTTTTACTTGTTATCTTTATATGCGTCCCCTTTCTGCACGGCTTTTTTGACGGGCTATCTAGTGGCGTTGTTCATGAAGGAATTGAAGAAGGCGTACACAAGGATGGCGGCTTATATAGAGACACGATTGCCTGGCTCATATTGTTTGCGTTCACATTGGCACCAGCATATTATCACTGGACGTTAAAGCCCGTTCCACCGGAGGAAAATATTCGTCCTGATCCGCCTTTCATGACGGATGATGATGTGGCGAAAGGGTTCTGGCGGCGGTAGCCGGCTTTGTGAACAGCTTGCGTTATGAAAGCGTTTTTATACCAATCCTTCGGCGGGGTGGCGAAGCTTGCAAACTTTCCTGACCCTGCGTCAGAGTTACCTATGGCGCGCGTGATTGCCAAGGAATTGAAATTGTTTGGAAGCCACGGTATGCAGGCGCATCGATACGGGGCCATGTTTGAGATGATAGAAAGCGGATGCTTACGGCCAGATCAGCTAATCGGACGGGAGATTAGTTTGGTTGAAGCGGGTGAGACATTGACTGCGATGAATGCGTTTCAAGCGGCTGGAGTAACAGTGATAACTTCTTTCTAGCAGCCTGACGCGAAAACACGCTTGAGACATGCGCCACGCTCGGCCATTATGTGTGTTCAATGATGCAAGACACAAGGGCAAGGCATGGGCGAGCATATTCTGGTTATCGACGAAGGTACCACATCGACACGGGCGATTGCCTATGATCGGGATTTCCGGCAAGTCGCGCTCGCTCAGGAAGAGGTAGCTTTGCAATACCCCGCTGATGGTTGGGTTGAACAGGATGGTGAGGAAATTTGGGACCGTACCCTGTCTGTCTGTCGTTCTGTGATTGCAGAGATTGGCGGCGTTGAACACGTTGCTGCAATTGGCATCACGAACCAACGTGAAACAACACTGGTCTGGGACCGGAGCACTGGAAAACCTGTGGCGCCGGCGATAATCTGGCAAGATCGGCGGACAGCTGAGTATTGCAATGGCTTAAAAGCCGACGGGCATGAGGCGCGCGTTAGTGATATAACCGGCTTACTGCTGGATCCATATTTTTCTGGCACAAAGCTCAAATGGATACTGGAGACTGTTGCGGACGCACACGCGCGCGCGCAGGCAGGTGAGCTGGCTTTTGGCACGGTGGATTCTTATCTCATCTATCGCCTGACGGGTGGTAAGACACACGCAACAGATGCCACGAATGCCTCGCGCACATTGCTTTACAGGCTAGGGCTTGGCGCAGACGGCGCATGGAGCGATGAAATGCTCTCGATGCTTGATATTCCAAGATCAGTTTTGCCAAGCGTTTATGGTAGCGCGGCTGATTATGGTGCAACGGTGGACGACTTGTTCGGTCAACCCCTGCCTATATTATCAGCGATCGGTGATCAGCAAGCGGCATTGGTCGGGCAGGGATGTTTGAAGGCTGGAGAGGCAAAAATTACCTATGGGACTGGTGCGTTTCTTGTGGCCAATACCGGGGAGGAGCGCCCTGTATCGACAAACAAGCTGCTTAGCACTGTTGGTTATGAACAGGCGGAGGCTTCAGCGTTCGGGCTTGAGGGGTCCATCTTTAACGCGGGGACGGTCATCCAATGGCTGCGCGATGAGCTGCAGCTGATTTCTGATGCGCCTGCGTCTGAGACGATGGCTGCCAAGCTTGCTGACAATGCGGGTGTTTACTTTGTTCCAGCCTTTACTGGGCTTGGCGCACCGCACTGGGATGCGGATGCACGCGGGCAGATTAGCGGGCTGACGCGCGGTACACGCGCAGCGCACATTGTACGCGCAGGGCTGGAGGCTGCAGCCTATCAGACGCGCGAATTGCTCGAGGCGTTCGCCGCAGATGGGGCGAGGGTGTCGCTTTTGCGGGTTGATGGCGGTATGGCGGCAAATGATTGGTTGATGCAATTCATTGCAGACATTTGCGGCGTGCAGGTTGAGCGGCCTGATTGTATGGAGATGACAGCGCTTGGCGCGGCCGCATTGGCGGGTATGCAGCTGGAATGGATCACCCCGGAAAGCTGGGCGGGGCGGGCACGTGCGAGCAAAGTGTTTTCCCCGAAAATGAGCGCAGATACGCGCGCACTGCTTTGGTCTGGCTGGCAGCGCGCTGTTAAAGACGCGCGAACCGGATAGAGCGTTCTGTGACCTCCCACCGTTTGCTTCTTCATAAGGCGATTGGCGAAACCCGCGCCGTCGCACTCGATCATTCTGACCGGGCCGCGAGCTTGTTTCATGATCGCTGGATTGAGCAGGGTGTCCGCTTGCGCTGGGGTGATGTGTTACCCGGCATTGTGCGCAAATGTTCGCCTGCTGATGGTGGGGCGTTCATCTCGCTGAAAGGCGGACAGGAGGGATTTCTGCCGCGCCGGGATATGGGGGGATTGGTTGAAGGAGCACATGGTGTCTGGCGTGTGGCCGCCGAAGCCCGGGCTAGCAAGCTCGCTAAGCTGGCCGAGGCGACGCAAGCTGAACTTGATGTAGCTCCAAAGCATGCGCTGGAACGCTGGCAAGCTAGCCTGAATTGTAAGGATGGGATTGTTGTTGAAGAGACGCGTGAGGCAGCGCAAATAATTGACGCGGTCTTTGACGATGCGCTCAGCCCACACGCGCCGCTGTCCGGTGGGGGACGATTGCAGATCACGCCGACATCGGCATTGATCGCGGTTGATGTTGATACGATTGGACGTCAGGATAAGGGAAGGGCCAGCGCGCGCGCGCGCGCAGTTGGCCTGGTTGCTGCTGAAGAGTTGGCAAGGCAGGCAGTGTTGCGCGGTTTAGGGGGCGCTTTGGTGCTTGACTGTATTGCCCCGCTGGCGCGCCGCGATGGGCCGGAGATTAAAAAACGCTTCGTCGAGACGGTTCGTGCAATCTCCAACCGCCGTGTAGAATGTTTGCCGCCTTCTCCATTTGGGTTGATGGAAGCTGTTTTGGAATGGCGCGTGCAGCCGCTACACGAAGCCTATATG
>CAYUFN010000105.1:8817-10193 GCA_964443965.1 uncultured Hyphomonas sp. | reverse complement strand
GCGCTGGTGCCATCCCCCTCTATATCCATCCAGACAAGCTCGCGCGTCTCGATAAGTTCACCATTGCGCACAGAGCCTTTTATAATTTCGATCGTATCGAGCGGCGTCCGGTCAGCCTTCACTTCAATCCTGAAACTTGGTCTTGCAGTCGTTGCAATAAACTCTCCGCCCATAAGAACCTCTGTAGCCCCCCCATCGCAGGCTAATTGTTCCCCGTTGGCGTTCGCTCCGAACTGGACTTCGATTCGGGGGCCGCTGGTGCCATAGGTTTCACGGCGTTTGAGCGCTTCAAATATGCTCTCTCTCGTATTCTCCTCAGCCCACACGCCTGTAATCCCGCCCGGATTCCAGAAGTTCGTCGCCATAGCGCGTTCAAAACTGCCAAAGCTGAACGCAGTTCCCTCAAAGTCCTCCTCTGACACCGCCCCGGGTGTTGCGGTGTGAGAATCCGTGGAGGCAACAATTCCAAGCCTCAGTGGATAATCATGCGCGGAACCAGCGCCATGATCATGCCCTGAGCCATCTTCGGCATAAGCGGCAAGCCCGCGCAAGAGAAGGCTTCGGACATAGGTGGACCGCATCTTCTCCCATTCAGCTTCTGAAAATGCGTCTCTCGCCTTTGGCTGGGAGCGCGACGACAACCAGACTTCAAAGTCACAATCGCCGCTGGCGTCTTCTCCAAACGGCGGAAGGCATTCGCTGTTGCCCTTCTCCTGATGTATTTCGATCAGCCGCTCATAGCGTCCGCGCAATTGCAGGAGACGATCCGTATCCGTCTCTATATCGAAGCCAACACCGTCGCCCATATTTGTATTGTGAGGAATGGCGATCACATCACACGCCTCCTCCGGCAGACATTGGGCGTCCAACTGCTCGAACAGGTCCGCAAGGTTCGGATATCGGATATAGTCCAGCGCCTCGCGGGTCACATTCTCATTCTTGAAAATCAGGTTGCGGTGGGAATGACTGTTTCCAGGCGTCGCAGACCACTCATAACCAATCATGGCCGTAAACTCACAAGGGCGGTCTGCAGCGTTCGCGACCTCCTGCATCAGCAACCACTGATCTGCCGCCGCCATATCGCAGCGCTCAGGGTCTTCGACACAGATCGGACTTTGAGCCGGTATCTCACCGGCAATTGTCGGGAGCATAAATTCCTGCATCACCTGAATGCCAGTGTCTCTCGATACTTTTGCGCGCAGGCTATTGCAGAACGGGTGGTCGAGGCGGGTCGGTTCAGAGCAGATGTGCAGCATATCAAGCCACTCGGCATGATCGGTGACAGCAGCGAAATCTAGTGGCCGATCAAGTTGAACGGTTCGTTCTCCAAGCTCCATCGCTCCACCGGCAGCGAACCGAAAAGCCTCAGCCGGACC
>CAYUFN010000105.1:5857-8717 GCA_964443965.1 uncultured Hyphomonas sp. | reverse complement strand
GTTCTCCAAGCTCCATCGCTCCACCGGCAGCGAACCGAAAAGCCTCAGCCGGACCCGCAAACGTGCCAAACCCGAAAGCATCAAGGGAGAGCGCCGTATGCACATGCAGGTCGCCCCAGAGCAATGATTTCTTACCCGTAAGTGCTTGCGCGCAAGTCAGTTCGGTTGACGCCGTTTCAGCAGGGGTGACCTCAAACACATCGATATCTGCTGGGTCAGACCCGCACGCAGCCAATACCCCGAACGCCAGTGGAACCACTATATCTAGAATACGCCGCATCTACCACTCCCCTCGCGTCACCACTGTCAACGCCCATAATAATGCCGTCAAAGCTCAAAATCGCTCAGCTGCTATTCAAATGAATTATGTATGATTGTCATACAATTTAAGATGTAACTATCAAAGATGTTCAAGCGATTGTCCAGCCTCGACTCACTGAAGAGAGATACTGGCCGCAGGAAACACGATTTTGCTACTCCAACTCCATCCGGCTGGCAGAACGATTGGCAATCCAATGGGGCGCTGTCCGGAGCTGAAAATGGTTCGGTCGGTTTGTAAGGGACCGCGATGACAACCAGAGGCGTTTCAAGTGTCGACGCTTCGCCTTGCCCGGATCATCGACATAAGACGTCCGCCCATGAAACACGTGGTAATTGTAGATGAACTGCATCTCACCGCGCCGCAAAGGCATCGCCACCTGAAATTCGTCCTGACGCGCAAGATCTTCCAAAAGTGTCAGCGCCTCCAGTTGAAGGTCGGTCAGTCGTGGTGCCTCATCATGGCGCTGCGAGGTGCGAATATAATGTGGGACGCAGAAAAGATAGAAGCCGCCATTATGCTCGGTGAACGGTGCTTTCATATAATAGGGCGCGGTTCCAGGCCGTTCTTCACCGCGAAAATCCCATGGCAGTGGATGGTATAACGCTTCAGCAAGATCCGGCCGGGTTTCAACCATCTGGTTGTGAATGGCCACAGCATTGGCAATCAGAGAAAGACCGCCGGATTTCGCCTCATGAAGACACATCAGGCCAACAAAGTCCGAACCGTCCGTATGAAAATCGAGGGCGATTGCGCCGTATTCATTGCCTCGACCCGTCGGATCGGAAATGTCTTTACCTTGATCAATTACATCACCCAGGACGTGCCCGTGTTTGTTCTGTGGCCACGGATCGCCAAGATGCATACCGATCCCCCAATAGATCAGGCTCAGCTCCTCATCTGAATAGCGATCACCATCGAGCGTCGACAAGCGAACGAAACCTCGGCCGTGCAGAAGTTCATGATCCATCTGCCGTAACTTGTCGGCGAAGCCCCCGAGCGGGAAATCATCGCGGCCAATCTCCAAAACATCTCGCGAAACCGATTTCGCGTGTGTCAGTGCCTGGTGTAGTTCGGCCTGGTCTTCATCTGTGAGCGTCACCGTCCAGACCGACGGGTCCTTCATATCATCGCGGCGCCAATTGACGTGCTCGTCCAGTTTTTTCACGGCCATATTGAGCCTCCCATTTCGCGCTGGCTTTCACCGAGCCAGACCATAATTCTTATCCCGGAGCTGCGAGCACATGCGCCACGCATACTGCGCCAACGCCGACCATGTGAGCAAGCCCTAGCTTTGCGCCCTTGTGCTGTCGTTTCCCGCCCTCGCCCCGCAATTGCATTGACAGCTCGCAAATTTGCCCAGCGCCAGTAGGACCGATTGGATGGCCCATAGACAGCAAGCCGCCAGAGGCGCTCACGGCAATCCTGCCCCCAATATCAAACTGGCCTTCCGCGATTTGCGCCGCCGCATGACCCTTAGGTGCGAGTCCCATGGCTTCAATGTACAACATCTCTTCGACCGTAAACGCATCATGCAATTCCACCAAATCGAGATCAGTAGCAGCTATGCCTGCATCTTTGAGCGCAATGCCGGTCGTTTCTACGGTCAGCGCGACGTCAAAATTCTCACCATCATAAACGGCTTCTGAGCGAGACGCCGATGATAAGACGCGAACAGCACGCGAGGGATCAATACCAAGATCCATAATCCCGTCCTCGGACGCGACGATCACAGCCGCGGCACCTTCACCGATGGGACAACACTGCAAGCGCGTCAGAGGTCCACTGATTTGCGGCGGTGCCATAACCTCCTCGAGCGTTCTTGGTTTCTGACGCTGCGCATTCGGATTGAGCGCGCCATTGCGCGCATTCTTGACGGCGATCATTCCAAATTGCTCCGGCGTCGCACCGTGCTCGTAAATGTACCGATTGGCCAGCAATGCGAAATGCGTAAACGGTGCAACCCGTCGGCCGCCAAGGTCAGCTATGCCAGCCGCACGCTGGGGCATATTTGCTTGCAAGGGTTTGTCGACACCAACAGCGATCGAAACATTGGTTAAGCCTGCAGCCACATCTATGCATGCTTGGCGAAACGCCGTTGAACCAGAAGCAGACGCGTTTTCAACTTGCGCCATCGGAATGCCGGTTGCGCCGAGATGACGATACATCAGTCGCGACAGACCCATCGCTGTTGTGGCCGTGCCTGTATAAGCGGACTGAATAGCGGGCCACGCGATCCCCGCATCGGTAAGGGCCTGCCGGATCGCATGCACACCCAGAGCGGTATATGGTGTTTCGCTGGGGCGCTGATAGGGATGCAGGCCGATGCCAACAATATAAACGGCACGCAGGTCACTGAGGGGACGGGTCATTACGCGGCTCCCTCTTCGACAATTGCAAATCGCGGCTCGACCTTTTCTCCCGGCTCTCCGTGCGTTGCGATAACTGCCCATTCAGCGCGCACACGCGCGCCAATATCGGCCGCCGTCGCAGGCCCCGACATCAACGCTCTGATCAAAGGGCCGTCATCAAGCTGAACTT
>CAYUFN010000105.1:2566-5847 GCA_964443965.1 uncultured Hyphomonas sp. | reverse complement strand
CGGTGAACGGGGCCTCTATGTCCTTGCCAGCGTGCATGTGCACCGTCGCGACCGAATGAAGCGATCCAGATGTCGCGAGTGATGTGGCCTGCAATTGGTCGGATGTGGCGCCGCATTTCTCACATCCAAGCGTGATGGCTGGAAAAAACACAGAACCGCACACTGTACAGCGTGTTCCATGGAGTTCGGGTTCTTCTAACTCCAGATCATAAAGCCCAGGATGGAGCGGCAATTTCGCCATGTCGTTCTTTCCTTTGCAATACACTTGCTTGACAGTTAGCAAGTAAGTCATACACTACCCTTTATGGATGTCCAGCCTCTCACGCCTACGCGCAAATCTCAGCTCATGCGCAAAAGCGATGCCGAAGCCGCGCTTATAGACGCCGCCGAAGAGCTCATCGCGCGGCAAGGCATCACAGCGACAAGCCTCGCTCAGATTGGCGAGCGCGCTGGCTATAGTCGCGGCCTAGTCAACCACCATTTTGGGACCAAAGACGCACTAATTGCGCGCCTGGCTGAGCGCGCGCAGGATGGGTTCGTAAAACGCAGCGCCAGAAAAACGACAGGCTCCGGGCGCGAAGCCATACTGGCCATGATTGACGCTTACCTTGAGATCTTTTTTAGCGGCAACGTCAGCGCCCGAGCTTTTTTGGTCATGTGGGGCGCATCCTTTCCGGAAACCACCTCAATTGAAGGTCTGGCAGAAAATGACGCTCGGGCGCGAACAGGATTTGAAAAGATGATCCGTGCCGCGCAGTCTGACGGGTCGGTCAATTCCGAGATAGATCCCAAAGCGACCGCGACGATTATGCTCGGTCTTATTCGTGGAGTCGCTGCGCAATCGGTCATCGCCGGGCGCGGTCTTGGGCGGCAAAAGCTGAAAGCGCAATGCCGTAAATTTATTGAATCCGCGCTGGGCGAGCAATGAGAGGAATGGTGTAAATGTTACCCGAAGCAGACAGTGGCTCACCTGAATTCTGGGCGGCGCAAACACCCGATGCGATTGCTGCAGTCAAAGGCGATAAAGCGCTGACCTATGGTCACTGGAACGACCAGGCCAATCGCGTCGCGGACGCCTTGGTAGCGCGCGGACTGAAAGCAGGCGACCGTCTAGGGATGCGGTTCCGCCTCGACTTTCACTGGTACATTGTACAACGCGCCTTGCAAAAACTTGGCGTCATGCAGGTTGCGGTCAATTGGAAGCTTACCCCAGACGAAGCTGAGTACATTGTCAGAGATAGTGGCGCGCGTGGTTTGGCTTGCGATGATGTAGATGCAGCGCCTTGGGCGAGCAAGGAATTTGAATTCCTGATCACATGTGGCCAGGCTCAGCATGCATCTGGTTTACGCGTTGAAGACCTGATCGCTGAAGGAAAACCAACAGAACGGTTTGGTCCTGCACGCGCAGCCATGATCCTCTACACGTCCGGAACAACAGGCCAGCCTAAAGGCGTTCCGCCGACCAATCCGGTGACGGTCGATATGGCCCGGCTCATGCGCTACGGCGCTTCGGTGACCGCGCCCCCGCAAATGACGCCGAATGCTTCGGTTTTGTTGGCACTGCCCTTTCATCACGGCGCCGGACCAGCGATTGCCGGCGGTGCGTGCGCTGCTGGCGGGACGTGCGTGTTACTTGATCCATATGATCCCGAAGAGGCATTAAAGCTTATTGAGGCGCACAGGATCGAATTCTGGACGGCCGTCCCGACTATGCTGCTTCGTATTCAAGCTCTCCCTGATGAAGTGCTCAATAAATATGATCTCAGCTCGATCAAGGCGTTGAGCACGGGCGCGGCCGCCGTACCGCAATCACTTAAGGAATGGATCGTTCAGCGCTTTGGAGACAATGTCCTTTGGGAGCGTTACGGGTGTAGCGAAGCGGGGATGCTGACCTATATTTCTCCCGAACATCAACTCACGAAACCCGGCTCGAGCGGCCTGCCTTTCGATGAGGTTTACATCGACATTATTGACGAGAATTGGAACCGGCTTTCTCCAGGCGAAACAGGCGAGATCGCGGTCAATACCCCGGTCGTCCTCAAAAACTATATTGGCAAAGATGCCCTTGGCGAAGACGTGGTCAAGGATGGATATTACCGCACCGGTGATGTTGGACATCTCGACGAAGATGGGTTTCTCTTCATCACCGACCGGATCAAGGACATGATCGTTGCAGGTGGCGTGAACATTTACCCAGCTGAAATCGAAAAGGCAGTCGTTGCCCATCCCGATGTCGAAGACTGCGCGGTGATCGGCATTCCGCATGAAGATTTCGGGGAAAAGCCGCTTGCCTTTATTGTCCGTAGACGAGGGGCGACCGTGACAGAAGACGACATATTGTCGTTTCTTGAAGGACGGCTCGCCTCGTATAAAAAACCGCGCGCCTTTGAGTTCATCGATCAGTTGCCAACAAGCTCAATGGGCAAAGTGATGAAGACAGAACTTCGCGCGCCTTATTGGAAAGACAAGGAACGAAAAGTATGACGGACATACTGGATCTCGGTGGGCGCATCGCGCTGGTCACAGGCGCGGGGCAAGGTGTTGGTCGCCAGGCCGCCCTACACTTGGCCGCCGCACAAAATAGCGGCGGTGTCGTGGTCAATGACTATGTACTTGAACGCGCCGAAGCAGTCGCAGAAGAGATCAGAGCAAGTGGCGGCAAAGCCTTGGCGCTGCAAGCAGACGTTTCCGATCATGACGCCGTAAAAGACATGGCGGCACAAGCCAAAGCTGACCTTGGGCCGATTGGCGTCCTCGTCAACAATGCTGGCAATGCTGGCAATGCTGGTGCGAACCCTTCCAAGGATCTTCGCAAACCCTTCTGGGAAACAGGACCTGATGTTTGGCAAAGCTATGTAGGCGTGAATTTCTTCGGCGTCATAAATTGCACCGCAGCTGTGATCCCCCACATGATCGAGAGCAAAGATCCGGGCCGCATCATCACCGTGATCTCGGACGCCAGCCGGTATGGCGATGCCAATCTCGAGCTTTATGCCGGCGCGAAAGCGGGCGCTGCAGGGTTCATGCGGTCCGTTGCGCGCACTTTAGGCCGCCAAAATATTACGGCCAATTGCGTCGCAATTGCGCTGACCAACACCCCCGCAGTTCAACGCGTCATTGATGGCGATCCCGATCAGCTCAAAGCGTGGATGAAAAACTATGTCATCCGCCGACCGGGCGAACCAGATGACATTGCCAATATGATCCTGTTTCTCGCATCCGATGCATCCAGCTGGATTACCGGACAGGTCTATCCCGTCAATGGCGGCTTTACCTTCGCG
>CAYUFN010000105.1:0-2556 GCA_964443965.1 uncultured Hyphomonas sp. | reverse complement strand
ATATATTGAAACTGAATCACGTGACCATGTTCTGGTCATCACGCTCAATCGACCTGAGGCCCGCAACGCGTTTAATCTCGCTATGGCGCAAGAGATGGAAGCGATCCTTGATCAGTATGAAGATAATAAGGACCTACGCGCAGCCATTATCCAGGCCAATGGGCCAACCTTTTCGGCGGGCCAGGATTTAAAGGCTGCGCTGAAGGGTGAAATGGCGATGACCAAAACCCGCGGCGGGTTTGGCATCATGTCGAAGCCACCGATGAAGCCCTTAATTGCCGCAATTGAAGGACAAGCCCTCGCAGGCGGAATGGAACTCTCGCTGTGCTGCGATATGATTGTGGCCTCGACCGCGTCCGTTTTTGGGTTGGCTGAAGCCAAACGTAGCCTGGTCGCGTTGGGCGGCGGTTGCTTTCGTTTACCCAAACGCATCCCGCATCAAATCGCCATGGAAATGATCCTCACAGCAGAGCCGCGCTCGGCCGCAGACATGCATCAATTCGGCTACGTTAATCGCCTCGTTGAGCCCGGCAACACATTTGACGAAGCGATGAAGCTTGCCGCGCTGCTTGTTCGCAACGGCCCCCTCGCCGTTCGTGCGTCCAAGGAAATCGCATGGCGATCAGCAACGCAAAGCTGGACCGAAGAAGAGTGTTGGGCCAACCAGCGGGAGATCGTGAAACCTGTCATGGGATCGCACGATCAGATCGAAGGGCTAAAGGCCTTTGCGGAGAAACGTGACCCTGTCTGGAAAGGCGAATAGATGCTCATTGAACCAAGACTGCAAAGCGATATTCTCGCAGGCCAGGTGGCCATTATAACTGGCGGAAGTCGCGGGATTGGCGGTGCAACATCAGAAATGCTCGCGGCCAATGGCGCACATGTCATCATTGCCGACATTGACGACGAGGCGGCCTCAAGCGCCGCAGATGCAATCAACGAGGCTTTTGGCGAAAACCGTGCCAGCACGCATATTGCTGATCTGGTTGCGACAGATGCCTGTAACACTCTGGTCGCCGAGACGATGAAGCAGCATGGCCGCATCGATATTGTCGTCAACAATGCCGGCTATGCTTGGGATGGCGGCATCCATTCGATGACGGATGATCAGTTCCAGGCGATGCTCGACATTCATCTGATCGTTCCCTTTCGTCTGGCGCGTGCGTGTGCGCCTGTGTTCCGCGCCGCTGCAAAGCAGGAAGATGAAGCGGGCACAGAAGCCTATCGAAAATTTGTGATGGTCTCATCGCTTGCCGGACAATGGGGATTGATGGGCGCCGGAAATTACGCCTCCGCCAAAGCCGGAATGCTCGGTCTTATGCGGACCCTCGCTCAGGAATGGGGACGGCTGCGCGTGAACTCCAATGCTGTCGCCTTTGGCCAGATTCAAACAAGGTTTGGACTGCCGCAATCAGATGACATGGTCATCGAAACCGGCGGGCGCAGAATCAAAGTCGGCATGCCCCACAAACAAGCCGAACGCATGGGGGTAAAAGTTGACCCCGATCATAAGCCCACAGACAAAGAGATTTACGCCACCAAGAGCAATCGGATGATCACGCTCGGCCGCTCGGGGTCTATTCGCGAAGCGGCGGAGTCCATTTTCTGGCTGGCGTCTCCGTTATCGGATTATGTCACCGGTCAAGTCATAACCGTCAGCGGCGGCGCGCGCGGCGGCATGTCCTAATGCTACTTCCTTTCATAATAGACGCATTCTCAAACGGGACGGGCATGGAAGACCTATGAAACCCGGTGAGCCACGCGCCATCCCGTTGATGGGCTTTGCTTCGCCGGCTTTTGCCATCGGCGCACTGACCTTGCCTTTGTCAGTTATTCTGCCACCGCTTTACGCCGAGCTTGGGCTTAGCCTTACACTTGTTGGTACGATCTTCATGTTGACGCGCTTTTTTGACGGTTTTACCGACCCCGTTTTCGGCATTCTGGGTGATCGTATCAACACAAGATGGGGCCGCCGCCGACCGGCGATCGTGGCCTCGGTCCCGTTGATACTGATCGGCGTTTATCTCGTCTTCTTTCCATCACAACCCGTGTCTGAAGCCCGATTACTCATCTCGATGCTGATCCTCTATGTCGGCTGGACCATGTACACTCTGGCGCATACCGCTTGGGCCAGCGAGCTTTCCGAAGATTATGACGGTCGCTCCCGGGTGATGAGTTACCTTCAATATTTCGGATTGGTGGGCATGGTGATTGTCCTTCTCATTCCGGTCATTGTGGACATGGTCACCCCAAACGCGACGATGCTGCAACGGGCAGAGCCCATGGGGTGGATGATCCTGATCACGCTGCCGCTATTCACGGTCATCGCGCTCATGTCGATCAAGGAAAAACCACCCGTTTCCGCTGGGCAGCCAGCCTGGCATGAGGCATGGCGTATCTTCAGGGATAGCGCCGCGCTGCGCAGACTATTGGTTGCGGACTTATTGTCAGGGTTCCAGGCAGGCGTAAACGGCGCTGTGCATTTCTTTTTTGTGATTCATGTCTTATTGCTTCCGAAATCCGCGTCACTTTTCATCGTCGTGATCTTTCTCGCCG
>CAYUFN010000104.1:9336-10223 GCA_964443965.1 uncultured Hyphomonas sp. | reverse complement strand
GCCGTGCAAAGACGCAAGAAGGAAATTATGCGCAAGACAACAGCCATCAGCCCGCGAAGCGGCGTCCCATCGCAAGGCGAAGCCGGTGCGGGAAACAAACAAAAATGCAAGGGGAGCCCATGTCCAGTCATAAGCATCAAAGCAAGATACCGAGTGCAGCTCGCAAGCACAAGCGTGCGTCGGGCGTCAGCCCGCCCCGCCGGAGGGCCCACGGCCCGTGAGGCAAAACAAGATGCGCCAGCGGGAAGCAAACACAAACACCGCACCAGTCCCGGCGGCAAATCAACAAGGGCAACTTCACCGTCTGAAAGGTAAGCTGATGAGTCGCCATAGCACCCAAATAGGTAAGATAAGTCCGGCGCCTGTCAGAGCAGGTTTCCAGAAATTTGTCGCGGCCCATTTGCCGGTTGCCCATGCATTTTTGAAAAAGAGCGCTAGTGTTTGGCGTGCATCGAAGCTTGGCGCACTTGGGTCAAACTGCATCGTTAACAAGACAAAACCAACGAGAATGCAAAGAATGATCAGCTTAATTGTGCCCCATATGCCAATCCCAAACAGACGGAAGAGTAGGGGACGTTTTGGTTTTTGTTCGCGCCTTTTCCAAACCTGCCACCACTTTCGTGTGGGGGGCGTTGAAACCACCATTGCTGGTTTAAGCGGTTCAGTGTCAACAATCTCTGCCTCAACAGTCGCTGACGGTGGCGTTTTTGGCTGAATGTCTGTCATGGGTAGACTATAGCAGATGAGGTGCTTAGCGCGCGACCTTTTGAATCATCGTCGTGTGCGGATAAGGGATTGAAATACCAGCTGTATCAAGGGCTTCCTTGCCTTTCTTTATAAGGTCAAACTTAATCGGCCAGTAATCCTTACTACTACACCAGACACGT
>CAYUFN010000104.1:8120-9326 GCA_964443965.1 uncultured Hyphomonas sp. | reverse complement strand
CGTACAGTAATATCGACTGAACTGGCATTTAAATTAGTAACGCGAACAAAGGGTTCAGGATCATTCATGATGCGCGTATCTAATTTTACCAAGTCTTCGATAAGCCTCACAGCTTTATCCATGTCATCTTCATAATCAATGCCGAAAACCAGATCGACCCGGCGCGTTGGATAGCCTGAATAATTCTTAATCACGCCATCAATCGCCTGACTGTTCGGGACCATAATTTTGATATTATCGGCTGTGGCCAGAACGGTTTGGAACAGGTTGATGTCTTTAACAGTGCCGCCAGTCCCCGCCAGTTCGACATAGTCACCAAGGCTATAGGGGCGAAAGAGCATAATCATGATCCCTGATGCGATATTCCCTAGCGCCCCCTGAAGAGAAAGACCAATGGCCAGTGTCATCGCACCAAGAACGGCAACAAAGCTTGTGGCCTGTACGCCAAACACCTGCAGCGTTGCGATTATGGTTGCAGCGGTAAAAACCCATTTTACGATCGACCCAAAAAAGCTGCCGAGTGTATTATCAATATTGTCTCGTTTTTGTGCGGTCTCGCGCACCAAACGTCCAAGCCAGCCAGCGATGCGCATGCCGATAATTAGTACAATCAAGGCGCCTATGGCCTTGAGCGCGCCAGATATGACCCAAGGGCCGTATTGTTCCCAAAGTGCCTGTCCGTCCAATTGTGTCAGATCCATATCTATACCCGCCATTTACTGTGGTCTGCCAAGTGCGCCTGCCGCACCCCGCGAATAGCGTCTGTAAACGAGCCATAAGCCGAAGAAAAGCGTGATCCAGCCAAAATACCCAAACCCGGTGCGCAGCCAGTTATTTAACAAGATGCCAAGCAGTCCCCATCCTGCGGCCCAGTAGTACCAGTGACTGCGACTAATCCGACGCTTATAAACATAAGTCGCAATACTGATCACAGCCAAGACAGACCAGAAGCTGATCCATTCAGAGTCTGTTGGCCCTTGATGAAGCAGGTGGCGCCCAGCCTTTGGCACAGATATCGCTGTGGCAACAGTCAACCAGCCAGAGAGAAGGCCCGTCAGAACATCTGCGACCCACTTTATAGGGCTCCCGCCAAGCCCGCGCATAGCATCAAAGCGATAAGCCGCTGTCCATGTAGACCAAACAATTGGTATGAGCAAAACAAGGTCAAGAACCGGGTGTCCGATAGTTTGTTGAACGGGCATCCAT
>CAYUFN010000104.1:0-8110 GCA_964443965.1 uncultured Hyphomonas sp. | reverse complement strand
TCCATATCGCCGTCAAAAGGCCGGTTGCGGCCAGAGGCGTGGATAAGCGCCTTGAAAGTTCTGTATCGTAACGCAAGGCATAGATGCCAAAAACTATATAAGCCAGAAAGATGATGCCCCAGATCGCAAAAAAGGGACCTAAAGGAAGTTCAGGCGGTATGCCATCTTCTACTGCGCGTGCACCAATGGATGGAAAGCCCATTTGCGTTGGCAAATAGGCGGCAAGAAGTTGTAAGGCTGCAATCGGTAGCAGGGCATGACGTATCTTTTCCATAGAAGGTCTAATGCCTTATCCTTGTGTTTTGTTCCAGCCTGATTGATAATTA
This sequence comes from uncultured Hyphomonas sp., assembly GCA_964443965.1. Lineage (GTDB taxonomy): Bacteria > Pseudomonadota > Alphaproteobacteria > Caulobacterales > Hyphomonadaceae > CALLCD01. The sequence goes on along the minus strand of CAYUFN010000104.1, from coordinate 7,784 downwards.
AGAGGCGATTTAAAGCCAGCGCTTGACCTTGCCGTAACGCTAAGGGGTAGAACAAGTACTCATAGTGGGCGGCAAATTCTGCAGAGGTCCCTTAATAAACGCGATGAGCCCGCATGTCAGACCCCAGCCCGCCTTCGAACACTTGTACACAAGACGTTCCGCCTGACTTTAAATTACATGAGCGTACCTCGCCCCTAACAGCGCCTTGGGCACCAATTTATCGTAAAGTTAGTGATCGTGCTGTCCACTTGGGTGTTTACCTTCGTGTGATACATTGCAATTCGGGTGGCCTCGTTCATGGCGGCTTTATAGCTGCACTTGCTGATAACACGATGGCATATACAGCCGGGCAAGCTATGCGTAGCGATGGGCGAACCATCCAGAGCCTTGTAACGATTAACCTGTCTGTTGATTATCTGGAGGCTGCCAAACTTGGCCAATGGATGAGCTGGGAGCCAAAGCTGATAAAAGCAATACTTACAATCGCCTTCGTCGAAGCGATGATTAAAGCAGATGGCAATCCTGTCGCACGGGCCAATGCAACGTTTAAAATTATTCCATACAAAGGACACCTTCATGACTCTTAAATTGCATCATCTGAATGCTTCTCGTTCACAACGCCTTGTCTGGCTTATTGAAGAAATTGGCGTCCCTTGTGAAATCATTCACCATCAGCGCCACCCTGAGACAAGTCTTGCTCCTGAGGTTTTGTTAGACGTTCATCCAATGGGGAAGTCACCTTTGCTCGAAGATGGTGATATCGTGATTGCCGAGACTGGAGCAATTGCTGAATATTTGCTCGCCAAGCATGATGTTGAACATAGGTTACATCCCCGAACGCAGAGTGCTGATTTTCCACGTTATCTTGAATGGCTGCATTCAGCCGAGGGTGCGGTGTTTCTGCCAGGACTTTTGAGCTTTTATTTGAATATGGCTGGGCTCGGTGACAGCGGCCTTGCCCAGCGTATGGCACCTGAGGTGGCAAAAGCTGTCATGCATATTGAAGGGCATTTGACCCGGCATGCCTATTTTGCAGGTGAAACATTCTCTGCAGCTGATTGCCTGATGGGGTTCCAGATTCAGTCACTTGAAACCGCCGGAGCCCTTGGCATGATGCCAAAGACGGCCGCATGGCTGGAGACGGTCCGTCAACGCCCAGCTTATCAGCGGATGCTCGAGATCGGTATCTAGACTATATTCCGCGATCGTCCTCGCCATCTTCAATAGCTTCGCGCAAACGCTCAAGAAGGCCTTCATTAATTTCAGCAGAGTCACCACCGCCAAAAACAAATGCACCGGATGAAAATGTTGTGCCGAATGTTTCAGCGGCAACAGCGGTTTGTGCGATGCCTGATATAAAGTCTTCATCTGTCAAGCTGGAAAGGCGATGGACAAAGCTTGACCAGATCATACCGCTACCAACAGCGTAGCGTGAATCGAGTACAGAGTCGAAATTTGCTTGCAAAAGCCTCAAAAGCAAACCGTCAGGCACATCAGCTGCAGGTATAATTGGTGTGATGATCCGCATGCGATCGGCACGCTCATCATAAACGACCCGTAAGCTGCGTTCTTGAACATTTAAAACGTAACCATTGCCAAGAACTTGAGCTTCAGGATCGACGCGGTTAATGAGTTCGCCCAGTCGTTCAGGTGTCATATCTCCATCGAAACCGAAAGGGTTTTCCAAGCCTTCGAAACCTTCTGGTAAGTTTTCCTGACCACCAGCGAGCGGGGCCGATGGTTCAAGCTCATCTTGTGCATTGGCGGTCAAAACCAATTGTGAGCTCAGCAAGAGCATACTTATCAAAGCCAGAGGAAAACGGATCATCAGGGACACTTTCTGTAGTTGAGCTTCCATCAGAGACATTATCTGCAGCTTTGTCGAGGCTGATCCCGGCCTTGTGATCGAAAATGTCCTATCGTGCGCACAATTTCGGTGCATCTGTGCAAACGCCAATCACACTTTCGATCCAGCCTGTATAGCCCTGTAGATTCGTGTAGCGTGCATTGTAGTTACCTTTGCAGAACTCGCCCGTTTCCCGGTTTTGTTCGACCACAGATAGGACGCCGATCACTTTTGAAGCGCCGTCTGCTTCGTCGATCAAAAGTGGGCCACCACTATCCCCTATACAAGGGCCAGCTGTATCTCGGCTAGCAACTGTAACCAGGGCAGGGCCACTTGAGATCATGTTGAGCTCAGCTGTTAGCAAGGTGTTCGAAAGCTCACCGTTGTCAAAGCTCGTCAGGCCCCATCCGGCCATGCGGGCTTTTGGGTAGTTGATCGTTCCCAGGGGCTTATCCGTTGCACCGAAGCGGGCAATAGGGACGGCGCTAAAGGCAGCTGCGGCCTCATCTGAAATGCCGATCAAGGCGACATCATTTGAATACTGTCCGCGTGCGCCGCCATAGGCTGCATGGCACAGCGATGCGGTCGCTTGAACGCGCACCGCACGCGGATCAGTTAGGCTACTCTCAGTCGCGATCAGATCTATATCATCATAGGTGTCGTCAAGGCAGTGCGAGGCTGTGATAAACCAGTTTTTTGCAATACGGGTTGCACCGCAATGTCCGCTTGAAATACCGCCCGAAGCAAGTGTGCGTTTAGGTTCCATTTTTACGATACCCGGGAAGGCAGCTGTTGTGATTGCTGTGGCGTTGACAGCTTGGGCCGTAGCGGTTGCTGAGGCCGGTTTTGCGCCAGCGATTTCAGCGAGTGTTAAAGAGGCCTCTGCTGTAGTAGGGGCACAGCGCGCTGCATTAATCGCAAGGAGATTGTCTATACTGGCATATTCATCGATCAGGGTATCTTCAATGTCTTGAGTGTCTTCGGGTATCGTATCAGTGGCATCTATTGTTTCCGCTCCTGCGGCCGGCGTTTCAGCAGGAGTAATCTCAGCTATGGAGGTATCATTTGTGGATAATGTTTCATCGGAGTCTGAAGGTGTTGCCTCAGGTGCGATAGGCGGTGGAGGAACGGGACGCTCTTCTTTAGTGTCTGCGCCCGGAAATTCGACAACATCGCAAGCTATCAAATTTATACCGGCCAAGACAATTGCGGCCCAGTGTGTGCGTTTCATGTGTTCGTCTCCTTGTCCACCCAGCTTAAATGAATGCTTTTGTTGTCTATGGGTCAATCCCTCAGGCGTAAATTGCTGTAGTAATCTTGCCTGCTTATCATAGCCAAAAAATGGCGCAGAGGGCAGGCTCTCCAGTATTTTTCTGTGTTTAGCGGGAGAAGCAAGATAGAGAAAACTGTATCTGAATATGTGCTTTTCCTTGTTGTTGCCGCATTCCCGCGTATGTTTGCTGAAAAAGGAATCTCCAGGAGTCATGAGATGAAACGAGCCATTTTAAGTGGGGCCTTATTTGTCATGTCCGGCATAGGGCATGCACAAGAGGGGGGCACGACCAGCCAGATGGATGCAAGCCTTGCTGCAGGTTGGAAAGCCGCCTTCACGTGCTCAGCAAGCTTTAATGGTGGTTTACCGCTTGAAACGATCGAACGAAACGAATTGGATGGTATCTATCCTGATTTCCGTGAGGCTTACACAAAGCTTCCGAATGCCCGTATTGATCGCACGCGCAAAATTGTTTCCGTTGCATGGTCGGATACTTTGCCGGCGCGATTTGCTATCTGGCGTGCGGGCTTTGGTTGTACTCAACTGCCGGTTGGTGCTGATCTTAGTAATGGGATCGTGCTGCCAAGCTTTGAGAACTGGCCAACAGTGAATGGAGCTGACTCAGCTTCAGCGATAGGGTCTGACGTCGTGCTGACATCGGATGAGGGGTTCTATGGCGCGCTCGAAGTGCCACTCTCATTTGCATTTGACGGCAGTACATATGGCCAAGGCACACGTACCAGCGCAGTCGTCGTCGTTGCAGGTGGCGAAGTGATTGCGGAGCAATATGCACGCGGCGTGTCTGCGACGACACCTCAGCGGACATGGTCTGTTGCAAAAAGTTTTTCCGCAACGGTAATAGGTGCAGCCAGTTATGCAGGCCTGTTCGATTATAAAGGGCGTACTGCAATAAGTGCCTGGGAAACATCTGGCGATCCAAGGCAGAAGATTACGACCGTTAACTTACTACAAATGGCTAGTGGCCTGGATTCTGGCGCGCGCGGCAATCGGACAGATCAGCTCTATTTTGGCGGTGGGACAGTTGTTGATAATGCGCTTGGAAAGTCTCTGGAAGTCGCACCAGGAACGCGGTTTAAATACGCCAATAATGATACGATCCTTGCAATGCGTGCCCTGCGCGAGCGGCTTGCAGATGATTCGATCTATCATAGTCTTCCTTACGAAAAGCTGCTCTGGAAAATTGGCGCAACGCATACCACATTTGAAATAGACTGGAATGGAGATTTCCTCTCCTCAAGCATGATATGGACAACGGCGCGGGATATGGCGCGTCTCGGTCAATTGTACCTTCAGGATGGTGTTTGGGGTGGCGAGCGTATTCTGCCCGAAGGCTGGACGGAATTTGTATCTACACCCGCCCCAGTTCAGCCCCAGCGCAGCAATGGCTTTGGCTATGGTGCACAATTTTGGTTGCTGAATAATGTTGAGGGGGTGCCAAGCGACACCTACGCAGGCCTGGGCAATCGTGGCCAACATCTGGTGATCATTCCGTCGCTTGATATCGTGCTTGTCCGACGCGGCTACGATGTAAATGGTGGGACTCCTTTTGATATAGGGGCATTCACACGTGATGTGCTGGCGTCGCTGGCGGCGGCTAAAGAAGCCAAACGCCGCGCAGAACAACTGGCAACGGCAATCGAAAACGGAAATCTTGTTGAAGAGGGTGCTGATTAGTTTGCCACTTCAGCTAATATGCTATCAGGCAATATGACAGGACATATCCGTCTTCCTGAACGTTTTGATAACTGGTTTGAGAGTCGTGGCTGGCGTCCGCGTGCGCATCAGGTGGCGCTCACGCAAACTGCGCTGAGCGGACAAAGCGCACTTCTGATAGCGCCTACAGGCGGTGGCAAGACCCTAGCGGGCTTCTTAGCGAGTTTAATCGAGTTAGAGGCCGAAGCGACTAAGCCTCGTCCGCGCTTGCATACCTTGTACTTATCCCCGCTCAAGGCGCTTGCCGTTGATGTTGAACGAAATCTGATGGGGCCTGTTAAAGAAATGGGACTTGATATTCGTATTGAGACCCGCACAGGGGATACACCCACGCACAAACGTCAACGTCAGCGTAAAACGCCGCCAGATATTCTGCTAACGACGCCTGAACAGCTCGCGCTTTTTATCGCATCTGACCATGCGAAGCGATTTTTTGAAGATTTGAGATATGTGATTATCGATGAAATCCATGCTCTGGCACCAACCAAGCGTGGCGACCTTTTAAGTCTCGGACTGGCCACATTGACCAAATGGGCACCAGATTGCAGGCTTATTGGGCTCTCCGCAACAGTTAAAGACCCTATCAGCCTTGCACACTGGCTCGCGCCTGAAGCGGAAATCATCCATGCTGAAGGCGGTATCACAGCAAACGTGGCAATCATGGACAGTAAAGAGCGCATTCCCTGGGCGGGGCACTCGGGACGCTTTGCTGTGCCTGAAGTTTATCAGGCAATTAAGGGCGCTGGTATGGCACTCGTCTTTGTAAATACGCGGGCGATGGCTGAGTTACTCTTTCAGGAGTTATGGCACCTTAATGAAGATGGGCTGGCAATTGCACTTCATCACGGCTCGCTGGCCAGAGAGCAGCGTAGAAAAGTTGAAGCGGCTATGGCATCGGGGAAGCTGCGGGCGGTTGTCTGCACATCTACGCTCGATCTTGGTATAGATTGGGGCGAGGTCGATCTTGTGATCCAGATGGGGGCTCCCAAAGGTGCTGCGCGTCTTGTTCAGCGGATTGGACGGGCTAATCACCGCATGGATGAGGCTAGCCAGGCTCTGCTTGTCCCAACCAACCGGTTTGAGGTGCTTGAATGCCTTGCGGCCGCAGCAGCAGTTGAAGGTGGCGAAATCGATGGTGAGCCTTTCCACAAGGGGGCGCTTGATGTCTTGGCGCAGCACATCATGGGGCGAGCTTGTGGCGAGGGTTTTCGCCTTGAGCCTTTGTTTGAAGAAGTAAAACGGGCTGCACCTTATAAGGAGATTGATTGGGAGCTTTGGGAGCGCATTGTCGATTTTGTATCGACAGGGGGTTATGCGCTGACCGCTTATGACAGATTCAAACGGATCGTGCGGCGTCCTGATGGGTTATGGGTCGCGCGGACAAGCAGAGACAAACAACAACACCGTATGAACGTTGGGACAATAATTGAGGCGAGCCATTTAACGGTCCGTCTCGGCCACAGACGAAAGGGTAAGGCTGGCGCGCGCGCGCCACTGATGGCAGGGCGCAAACTTGGTGAGATCGAAGAATATTTTATTGAGGGATTAACGCCTGGTGATACTTTCCTTTTTGCTGGTGAGGTCTTGCGGTTAATTAGCATTGAAGGTGAAGATGTTCTGGCAATACGTACCAGCGATGATAAGCCTGCTATTCCATCTTATAATGGCGGTAAGTTTCCACTTTCTACCTATCTAGCAAGCCGCGTGCGCGAAATACTGCACGCACCAGCGCGCTGGAAAAAACTTCCGGAGCAAGTGCAGGAGTGGATTAAGGTACAGGCCGTTAAATCTATTGTTCCGCCTCCAGATCATCTGTTGGTTGAAACCTTTCCAAGAACAGACCGCCACTATCTTGTTTGTTATCCCTTTGAGGGAAGGTTAGCGCATCAGACGCTCGGCATGTTGCTCACACGTCGACTCGAACGAGCTGGAGCAAAACCACTTGGCTTTGTAGCCTCAGAATATGCATTGGCCATTTGGGGTATGGAAGAGATGCAAGGCCTCGATATGGACCACCTTTTTGCTGCAGATATGCTTGGTGATGATCTTGAGGCCTGGCTAAATGAAAGCGCCCTGATGAAACGGACTTTTAGAATTTGTACGCAAGTTTCGGGTCTTATCGCGCGCCGTTTACCTGGAACCGAAAAGACAGGTCGCCAGGTGACGTTCTCAACAGACCTTATCTATGATGTGCTTCGCAGCCACGAACCGGACCACATTCTGCTGCAAGCTGCACGCGCTGATGCAGCGACCGGCTTGCTCGATATTCGTCGTCTGTCTGAAATGCTAACCCGGATTAGCGGAAAACTGCTTCATCAACAGCTCGACCAGATCAGCCCTTTTGCTGTACCAGTCATGCTTGAAGTTGGCCGTGAGCCGGTGCTGGGCGGCAGTGCAAGCGAGGCCATCTTGCGCGAGGCAGAGGATGCGCTTTTAAAAGATGCAATGGGTTAAGCAGGAAGTTATCCGGTCAATTCACTGAGTTTAACTTTCCGGGCTTTTGGTCGACTTGTGCCGTCGCCATCTGGATGAACAATACGTAGCGTAAAGTGACCGCACATATGGCCATGAGGGTTCAGCCAATTATCTGTCCCTGGGTTTTTATGCGCAACAATTGCGCGCCATGAGCCATCAGGGTTAGTTTTTAAGGTAGTCTTGTTGAATTTTTGATTGCCGCCGGGGCCTTCTATGGACTGTAGCCAGCCATTCATAATGTGAACAATGGCATAGCCACCACGCAAGGCTTCCCCTTCAAAGATGAGAGCCTCATCTTCTTCCAGGTCGAACCAGCCGCCAAAGTAGACATTATAAACGGATGGATAGTAAATGCCGACTATAGAAGGGTTGAACTCTGCTGGTGGTTCCATCGAATTGGCCGGTTTAGACCGCATTTGTGCCAAACCAAAAGTCGCGTCTACTGCAATTGTGAAG
>CAYUFN010000103.1:0-10375 GCA_964443965.1 uncultured Hyphomonas sp. | reverse complement strand
GACTCTGTATCGTTATACTTGGCCTTATCTTTGCAATAACAAGTAGCTCATTTTACGTGGTGCCAATGGCGAACGCTTGGGAAGAGCTCAAAGTAGACAATGATGCACCTGTGCTTGAGGTTAACAGCGGCCGCTCAACTGTTATTGCATTGGATTTGCCATTTGCGACAATTGCCGTAGCTGATCCTGAGATTGCAAGCGTAACGGCGACAAGCAATAAGTCTTTCTTTGTGCGGGGTAAGTCGCCTGGGTGGACGACGGTGCTTGTTTATGACGAGACCGGTAGCGTTATGGAGCTCATACAAGTCAATGTGGCGCTTGGGCTTGATGCCTTGCGGTCTGATCTGAATACACTTCTTCCTGACGAAGATTTTCAGGTCTTGCCGGTTTCGGACGGCGTCCTTATTTCCGGTGACATTTCTACAGCCGGTGCCGCAGCAAAAGCTGTCCAACTAGCAGAGCGCCATGTGCCGGGTGGGGTCGCCAACGGTCTTGCCATTGAACAGGCTCAGCAAGTCATGCTTGAAGTGCGCTTTATTGAAGCCTCGCGCGCTGTTGTACGCGAGTTTGGAATTGGCTTTGATGGAAACCAGCCAGGTGATTTTGCTTTCGGGACAAGTGCAAACCTTGTTAGCGGGCTTTTGCCTCAGGCTGCAGCGCTTGCACAAAAGAGTTTTTCGGGTGGGTTTTCGATAGACGCGACAATTAATGCGCTTGAAGACAAAGATGTTCTCAGAACATTGGCCAGACCAAACCTGGTCGCTCTCTCAGGCGATACAGCAAGCTTTCTTGCGGGCGGTGAATTTCCCATTCCTGTCGGACAGAACGAAGACGTCGTCACAATCGAGTTTAGAGAGTTTGGTGTATCGCTTGCGTTTACGCCAACTGTTTTAGGCGAAGATATGATCAATATAAAAGTACGCCCGGAAGTTTCGACGATTGATAACACTAATGCAGTTTCCTTTGGGGGTATTGAAATCCCAGGTCTAAGCGTACGCCGGACCGAAACCACGGTGGAATTGCGAGACGGGCAGGCATTTGCAATCGCCGGGCTTTTGCAGAACAGCTACACAAACGATGCTATCAACACACCCTGGCTTTCAAGTGTACCCGTTTTGGGCGCTTTGTTTAGCTCGAAGCGCTTTGAGCGGAGCGAAACTGAGCTTGTTATTATTATTACGCCGCGACTGGTTCAGCCAGCAGCCTCTATAGATGATATTGCAACACCCCATGATTATTTCGGTGAACCGAAGGAGAGAGACTTCTTCCTTCTCGATCAGACCGTCGCGCTTCATGAAAACAGTGACTACTAAACCGGAGAAATAGAGTGACATATTACAAGTTTAAATCCGTATTGTTAGCTATTGGCGGTTTAGCGCTTGCCGGGTGTGCTTCGAACCATGATCAACAAGATGACTTCATCCTAGGTGCGGCGACCGATAAAAATATTGCAACACAATCAATACGATCCGTGGACGTTCCAAACTCAAAGGGTCTAACAGGACAATCCGGTGAGCGTGCTGTTGCTGCGATTACCCGTTTAAACTCCGGTGAGCAGACTGAGCTAAGCGATGTATCCTCCAGCGGCATCGGCAGCTCAAACGACGATTAACTGTTTGGTGCTGATTTGTATAAAAGTTCTTAAGAAGGAAACAAAATGAGCGCGCAGCAAAAATCTCTCCCTTCCGCGGCTTCAGTTTTGATGCCTGCAATACTTGTGCAGCCATCTTTGCACGGCGCTTTAGAAGCTATGTTTCAGGGGGTAACTGATCTCTCGGGACTTTCTGTTCAGGATGCATTTTCAATGCGCGGTGAGCACCTTGTTGTTTTGGATTTAACAGTTTCAGGTGCTTTACCCTTGCTTGAGGCGATCTCCAAAAGCGCTCCGGAAACGAAACTGCTCGTCATTAGTGATGCCCTGTCTGCTCCAGCTGTAAGAGCGATGCTGCAATTACAAACCTCTGATATTGCAGCCTCTGCGGCCAGCCCCTCTGATATCGTCAAAGCTGTCAATCGTTTGATGGAGGTAAGCCCTGAAGGCACGGGACGTAAGAATCAATGCTGGGTGATAACCGGCGCTGTGGGCGGTGCAGGCGCCACGACGCTTGCGATCGAACTTGCGTGTGCGACGGCAATGAGCAACCCTGAAAACAGTGTCTGCATCGTCGATTTCAATCTTGCTGACGGTATGGTTTGCTCTTATCTTGAGGGAGAGGCAAAACTTGATATGCTTGGGCTGGCTGAAGCCCCTGATCGGCTCGATCCAACTTTGCTCAGTGCCTATAGCTGGGAGCATGAAACAGGAGTTTCTGTTATTTCTGCCGGACGCAACCCGGATGTTCATGATATTACAAGCGCGGATATTGTTCTCCGTCTTCTGGATACTGTCTGTGCCGTACACACACACGTCATCGTAGATATGCCGCGCCAACGTAGAGCGTGGTCTAAGCCAATATTAGCCGGTGTTGACGAGGTTATGGTTGTCAGCGAATTTACAGTTCCAAGCTTGCATGCAGCCGCGGATATGACACGCGAGGTTGATGCGCTACGTGGCGATGCACCAGCATCACGCTTGGTTCTTAACCGCATGTCGGACGGAAAGCGGGAATTCTCTGTTCAAAGAGCAAGTAAAGCAATTGAGCGCGATATCGGGGCGGTCATCCGTTCAGACTGGAAGTCGGCACGTGAAGCGGTCAATCTTGGAATGCCTGTTGCTCAGGTCAAACCAAAAAGCATGCTTGTCAAGGATGTGTTGACCCTTTTACGGCAGCTTGATCCGACAGTTTCAGAGACAAAGAACTGGCGGCAAAGCAGGCTTTGGGTTTGCTGGATGCAAAAATTCGTGTGCACAACAGATTAATTGATGAGCTCGACCTGTCCTCTCTCGATAAACTAGGCGATGCTGATTTAAAGCGGCAAGTCCGTGAGATTGTCATTGATATTGTGCGCGAAGAAGGCATGGCAATGTCATCAACCGAGATCAGCACATTTGCTGATGCGGTGTTTGACGAAATGACAGGGCTTGGCCCAATTGAACCTTTGCTGGCAGATGATTCCGTCTCAGACATCATGATCAATGGCTGTGATCAGGTGTATATTGAGCGTGGCGGAGAGCTTGAACTGTCTAATGTTAGATTTGCCGATAATGATCATTTGTTGCGGATCCTTAACCGCATCGTGTCTGCTGTAGGACGTCGCGTAGATGAAGCGCAGCCGCTTGTCGATGCGCGTCTTCTGGATGGATCGCGCGTGAATGCTGCGATTAGTCCTATTGGCGTGGATGGGCCGCTTGTTTCTATTCGGAAGTTTTCAAAAAGCCCTCTAACGGTTGCCAAGCTAGCTGAGTTCGGCGCTCTCCCAGCCCCAATGCTTGATTTTGTTGTGGGCGCTGTTAAGTGCCGCGCATCAACGGTTATCTCCGGGGGCACAGGGTCTGGCAAGACCACGCTTCTGAACGCATTGTCATCAGCAATTTCGCCTAAAGAGCGTATCATTACAATTGAAGATGCTGCTGAGTTGCAGCTCCAGCAACCGCATGTTGCGCGTATGGAGACGCGCCCGCCAAACCTTGAAGGTAAAGGCGAAATCCGCCAACGCGAACTTGTAAAAAATGCCCTGCGGATGCGCCCTGACCGCGTGTTCCTGGGTGAGGTTCGCGGCGAAGAAGCCTTCGATATGTTACAAGCGATGAATACGGGCCATGAAGGCTCTATGGCGACCATTCACGCCAACAATCCGCGCGACGCGTTAACCCGTTTAGAACAAATGGTTCTGATGGGTGGAATGCGGATTTCTGCAGAGGCTATTCGTGGCCAGATCGCATCAGCGGTAAACATGATTGTGCAGGCTGCGCGTCTATCCGATGGGTCTCGGCGTGTTATGAGCGTTGCTGAGATTGTTGGAATGGAGGGGGATGTCATCCAGCTTCAGGAAATCTTCAAATTTGAACGCACGCACACAGATGATGAAGGTAAAGTACACGGCAAGTTTATTGCGACAGGGATGCGCCCTAGGTTCCTTGAGGAAATGGAACGTCGCGGTGTATTTGTTGATAATGATCTTTTCGATCCACAGCGTGAGTTCTGATGCATGTTCGGAATTGATGTAAACGGTATACTTTCTGGTCCGATTGTTCTTTATCTTATGTTCTTTGCGATCGGGTTTTTGATCGTGCAGGGAATAACAGGGTTGTTCGGTCAAGCACAAATGGACAAGCAACTGACGAAGCGTTTGAAGGCGCGTGAACGATCTGGGTCGGTCCAGCAGCTTATTCTTGATCTCAGAAAAGAGCGGGCTCTTAACTCGGATGGTGAGATGTCTCTATCTGCGCGCTGGTTCAATCAGTTGGTGACACGCTCGGGGTTAACTTATGAGCCCCTTAAGTGGGCTGTTATCTCGGCTTTAGCTGGTGTTGGAGCTGGCGCAGGGGTGCTTTATTTTGTGACCCATTATCTATTGGCAACTGGTATTGGTTTGACTGTCTTCCTTGTTGGCCCTTTCTGGTTCTTATCCCGAATGGGAAAGAAGCGCAGCGCCAAGCTTGGGGAGCAATTACCGGATGGGTTAAATGTCATTGTGCGAAGCCTTGAAGCAGGACACCCTGTTCCTACAGCGATTGCTCTTGTTGGATCTGAAATGCCAGACCCTATTGGTACAGAGTTCGGAATGATGGCCGATGAGGTAGCCTATGGTTCTTCCTTGAAGGATGGTGTTCGTCGCTTGTCTGAGCGTTCGTTTAGTCAGGACATAGACCTGTTTGCTGCGACGATACGATTGCAGGCACAAACCGGAGGCAATCTGTCTGAGCTTTTAAAGTTAAATGCCGCGGCCATCAAAGGCCGGCAGATGTTGCGTTTGAAAGTGAAAGCTGCGTCTGCAGAAGGACGCATGTCGGCACTTATTTTGACCGCAGCACCTTTTATCGTTGGGGCGGCCGTTAGTTTTCTAAATCCTGATTTTTATGGCTCTGTCATCCATCGTCCGGTTGTACAGTACTGGCTGGCAGGGTTTGCTGGTTGGCTTTTCATTGGAAATATGATGATGCGAAAAATGATCGCGTTTAAGATTTAGGACCTGAAAATGTCACAGAATGATCTGATTATATTTGGCATTGTTGTGCTTGTTGCTTTGCTGGCGAGCCCCGCTGTAATGTCCGTTTTGAAGTCTGCCGCGCGGTCAGATCGAATGATTACGCGTCTGGAGAGCCAAAAACAAAAATATCAAGATGGATCAAAAAGAGAGACGCGCAAACGGACACGCTCGCTGGGTGAAATGGCTGTCAACTTGGGCAAGCGCGCTGCGCCAGGTAACGAGCAGCAACTCTCGGCAATCCGTTTCAAGTTATTGCGGGCAGGGTTTTTGAATCCGAAATCTGTTGCAGTTTATTTTGCTATCCGATTAGTCATGGTTGTTGTTCCTCAGCTGTGCCTCTTGTTTTTTCTGGGACCTCTTTCAGAAATACATAAGTTCGGCCCTATTGGTACGAGCTTATTGCTGGTCGCGATTGGGTTGATCCTGCCAGATAAGTTTATTGAATCTCGGACTGGAAAACTTGAAGCTGAATATCGTGAAGCCTTTCCGGATATGATGGACCTGCTCGTCGCTTGTATTGAGGCGGGTATGAGTATTGATTCTGCAGTGACGCGTGTGGCGGAAGAATTGGGCGCTCGCTACCCAAACCTTGCGATGCATTTAAATATCATTGCTTTGGAGCTGCGCGCCGGACGGAGCCGGAATGATGCCTGGAAAAACTTTGCACAGCGATTGGGACTAGATGAGGCTGATTCACTTGCGACAATGCTCCGGCAAGCCGAGGAGATGGGATCAAGTGTAGGGACGACTTTGCGTGTCTTTTCAAAAGATATGCGGCAAAAGCGCATTTTGGCTGCTGAAGAACAGGCACTGGCGCTATCGGCTAAGCTGTCATTACCACTTATTTTGTTCGTTTTTCCAACATTACTCGGTGTGCTAATGCTGCCTGTTGTCGTAAAAGCATTGGATGTTGGTGGTTAACACTTTCGACCCCATATTAATCAGGTTTAAAAGAGTCTCTGCTAAAGCTTAGAGAAATGGTGCAGTTTTGCGTGCCATGACTGCTAGAATGGCAAACGCGTATACAGGTATCTCAGGAGGCTCAGCAAATGCTGAAGGCCACGAAAACTCAAGATAATCCAATGGTTTTGGCCATACGGTCTTTGCGGCACATTTTCTACGGTGTGATCGGCTTTAGCCTGTTTACCAGTATCCTGATGCTGACAGGGCCGCTATATATGCTGCAAGTTTATGATCGTGTGCTGGCCAGTGGCTCTATCCCGACCCTGGTTGCGCTGACGCTGCTGATCCTTGTCCTGTATATGGGGTTTGGTGTACTCGAATGGGTGCGTAACTCCATTTTGAGCCGTGCCGGTTCGCGGTTTGAGGATATTCTCAGCAATGATACGCTTATTGCAACGCTCGGCCAGACGCTTAAAGATCCAGGCAGAACCAATGATAAACCTTTACGGGATTTGCGTACATTGCGCCGCTTTATCTCAGGTTCTGCTGTAACGGCTGCGTTTGATGCGCCTTACGCTCTGGCTTTCTTTCTTATCCTGTTTTTGATCCATCCATTTTACGGTCTTTTAGCTATCTTTGGTGGCTTGGTGTTGGTTGGGATTGCCTTTGTAAACCAGAAGCTCACCAATGATGCGATGCGCGAGGCTGAAAGATTAGAAAATGCAGCCCAGGTACAAGTGCGTGAAGTGACGCAGAATGCTGAAATTATTGAAGCCCTTGGAATGGCTGAACGGATGCAGACACAATGGCGCGACAAGTTTGACCGTTCGGACGCTGCGCTTGTATCATCTGCTTCTTTGCTAGGCCGTTTTGTCTCCGGGACAAAAGCTTTCCGCATGTTCCTACAATCTTCAGTACTTGGATTGGGCGCGTATCTATCTATCATTGGTGTCTCGACACCAGGTGCGATGATTGCCGCTTCAATCATAACAGGGCGTGCGATCGGGCCTTTAGAGCAGTTGGTAGGACAGTGGCGCACGATTACATCTGCCAAAGTGGCCTGGGAGGCGCTTAGCGGTTTACTTGGCGATCGCACAGTTCGCCAAGATCAGATGGAACTGCCGAAAGTACAGGGTGAAATTCGTGTGGAGGGCGTTTCAGTTGGCCCGCCGGGTGCTACAAAAGCCTTTTTAAGCGGCTTGAATTTTGTGATTGAAAAAGGCGATATTGTCGGCTTGATTGGACCAAGCGCCGCTGGAAAGTCGACATTGGCACGCGTCCTTGTCGGGATATGGCCTGCGCAAGTCGGCACAGTACGGATCGACGGGTCTGATATGAAGTCATGGCCGCGTAAAGCACTCGGCCCCCAGATCGGTTATCTTCCACAGCAAGTTGATCTCTTCTCTGGGCCGATTAAAGACAATATATGCCGCTTTGAAAAAGACGCAGCGGCTAAGGATGTTATTGCTGCGGCCAAGGCTGCTGGGTGTCATGATATGGTCCTACGCTTGCCTAACGGTTATGACACTGAAATTGGCGAGCGCGGCGCTTACCTGTCTGCTGGGCAACGGCAGCGCGTTGGATTGGCGCGTGCTCTTTATGGCAATCCGGCTATCGTGATTATGGATGAGCCGAATGCAAATTTAGACAATGATGGTGAGACCGCTTTACAGGCGGCTATAACGTCGCTCCAAGAAAAGGGCACGACTGTTGTGTTGATCGCGCATCGTCCCTCTACGATTGTTCAATGCAATAAATTGCTTATGCTAGATGGTGGCAAGATCCGGGCGTTTGGTCCGCGTGAGGAAGTGTTGGCTAAAGTTGCACCTAAAAATATGGGTGGTGTTTCCCTTTTGCGAAAAGGGGAAAACCATGGCTGATATGAGGCCATCAGATATTGTAAGCCGGGAGGCGTCAGACACGAGAGGCCTTTTCCGTCTTGGTTGGGGGCTTGTAATTGCCTTGTTTGGCGGGCTCCTTTTCTGGTCAATTTTTGCACCCTTCGAAGGGGCTGTACTCGCGTCAGGCTCGGTGACTGTTGAGAGTAATCAACAAGCCGTTCAACACCTTGAGGGCGGCATAGTTGGAGAGATCTTTGTTAAAGAGGGCGACCGTGTTGATGAAGGTCAAACTCTGATTGCTTTGGATGGAACCGCTGTGCAAGCACGCTTGTCCAGCGTTGAAGCTCGGCTTTTTGAATTATTAGGTCGCGAAGCACGATTGATTGCTGAACGTGATAATCATGAGATTTTAACACTACGTACAAGCCTTGCGAACTTGGCCGATAATCCGCGTATGCAAAGCATATTAAAGTCTCAGCAAGAATTGATGCAAGCGCGTGCGGCGTCTCGTTCAACACAGGTGGCGTTACTAAATCAGGCTATTTTGCAATTACGCAGACGAGTCAAAGGACGTGAAAGCGAGATTGATGCAAACCTGAAGCAGGCCAATTTACTCGAAGAAGAGATGCTCAGTCTTCAGCCGCTTGTTGAAAAGCAACTTGTCGCCAGACCTCGCATTGTTGGCTTGCAACGTGAGCTTGCCCAGCTGGAAGGCGCACGTGAAGCGCTTTCGGCAGAAGTTGCCACAACAAAAATTCAAATTGGCGAGGCACAAATTGAGCTGAACCAACTTACAGAAGGGTTTCTCGAGCAAGTTTTAACCGAGTTGCGCGATGTTCAAACACAGGCCTCCGAATTAGCTGAGCAGAGAATTGCTGCGCAGGACCAGTTGACGAGACTACTTGTTTTAGCCCCGCGTTCAGGAAGAGTCCTTGGCGTACAGACCCATACGATAGGCGGCGTCATTTCCCCGCGCGATCCGATTATGCACATTGTCCCGGAAAATGATCCGCTGATCGCACGTGTCCGCGTTTTGCCAAGTGACATTGATAAAGTAGGTCCTGGCAGTGAAGCCATTCTCCGCTTTCCGGCCTTTAGCGCAAATGTAACTCCTGAAGTTTATGGCACAGTGTCAAAAGTGTCCGCTGATGCGCTCCAAGATCCTGTAAGTGGGCAGTTTTATTTTGAGGCCGTGGTGGCCATCCCCCAGGACCGTCTTGATAATCAAAGCTTTGCACTGGTACCGGGCATGCCTGTTGATGCATCATTGAGGACTGAAAGCCGCACGGTCCTTTCCTATCTGATGAAGCCGCTTGGGGATGCCATGTCGAGGACATTCCGCGAATAGGCTTTTTCATTTTATCACCTTTCAAAATATACAAATAGGTCTAAGCAGGGGATGACATCCATATCCATGCGGAGCCTAATCTTATGAGCCTTTCTATCACGGCTGCTTTTGACAGTGGAAACATTGTCGTAAAATCATGTGAAGCCCCCGAAAATATTCGACTTGATATCCGTTTGGATAAGGATAGCGCGTTCTATCAATGGTTCCATTTTCGTTTAACTGGTGCCAAAGGGCAGGCTTGTAAAATGGTCATAGAGAATGCCGGAACCTCAGCTTACCCTCAGGGGTGGCCGGACTATAAGGCGTGTGCTTCTTACGATCGCGAAACATGGTTTCGTGTGCCAACTGAATTTGAGGGTGGTGAATTGACGATTTTACATACGCCGCAGGAAGATGCTGTTTATTATGCTTACTTCGCGCCGTTCTCAATGGAGCGTCATGGCGACATGATTTGCGAAGCGGCAATGGTGGATGGTGTCGATCTGCGTGAGCTTGGCCAGACACTTGATGGGCGCTCGCTTGATTGCCTGCAAGTGGGCGAGGGTGAAAAGCAGGTTTGGGTTATCGCTCGCCAGCATCCAGGTGAGAGTATGGCCGAATGGTGGGTTGAGGGCTTTCTGGCGCGTCTGCTCGACGAGGCAGACCCGGTGGCGCGCAAGTTACGCCGACTGGCCCGGTTCCACATTGTGCCGAACATGAACCCGGATGGTTCCTTTCGCGGGCATCTGCGCACCAATGCGACCGGGGTGAACCTCAACCGCGAATGGGCCGCGCCGACCCTGGATAAAAGTCCTGAAGTCTACCACACGCTTGCGGCGATGAAGGAGACAGGTGTAGACCTGTTTCTTGATGTACATGGCGATGAAGCCTTGCCGTATAATTTCATTGCCGGAAGCGAGGGTGCGCCGGGCTTTACTGAGGCTGACGATTTGCGCCTGACAGCCTATAAAAACGCGCTTGTGAACGCCAGCCCTGACTTTCAGACCAAGTATGGGTATCCGCGAAATGCACCCGGTAAGGCAAATATGAAGATCGCTGGCAACGCAATGTATGGCTATTTCCAGTGCCTCTCAATGACGCTTGAAATGCCGTTTAAAGATAATGCAGATTTACCAGACCAGACCTTTGGCTGGTCGCCTGAGCGCTGTAAACATTTGGGCGCAGCAAATCTTGATGCAATGCTGGCTGATTT
>CAYUFN010000102.1:6389-10536 GCA_964443965.1 uncultured Hyphomonas sp. | reverse complement strand
ACCTTACGCGAACGCATTGAGATAATTACAAAATGCGGCATCATCGCCCCCGTTGGCAGATACGCTGATGCAAGTGTGAAGCATTATGACACCAGCCGCGCGCACATCACTGCGTCTGTAGAACATTCCCTGCGCCTGATGGGTATTGAGCAAATTGATGTGCTCTTGATACACCGCCCTGACCCTTTCATGAACCCTTCTGAAACCGGGGCAGTGCTGGATGACCTGATAAGCTCGGGCAAAGTGCGCACAGTTGGGGTCTCAAATTTCAAACCACATGACTATACCCTTCTCCAAACGAGCATGACCAACACGCTGGTCACCAACCAGATTGAGATTAGCGTCGCAGCGCATGAAGCTTTCACTAATGGTGATATCGCCTTCCTTCAAGAACGCGGTATAGCCCCTATGGCGTGGTCACCGCTGGCAGGTGGACGTTTATTTGATAGCTCATATCCGCAACTGGCCACCAAAATGAATGCCATCGCAAAGCAATCTGGGACAGACGTTACCGCCCTGGCTGTCGCATGGCTACTGGCGCATCCAGCGGGCATTCTCCCTGTTATGGGTACCAATCGGCTCGATCGTATCGCCGCTTTTTCAAAAGCGCAGGACATCACGATGAATCGGCAAACCTGGTTTGAAATCTACGCTGCCGCAATTGGCCAGGATGTCCCCTAAATGACCAAGCCTTCCTCTTTTACGCCTGAAACAGATGTTTGGAAATTCCGAACAGCTCTTGGGCGGTTCACGACCGGTATCACCGTGATTACCGCTTTAACACCGGATGGTCCCATCGGGATTACAGCCAACAGTTTTGCCAGCGTTTCACTTGACCCTGCCCTTGTCATGTGGAGCCCGGATAAGAAATCAAGCCGGCATAACGCCTTTACAGACGCTGATGCCTTCATCATCCATGTTCTGTCAGCTCATCAAAAAGCAGTTTGCGACGCATTTGTCCGCAATAAAGGGGCCTTCGATAAAGTGCCCCACCATCTCACCAAAGAAGGAATCCCACGCATTGATGACTGCCTGGCCGTCTTCGAATGTCACCGCTTTGCAACCCATGATGCTGGCGATCACACGATCATTCTGGGCAAGGTGCACACAGCCATGGAGCAGCCTGGCGATAGTCTGATATTTGCAAACGGGGCATTTACAACGCTTAATCACACACTCCCGGCCATTTAGCGGGCACCGCTCCTGCAAGACCAAGGCTGGAATAGCCGTGTAAGAATATTTATGGAGGATGTTCTGTCTACTTCTGAACTCACACTCACCCTCGTAAGCTGCATAGCTTTCATGGGTCTAGTCGCGTGGATTGCCTATCTTTATACGCGTGGCGAAACTGACTCAAAAGACGGATATTTTCTGGCCGGGCGCAATCTGGGCGGCATCTTTATCGCAGGCTCGCTGCTGTTAACAAACCTCTCAGCTGAACAACTCATCGGATTAAACGGCTCTGCCTACGGCTTTAATCTCTCATCGATGGCGTGGGAGGTCACGGCGGCTGTCTCAACCGTTGCCATGGCGATGATCTTTCTTCCCAAATATCTGGCTGGTGCGTTTACCACGCTTCCAGAATTTCTGCGCGGGCGCTTTGACCCTGATGTTCAAAGACTGTCAGTCATTCTCTTCATGCTGGGCTATGGGTTAGTGACAATCCCATCGGTTCTTTATTCAGGCTCAATTGCGGTCATAAAATTATTTGATGTGCCCACGCTCCTGAATGTTGGTCAGTTTGAAGCGCTCGTCATCACCGTACTTGTCATCGGCTTGGTTGGTGCCATTTATGCCGTCTTTGGAGGGCTAAAAGCCGTTGCCGTTTCAGACACATTGAACGGCATCGGCCTGCTCATTGTTGGCACGCTTGTCCCCATTCTTGGCCTGATTGCACTTGGAAATGGTGATTTTATGAGCGGCCTCTCCACAATCGCGACGACCAACCCGGAAAAGCTAAATGCGATTGGAGATGCCAGCGCACCAACCCCCTTTGGCACCCTTTTTACCGGTATGATTTTTGCCAACCTTTTCTACTGGTGCACCAATCAATATGTGATCCAGCGCACGCTTGCCGCCCGCAATCTCGCTGAAGGCCAAAAAGGTGTTCTCTTCTCCGGCTTCTTTAAGCTTCTTGTTCCCCTCTTCATGATGATCCCGGGCATTATCGCCTTCCATCTTTATGGCCCCAGCCTTGCCAGCATAGATGAAGCTTACCCCGCTCTGATCCGTGATGTTTTCCCGATCTGGATGATGGGTTTCTTTCTGGCCGTACTATTCGGCGCAGTCTTTTCCTCGTTCAATTCCCTGCTCAACAGCGCCGCCACCATGTTTACCCTTGATATTTACACGCCCATGCGCGCAAGAGCCGTCGGAGACAAAGAGGCCGTCCGCGTCGCGATGATTGCAAGCGTGGTAATTGCGGTTTTCTCATTTTTTGTCGCGCCACTTCTTTCATTTGCCCCTGAGGGTCTGTGGCAGATCATCCGCATCTTTACAGGCTTTTACAATATTCCAATCATCGCGATTGTTCTGGTTGGCCTGTTTACCCGCTACACACCTGCCATCGGTGCGAAAATCGTGATCGGCTTCCACATCATCGCTTACGGGCTTTTAAAGTTCGTATTCGACGATATTGTCACCCTGCACTTCCTGCATCTTTACGCGATCCTGTTTGCCATTGAGGTTGGCATCATGTTGATTGCCGGGCGGCTGGCACCAAGAGAAACACCCTGGACATTCCAACGTCAGGAAAAAGTTGACCTTACCCCTTGGCGGCTGGCGCGCCCCGTGGCGGTCACACTTCTTTCCCTCGTCGTCGCCCTCTATGTCATCTTCTCGCCAATTGGCCTGGCAAGCGGTCAACCGGGACTAACCATGTATGCCCTTCTGGCAGGTTTGCTTGCAATTGATGTGGCAGCATGGATGGGATTACGCACACCTGCGCGCCCAGGGCCACAAGAGGCACGCACCTAAAGACAATTCAACGCAAACCAAGCTTAAGCCCGCCAAATCTCATCGCCGAGGTGTTGGATAAAGTCAAAATGCACCCAGATACCATGCCCAACATCCTGCCAGCCTTCAGCAAGCCCGAGCTCATTTAGAAAGGGGTGGCTCGCATAAGAGGTGATCCGGACTTCATATTTGTCATTTGTCAGTCCGCTGCCGTGCATCGTTTTCGTTTTAGCCTCAGCCTCAACAATCGCTTGATAGCACGCACTTCGCGGCTCGGTCGCATCGGGGAATTGCTTTAGAAACGCCATCGTCATATCACCCATGGCAATAGCTGCCTTAATATGGTCTGCCATCCCCATCAAATCATCTGCCAACCGAACGGCCGCCGCCTCTGCTAAGTGCTCAAACGTATTCCAGATCGTTTTCTTTTCATGCGTTTTTGGTTTTGGGCGAACATCAATAATCGATTTCCACTGCGCCAGAGCGTTCGGGCCATACTTTTCAATGACAAACCCTTGCGTGTCGAAATGTTGCGCACCAGCCGGGTCTTCGCCGACAGGTTTAAAATCAAACTTGCCAAGCTGCTTAGGAAACCCCCAAACCTCTCGCCCTGTTACTAGCACCGCCCCCGAATCAACAAACAGATAGGCTGGGATCCAACGCATCGCCAAAGGCCCGTCTCCACGTTTGCGCGCCAAGATCCAGAAGGTAACATCAATCTCGCTTGTATGCCCCTTATCCTTACCGCCCTGCCCGAGCGAGCTGACTTTCCCAAGCTGCGCCACGCCCAGAAAAATCTTGTCCCCCAAGGCCTCATAGGACACAGCCCCCCCAGAAGGCACAGAAAACGTACGGTCGAGCCAGGCTTGTATCTTCTCTTTATCAGCAGGCACACAAAACATATGCATGTACACATCATCAAGTTGCGCCGGCCCAAGGGAATCATAGAGATTTCCATCAATCACATAAGGCGGCAGCGTTTTCGGCGCAGGCGTGTCACCGTCAGATGGGGGCAAAACCACCCCACCGCCCGCTCGGCCTCCCCCTGTCCCCTGCGCCGGGATAGCTGCCCCGCCGCTGATAACTTCGGCGCATCTGGCCCCGCTTCGCGCCGCGCCTTCCACGCAGCCAGAATTCATTATGCTGAGCGTCCAGTCCCCCGCCAGATAAACATTAGAAAGCCCTGAATCGC
>CAYUFN010000102.1:712-6379 GCA_964443965.1 uncultured Hyphomonas sp. | reverse complement strand
CCCGCCAGCAGAAGGGTCAGGGTCATAAATCAAATCTTCTGCAAACCCGTACTCACTGTCCGGGGCAACCGCTTTGGGCCAATAGCGCTTCGTGTTTGCACGCATCCAAGTTTTAGTTGCGTCAATAATTTTTGCATGCGCGGCCACACCCGTCTCATCGCCGCCAATCTGTCCGCAGAAATAAGTAATCGCGCGCGGCCGGTCTGCCCCGTTCCAAATTTCCCGGTTCAGAAGATGACTCATATCTGCCCAGGTGCTAAGTGGCTGATCAGCATTTGTTAGCGTACGGTCAGGTGATGGCACGCCCAAATCATCCATGGCGCGCTTCTGCCACAACTGCACAGCGCATGTGCGCGTCAGTGATAGTTTTTCAAGTGTCGCGCCCCATTTGGACTCCGGCAAACGTGCGGGAAAGCTTGCGCAAACCTGCCGCAACCCGCCAGGCGGAATACCCAGAATGACATCGTCAAAATCAACTCCCTTTTGCAAAGTGCGCGGCGTATCTCCGGCACCGGGATGCTGATTATGATCCGCCTCAAAGTTACGCCCTTCATGTTTAAGGTGCTCACCATCAACAAGCTGTTTCCAGAAAGGTTCAGCTGGCCACGCCTCCAGTGTCACATCTTCCGGCCACCCCGGCACAGGCGCGCCAAAAAGCGGGTCATACCCCTTATCAGGATGCTGCAGCTGAACCTGCTCAACAAGATCGATGGACCGAACCTCATCCTTGTCAGTCGCAATGTTGAGCTGTGTAATCCGATTGAAAAATTTGAACTTCACGCCGCGTTTTTGTAGTGCCAGATAGATTGGCGCGATCACAACATCTCCCATTGAGCCGCGCATTTTCCAAAACAAATGCCCCTTATAAGTTACCAATCGCAAAGCGGCATGAAGGGCAGTCCCTGCTGCAAAATTTCGCTCGGTCATATCGCCGCCACCCTCCAGCGCGAACGCATAATCATAGAGGCTGCCAACTGTTGCAGAATTGATCATACGCCCGGCGCGCGTCTCAGGCTTTCCCCATTCGGGAAATTTACGCGCAACAGCCAAGCCATGCTTGTATAGCCATTCGCTCCAGTCATAATTATCGATCGCGTCAAAGCCATTTTTGAAAACTTTATCTTCAGCCACACCGTGTAAAATCGCCTGCACCATAAGCGCAGATGTCATAAAGCGTTCCAACGCCACTTCGAAAGTAAGATACATGCTCTTGTCATGTATTTGCTTCATCTCGTCATGGATCATATCCACGATGCGATGCATGATCGCGTTGAAAACATCCTCCTCAATATCAGTCTCAACTTTATGGATCAGCCCTTTAAGGAGCGCGCAAGCCTTGTGAAGGAGAGAGCATAGCCACCCTCTTTGATCGATTGGTTCGTCGTCCACACCCTTGCCTGGGTGGATATGGAGAAGCGCAGCAATCAACCGTTCGATCATTTTCGCAAGCGGCGGCAAGCTTAAATCATCTCCGGGTACAGCCTCATTGGCCGGAAGGTTCAGATACCAGATCAAATCGGGGTGCCCGGGCACAAGATTGTCGACAAGCGCAATCGTATCTTGCGGCGTAAACGCATCCCAAACCGTTTGGTTTGGGTGTCCATCCGGGCGCTCAATCGCTTCATAGGATCGGCGCAGCAAGTCAAATGACTGATCATAAAACCCCGCGAAAATATGCAGACCGTGCTCATAAACACGATAACCATAGCCATCTCGCATATCCCGCCCGCTGGCGCATTTGCCACCAAGCCGCCAGCCTTGCTGATAAACGGTTATGTCAAATTTATCCGCCCAATCTTTCGTTTCCGTTAGATAGAAAACAGCCGACAGTGCGCCAACGCCCCCTCCCAAGACAGCAATTTTACGCGGTTTTGCAGACATGATACTTCCCCCGGTTTCTAAGCTTTCCTGATCCACGCAGCGGCGAATCAATTCACCAACAGCCTACACACCGCGCAAAAAAAGACGATCCGAATTTTAATCACAAAATGAAATGCTCAGAAAATAGGCAAAATCCCTCTTCATTGAGCCTTTAACAAGCAAACCCAATGATTTTACTTGGTAGTATCGATCACAATATCGTACTTGTGTTGACCTCTTTCGATCACTTTGAAACCTTAGATTACGGGGACAGACATCTCGCTCTAAATACGCAATTATGGCAAAAAAGATCAGACTCGGCTCAGCGGATGTCAACTTCGACACGCTTACAATCGACAGAGAGGGACATGCACATCCTGTCGAACCTAAAGTTATGGACGTCCTTCACCTGATGTCTCAAAACGCAGGGAGTGTCTTAACCCGTGACGAGTTGATCGAGGGGGTCTGGGGCGCTGAATATGGGGGCGATGAAAGACTGTCTCGAGCCATTTCCTTGCTGCGAAAAGCTCTGGGCGAAAAACGCGGCAGCGGCGAATTTATCCAGACAGTACCAAAGCGTGGCTATCGGCTTGTCGCTCCGGTTTCTCAGAGGCCAGAGACGGGCGCACCCGCGTCAGACAATGTCGTCACTCTCAACATCACTCAGAAAAAGGTGCCCCTCAATCGGCGTGGCGGCGCCCCCAGCCTTGCTGTTATCCCCTTTACAAACAGATCTGGCGACCCGGATCTGGATGTTTTCGCTTTCGGGATTGCAGAAGATCTCATCGAAGCACTCTCACAGGGTGTGGATGTGCGCGTAAAGGCAAGCTCGGCAACCGCCAGGTTTGGCGTCGGCCCCGCCCCAGATCTTAAAGCTATGGCTCAAGAACTGGACGTGCGCTATGTTCTGCAGGGCAGCATCAGACATAAGAAAACTGATCTTCAGGTATCAACTTTGCTAATTGAGGCGGCAAGTGGTGACGTACTCTGGTCTCAAAAATTCACCACACCGATCGAGAAACTGGCCGATATGCAAGAAGAGCTTATCCTAAAGCTCGCCGCTCATTTGCGGACACAGGCCCATCGTGTCGAAATCGAACGCGCCTTGCATAAGACAGAGGACATTACAGCCTGGCAAGCCGTCATGCGATCTCTGTCTGCCTTGCGGCACATGACCCCTATTTCCCTGATGCAAGCCCTGACCGAAGCAAAGCTTGCAGCGCAAATTGATCCGGCATACGGCCTGGCCCAAGCTTTGGTCGCACAAATGGAGGGGATTATCTACAATCAGATGATGCCCGATAATAAGACGCTGGAAAACCGTATTCTGGAGCTCGCAAACACAGCTATCCGACTCGACCCAGATAATTCGACTGTGCTCTCCTCAGCAGCAAGCGCCATGATTGTTTCGGGTTCTACACAAGAAGGGCTTGAGATCGGCAAACGCTCATTACAGCTCAACCCAAATAATCAATATGGGTATGCCATATGCGGAATGGCCTCAGCCCTGCTAGACCAGACCGAGGCCGCGCTGACCTATTTTGATCAGGAAGTTGCTTTGGCACCAGGCGATGTGACATTATGGATATCCTATGGCTGGCGGGCCTGCGCCCTTATTCGAGCCAATCGTTGGGAAGACGCTCACGCCGCCATCCGCATTGCTTTAGACATGACGCCCGATAACGCCGCGCCCAATATTTCTGCTGCTATTATCCTGCGGCACTTAGGGAACGAACGAGAAGCCATCGAACACATCGCAAAAGCCCGCAGGCTTGAGCCTGAGACATCGCTTGATGTCTGGAAGCTAAGATTTTCAAGAGCCTACGCAAACAACGCAAATCACGACATGTATTTAAGCAACATGCAGGACCTATGGAGCCTTGCAAGCCTATAAGCAAAATCAGCCAAACCACAAACAGACATAATAAACGGGGGGACGTCTATGTCAGCGCATATCCAAACAAATAAAACACGCCAGGAAAAAACGCTTCTGGTTCTCTTGTTTACAGGTGTCTTTCTTTTTATCGCCTTTCATGTGTCCCCGCTCTGGGGATACGCCTACCTCATCTGGTATGGCGGCTTTATGGCTGGCCTGGGAGCGATTGCCCTTATCAACGCAGCCCTGCTCACAGGCTATAAGAATGCCCTTTTATTTTTTGCGCTGGGCGCATCCATCGGCTTCACGATGGAAACAATTGGCGTCAGTACGGGACTTGTTTTTGGTCCGTATACTTATTCAGAAAAGCTTGGGCCAAAACTTGGTACAGTGCCCTACGTCATCCCCCTATGCTGGTTTGGTGTTGTTTATCTGGCTCACATGTTGAGCAACTTTATGATTTACGCCAAACCCATCCTACCAGCCTCTTCGCTCGTCCGACTCCTGACGATGAGCGCAATCACAGCAATGATTGCTACCGCCTTTGATGTCGCCGTTGATCCAGTCTTGTCTAACAAAGCCGTCGATTTATGGAGATGGACCCATGGCGGTGATTATTTTGGTGTGCCGTTTCGAAATTTTCAGGGCTGGTTTGTCACAGCCTTTCTCATAGATATCACTTACAGGGTTGCCAGCCAAAAAATTGCACCTGTCCCACTAACCACCAAGCCTGGACCAGTTCTTCTGTCAGTCATTGCTGTTTGGACAGCACTAGCCCTTGGCTTCATGCTGCTTGGTTATCCTCTGGAAACACAAATCATTTCCGCATTTGCGCTTTTCCCACCTGCTGCATTTGCAATGACGTCCCTCTATCAGCGTGTATAAGCCGCAACAAAAAACACCAGAGATGTCGCGAAACATCTCTGGTGCAGAGTTGCGATTTCCTGGAGAAGCGCCTGGCTAAAGGGCAGTCGTTGAAATCGCTTAATCTAGGTCCCCACCCAGCGCGGATTTAAATTTTTAAACCTCTTTTGCGTGCGAGTTTATTGTGCCTCATTATACTTGTCTTGGTTCTGATGATAGCGAGCTATTTTGTGTTTTCATTTATCTGTGTCAGCACACAAACCGATGTAGCAATATTAGTCCTGAGTGATATTTTAGGATTTTCTTAGGAAAATCTTAGGCCTTGTTAAATAACCAAATTATGTATATTTTTTATGTTAACGAATACGAAACTATTTCGAAACTTCGGCCCGATCGCCAGGTGATTCACCAACCGTTAACACATCTCTTCGTCAGCCTGAGGAAATAAACAAAACCACCCAGCGCATACCTAGCTAAACCACCCCTGATGCACGCAGTTTAACAATCTGCTCAGGTGTTAAATCCAACAACTCTGCCAGCACTTCTTCAGTATGCGCACCCAGGGCCTCGGGGCCAGCCCATCTGATCGCGCCGGGCGTTTTTGAAAGTTTGGGAAAAACGCCCTGCATCTTCACCGTTCCAAATTTTTCATGTGGCACCTCAACAATGGCCTCACGCGCCTGATATTGCGGATCATCCAGCATATCCTTTGCGCAATAAACCTTTCCAACTGGCACCGCATGCGCAACCATTATCGCCTCCACATCTGCGCTCGACCGCGCACGCGTCCATTCAGAGATAATATCATCAAGTACCGTTTGATTCTCTCCCCTTGCCACATGAGTCGCAAACCGTTTGTCCGTCACCAGCTCTGGCATGGACAGAGCCGTGCATAACCGTTTGAAGATCGTGTCCTGATTAGCTGCAACAACGATCATGCCATCTTGCGTGTCATAAATGTTCGATGGCGCGATCCCCGGCAAGTAAGATCCCGTCCGCTCCCGCGTCCGCCCCTCAGTCACATATTCACCAATCAGGGCCTCTGAAATGGTCAGGCAGGACTCATA
>CAYUFN010000102.1:0-702 GCA_964443965.1 uncultured Hyphomonas sp. | reverse complement strand
GGCATCGACAACCTGCCCCTCCCCAGTTTTCTCCCTATGATGAAGCGCGGCCAAAGCCCCAATCATTGCGTAAGTTGCCGCAAGCGAATCTCCCAGTGACAGGCCCGCGCGTGACGGCTTACGATCAGGCTCGCCCATTAAATATCTTATACCGCCCATAGCCTCACCAACGGAAGCATAACCTGGCCGCGCAGAATAAGGGCCCGTTTGTCCATACCCGGACACGCGTATCATAATCAATTGGGGGTTTACCTTACTCAGCACCTCATAGCCCAGCCCCCATTTTTCCATTGTTTCAGGGCGAAAATTCTCAATCAGAAAATCAGCCTCGGTAATCAGCTGTTTGAGCAAATCCTGCCCGTCTTTTTCTCTCAGGTTCAGCGCGATACAACGCTTGTTCCGCGCGCATACCGTCCACCACAGCGGATACCCCTCCCGTCCCCAAACGCGCAGAGGGTCACCTTGCCCGGGAGGCTCCACCTTGATGACATCGGCCCCCATATCGGCGAACAATTGCCCGCAAAAGGGTCCCGCAACCAATTGCCCAAGCTCAATCACACGTAAATCTTTGAGTGGCCCCTGCCGCGCTGCGTTCTGCTGAGACATATTAAACCCTTCCATAGCCAACACGGCACAGCCATCCTGGCCGTCAGTCTATTTAAAGCATATATTCACCGAAGGCATAACTGGCGCACCCAGCAG
>CAYUFN010000101.1:0-10814 GCA_964443965.1 uncultured Hyphomonas sp. | reverse complement strand
AACCCACAGCGAAGAGCAAAGCCAAACTCACAACAGAGTTTTTCAACGAAATCGGACGTTTTGGGACCAGAATTAATACCCCCCCCCAGACGCCGAAAGCAGACCTTACACCCCAATCACATTTCCACCCGCACACGTTCGAGGCCGATATAGTCAGCCGAGCGCATTTCGTGGAGGCGGGAGGCGGTGCGTTGGAATTCGAAGCTGCCATCGCCTGAGGTGTAGAGCGTATCTGGCTCTGTCGCAGCGCTGGCGACGAGATTGGTTTTGGCCTCGTAGAGCGCATCAATGAGATTGGTGAAGCGGATAGCCTCATTCTTGTTCTGCGGGGAGAGGGCCGGGATATGGTCGAGGAAGAGGGTGTGATAGCGCGCAGCCAGAGCGAGATAGTCAGCTGCGCCAAGCGGGCGGGCGCACAGGTCTGCAAATGTAAAGCGCGCTGCGCCGGCTGCTTCTGCAGGGACAGGGACAGTGCGCCCGGCAACGTGTAACTGTGATGGAACAGGTATGGCCGGAGCAACCAGGCGAGACCAGGCCGCGTTCATGGCGGCGTCGGCTGCTTGTCCCAAGGGCGTGTACCAGACCGGCGCGGCGGTGAGGCGTTCGAGGCGGTAATCCCGCGCAGCGGCGAGTTCGACGGTTTCGCACTTTTCTGTCAGCAAATCGATAAAGGGGGTAAAGCGCTGGCGATTTAACCCGTCCTTGTAGAGATCAATAGGGGGGCGGTTGGATGTGGCGACCATGGTTACGCTGCGCGCGAACAAGGCCTCAAAAAGGCGCGAAAGGATCATCGCATCAGCGATCTGGGTGACTTGAAATTCGTCAAAGCAGATCAGGCGCGCCGCAGCAGCAATCTTTGCGGCAGCGGGTGGAATAGGGTCATCGCCTGCGCTTTTGATATGCCATTGCGAACGGCGGCGCTCTTTTGCCGAGAGGCCGCGCCAATAACCGAGGAAGGCGTGTACCTCCTGCATGAAGGCATGGAAGTGGACGCGTGATTTTTCCTTGACCGGGGCATGGGCAAAGAAAAGATCCATCAGCATGGATTTTCCGCGCCCAACTTCGCCCCAGATGTAAAGTCCGCGTACTGGTTTGGCCTTGCGAAAGAGGCCGGACTTGGCGGCGGCGAGGCGTGTGGTGAGCATATCGAGCTTGTCGAGGGCCACAGCCTGGGCCGGGTCTTCTGTCAGATGGCCGTCGCGGATAGAGGCAAGATATGCGTCTTTCAGCGCGGCCATAGATCAGGCAAGTCCGATGGTTTGTTCAATAGCGCTGATATAGCGGCCCCATAAGAAAGGGTAAAAGAGCAGCATCATAGCACCACCTGCCAGCATGCCACCCATATGCGCGTCATGCCCGATGCGCTGGTTAGGTTTCCGCGCCAACCAAGCAGTGACGCCAAAAAAAGCGATAGCTAGAAACCAGGCTGGACCGGGCGGGAAGAGGAACCAACTTGTTGGGGATAGAAAGCAGTAAGCCATGATCAGGCCGGATGTCGCGCCCGAAGCACCTAGTGCAGAATAGAGAAGATTTTTCTTGTTCTCCATCAGTGACCAAAGGCTGCCGCCAATCAGGCTGATCGCGTATAGCGCGGCAAATCTTGGCGAACCCATTGCGCGTTCTAGTGCGCTGCCGATCTGGAACAACACAAACATATTAATGAAGAGGTGCATCAGATTGAGATGAAGGAAGCCTGATGAGACAAGCCGGTGATACTCACCACGGCGCATGATCGGGCCGACAATGAAGAGGTTTTTCTTCATGAAGGTATCATTGTTGAACGCCACTGCACTGAGCATGATGTTGGCGGCCAGAAGGACGAAAGTTATAGGCGCGTCTAAAAAAATCATTGCCCGCTGGTTTGACGCAAAGGCGCCCGGCGGGCAATGATTTTTTTCATAATCTTATCTTGCAGCAGGATCAGGCCGCGCAGGTGCTGGCTTTCTCGCCTTCAGGCATGAGGTCCAGGAGGAAGTCTTCAAAGGCTTCGGGGCGCTGGATAAATCTGTTAAAAGGCAAGGATGCTTTTGAAACAACTGTTGGGCATATATTGCAACCGTATTTCACCGCATCGGCTACAGCTGTTTCGCGGTTTTCGGCCCCGGAGACAACGGCTATACGAAACTTACCCATATTAGCGGCCCGCGCGATTGTCATTTCGCCATCGTGGCTGTCGGGAAGGATGAGATCAAGAACGACAAGATCAAAGCGTTCGAGGCGCAAGCGGCGTTCAGCTTCCATCAGGGTCGTTGCCATTACCAGGTCAACCTGTATTCGACTACGCGCCGCCTTATCTGCGGCAATGGCCAGCATGTCTCTGACTGGTTGGTGATCTTCGACCCATAGAACTTTCATACGCTTACTCCAAGACTATACTCTATACCCGGACCGTGTTGGCCCGCCCCTATCGAATGGCCAATATGACAGGTGGGTCTTTCTGAGGAGTAAAGCAGAAATGACTGAAAGGTTTAAATTGGGCTTTTTTTGCGTGTTTTTGCGAAAATTCGACAAAAAAGAACTGCCTAAGGCTGTTGGTGTGACTCCAAACGCGAATATGCTAAGCTAATGAGGCTGTATCTGTGGGAGATAAGCGATGAGTGAAAAGTCACTGCCTGTGCAGACAGGCAAGCCGTCTGCATTTGCTGTCGCCCAGCGCAACAGTGATCAGCACATTATTGATGAGTTGATTGAAGAGCGTTGTCCAAGCTTTGCTTCTCACTGGACATGGCCGATGGTGCGACCTGTTCTTTTAAGCACGCTTGGTTATCGCACAGCCGTGCGCTGGGCTGATCATATGCAAGAGCTTGGCGGAGTAGAGGCTTTTAACTATCTGGCCAAAGAATTGACTGTTAATCTTTTGGTTCGGAATCTGGAGCGTATACCGCCAACAGGACGTGCGGTTATTGTGGCCAATCATCCAACAGGTTTGGCCGATGGCGCAGCGGTCTGGGATTTGATTATGCGCGTTCGCAAAGATGCAGTCTTTTTTGCCAACGCGGATGCAGTGCGTATTACGCCGGGCTTTGCGGATACGATTATTCCTGTCGAATGGGTGATGGATAAGCGCTCACCGGCCAAGACTCGCGAAACCTTACGTTTGGCCGGCGAAGCCTTTGCGGAGGAAAAATGCATCATTATTTTTCCATCCGGTAAACTGGCCAAGAAGGTTGATGGCAAGTTGACCGAACAGGAATGGTTTACAACGGCTTTGGCGCTGGCTCGTAAAAAGAAAGCTCCCATCATCCCACTGAACATAACAGCGCAAAATTCATGGCTTTATTATATGTTCTCAAAATTCAATGGAGAATTGCGGGATATTACTCTGTTCCGGGAATTGGTGAACAAGAAGAGTGCACGCTTTGACATGACAGTCGGACCGGTTATTGACCCGGCGAGCCTTGTTGGTGGAGATGTGACCGAGTTGACCGAGCGATTGCGCGACTATGTTTCCTATGCGTTGCCGAAGGCCCCCGATACGGCCTTTAACGTCTAGAGCATGTTTTATCGCGCATCTTTATCACAAAACCGGTATCTACTTTTGTAGATGCGCTCTGGTAAACTGAAGTAAATGCAGTGATTTAGCCGTTCCGTTGCCTGATAGTCATGTAGAATCTTGTAGAGAGCAGCTCCACTATGAACTGCAAGGGGCTAATTCATGGAACAACTACTTAACAATTTAAAATATTCAGCGACTGAATATGGACCAAAAGTGCTCGCCGCAATCATCATTATGATTGTGGCTTATTTCGTGGCGAAAATCGTTAGCGGTTTGATTGCTGGCGGGATTGACCGCACAGGGCTTGGCAAGAAAGCCAACGCCAATAATGAAAAAGGGCAAGCCACGCTTGGTAAAAATCTGGGTAAGGCTTTTTACTGGGTTGTGATCCTGATTGGTCTGATTCAGGCGCTTACACAGCTTGGAATGACGCAGATTGTCGACCCTCTGAACGAGATGATGGGTGATATCCTTAGCTTCCTGCCGAAGATTGCCGGGGCGGCCATTGTTTTTGGTGTCTTTATGATCGTGGCCAATGTTCTGCGTCAGGCGGTTAAATCTGTGCTGGTGTTTACTGATCCGTTGCCAGCTAAATTTGGACTGGCTGAGGGCAATGTGAATGTTTCTGGCATTACAGCCACAGTGCTCTCTGCGATCATCACCATATTAGGGTTGATTGCGGCATTGGAAATTTTGAACATTGATGCGATTTCCATACCAGCAACTGAGCTGCTTAATGATGTGATGGGAACCATTCCTAACATTCTCATTGCCGGACTCATCCTGGCCGTATTTGTGTTTATTGCCCGCTTCGTATCCGGGCTCGCGCGCAAGACGCTTCCTGGCCTTGGTATTGATAGCGCGGTATCTGAACTTGGTATCCTGAAAGGGGCCGATCGCGGCATGACGGCGTCTGGCCTGATCGCCTCTGCGGCAAGCTTCTTTATCATTTTGCTTGGCCTTATTCAGGCGCTTGAAGCGCTTGAGTTTGCAATGCTGACGGATGCACTTGCGATTGTGCTGGATATGGGTGCGAAGATTGCGTTTGGGGCAGTGATTATCTTTGCTGGCCTCTTCCTGGCACGTATGATTACAGGGCTGATGGCCTCTGCCGGATCAGGGGCAACGGATGCAGCGGCAGGCTTTGTCAAATGGGTGATTATTATCCTGTCAGTGATCCTTGGCATTTCGCGCATGGGGCTTGATCCAACAGGTGGCGAGTTCATCTTGAATGTGGCTGAATACTTCATCATTGGTGGCGCAGCGGCTGCAGCGATTGCCTTTGGCTGGGGCGGTAAGGACTGGGCAGCTGCTCAGCTTGAAAAACTGCGCCCGTCAAAATAGACATCTGCCATAGTTTAAAGTGAAGGCCGCCCCGGTTTTTGCCGGGGCGGTTTTCTTTTGGGGGTGGGGTGACAGTGTGCGAGCAGATCGCTAGGTTTTGCGACATGATAAAAGCGACAAACCCTGATGCATTTGATGCGCACCACCAACATTGGACCGAGATACGGGTCTATTATGAAGACACTGATTTTACGGGCATGGTGTATCATGCCAATTATCTCCGCTTTTTTGAGCGGGGGCGGTCGAACCATTTGCGTGATGCTGGCGTGTCGCACCAATCCTTACTGAACCGGCCCGATCCTGCGGCGTTTACACTGACCCGCGTTGAGGTGGATTATCGCAAGGCAGCCAAGGTTGAGGATGTTTTGCGCATCCGCACACGTTATATGGGCACAAAGGGCGCGCGGATTTTGTTTTCGCAGGCAGCATTGCGCGGTGAGGAACTGGTCGCCAGTGCCGAAATTACAGCTGTTCAAATACATGCTGATGGACGCCCGCGCCGGCCGATTCCTGAAGTGGCGAGACATTTACAGGATTACATTGTTACAAATGCCCCAGATTAACTGGGCAATCCCCTGAAAGATTAACCGTTTCTCGTGAAAAATTAACCCTTTCAAAACCCAAACTAAGCTTTAAGAGCACAAGAAACTGCAATCAATGTGGCGAGCGTCAACTTCTTGCCCAATTTGCATTAGATTAATGGGTTCGGAGCGCTTGGCTCCAGGTCCCACAGCTTAGAACAGGCAAGGAGCTAGCCTCAATATGATCTTAGGCGGAATAACGACAATTACGGCCCCAGCTGTTGGGGAAGCGATCGGACACAGCGCGAGTGACTTTTCATTGATTGGCTTATTGCTGGAGGCGCACATTGTTGTGCAGTTGGTGCTGGTCGTTTTGATCATTGCCAGCCTTTGGTCATGGGCGGTTATTCTGGAGAAATGGTTTGCGCTTGGCGCCACGCGCAAGGCGGCAGCACGGTTTGAGGATGCCTTCTGGTCTGGCCGGACAGATGATGTTGACGGACGCCCCGGCGGAGATACTAGCAGCGCGGCAGCTCGCGTTTTTTCAGCTGCTTCACGTGAATGGAGTGAAGTGCGCCGGATTAAGGACCCGGCCTTAATGGAAGCTTTGATTGGCAGGGCCGAGCGCGCAATGAGCGCAGCCGTTGACCGCGAGATGGGCAAAGCCTCACGCGGGAATGGTGTGTTGGCTATTGTCGGATCAGCTTCCCCTTTTATTGGCCTGTTCGGTACAGTTTGGGGGATTATGTATGCCTTTATAAATATTGCCGCCAGTCAGGATACAAGCCTTGGGGTTGTTGCCGGCCCTATTGCTGAAGCGTTGTTTGCAACCGGGCTTGGCCTGATTGCGGCGATACCGGCGACAATTTTCTATAATAAGTTTACCGGCGATATTGCCAGCCTTGGCGATCAACTCGATACCTTCTCGCAGGATATTCTTGTGCGCATGTCACGCCGTGCCTCTGACAATGTTGAGGGGTAGGGCATGGGCGCGCAACTAGGATCAGGTGGACGAGGCGGACGCAGGGGGCGGCGCGCTTTTAACGCAGAAATCAATGTCACGCCATTTGTGGATGTCATGCTGGTTTTGCTGATTGTCTTTATGGTGACGGCTCCCTTATTGACGACTGGGATTGATGTCTCTCTGCCGAAGACATCCGCTGATGCGATCAATGTTTCAAATGATGAACCGCTTTATGTTACGCTTCAGGCGGATGGCACACTTTATATTCAGGATACAGTCGTTGAGCGTGAGGGGCTTGTCGAAAAGCTGGTTGCGATTACGGGCTCAGGTTTTGAGAGCCGTATTCTGCTACGGACTGATGAGGGGGCGTCGGCTGGCGAATTTGTCGCCGTGATGGGGGATGTG
This sequence comes from uncultured Hyphomonas sp., assembly GCA_964443965.1. Lineage (GTDB taxonomy): Bacteria > Pseudomonadota > Alphaproteobacteria > Caulobacterales > Hyphomonadaceae > CALLCD01. Next base: position 4,084 of record CAYUFN010000101.1, on the reverse strand, counting down.
CGCAATGCCGGGTTTAGCAACCTTGCCATTGTCACCGACCCCAAAACGCAAAGATAAGGAGCTACGAAAAGGTTATGCTTCGCGGTCTTCCAGCCTCTCTTGTTCTGCACCTGGCTGTGGTGGGAACGACTTATATCGTTCTGCCCCATACGGCTGCCCCTGTGCAGGCCGTCGAGATTGTGCCTGTGGATATTGTGACAGTTTCTGAGGTGACCAATGTGGTTGAGGTGCGCCGGACTGAAAACCCGCCTGAGCCTGAGGCCGAGGAAGAGCCAACACCGCCAGAACCTGAACCGGATATTGAGGATTTTCTTGAAGATTTGGATGTCCTGGCCGAAGAGACGGATTTAGTTGTGGAGGAGGAGACACCGCCACCACCGCCGGATAAAGCGGAAGAAGAAAAGCCTGAAGATATTGTGCCTGAGGAGCCCGAAGAGAAGGAGCCCGAGCCTGAGGAAAAAGAACCAGAGCCTGAACCCAAAAAGGATGAAAAGCCACGCGACGCGCTGGACGATTTGCTTGATGACAATCCATTTGCCGCAGAGGATCAGGTGCTGATCGATAAAGCAGCAAAGGCCAGAACTGCGCCGCCACCGCCGCCTGTGGAGCAGGAAACGCCACCTCAGGAGGTGCGTTCACGTTTGCCACAACGCGGGGTTGGGGACCGCACAGCAAATGAGGCGCGTGTTGAATCTCTCTTATGGTCGCAAATGGCTGTTTGCTGGGGGACTGTATCTGATTTGCCAGACCCGGACCGGTTGGCTGTGACTGTGCGCGTAAATTTGAAGCGTGATGGCACGCTGGAGGGCGATGCTGAGCTTGTCTCGCCGCGCCGGGCACCAATCGGTGACAGATTTATGGGGCAGGCGATTGATCGGGCCTTAAGAGCGGCGCGTAAGTGCCAACCTTATTCGCTGCCCGAAGCAGACTATGATGTATGGCGCGAAATTACGCTCAATTTCAGGCATGACAGATAATATGATGAACACAACGAAACTACAGACTCTAATCAGGGAGGTGTCGCAAGATGCTTAGAAAGATCCTTACCGCCGTTGCATTATGCGCAAGCACGGTTTTTGCAGCCCCATCTTTTGTGACAGCCTCTGCGCAGATCGAGGTTGATATTACGCGTGGGACGATCGCTCCGCTACCGATTGCGATACCTGACTTTAAAGCAGGGCCCGGCGCAGAAGAGCTGGCAAAGCAAATTTCCGATGTGGTGCGCAATGATCTCGTCTCGACGGGCCGGTTCAAGACGATTGATCCGGCTGCCTTTATTCAGAAGGATCTGAGCATTTCCCTTCAGCCGCGCTTTGCTGATTGGCGGATCATTAACTCTGACGCACTTGTCGTTGGGGAGGTTAGTCTTGATGGGAATGGCATTGTCACTACGGTTTTTCGGATCTGGGATGTTCAGGGCGGAGAGCTTTACAGGCTGACCGTGCGCGATAGCGAAACCAAGCAATTGGTTGAGTCCGGTGGCGGTAACTTTCGGATCAATCAAAATGATTGGCGCCGTATTGCACACAAGACAGCAGATGCGATTTATACGCGCCTGACCGGGGATGATGGCATCTTTGACTCGCGCATTGTCTACATTGCTGAAACGGGCCCGAAGACAAACCGTGTGAAACGGCTGGCGATTATGGACTCAGATGGGGCCAATCAGGTTTTTCTGACAGAAGGGCGTAACCGGATATTGACGCCGCGTTTTTCAACCTCCGATCAGGAAATTACCTATATGTCGTTTGAAGGTGGGCGACCACGGGTCTACCTTTTCAATCTGAGCAATGGGCGACAAGAGGTGCTTGGCAATTTTCCGGGTATGACATTTGCTCCGCGCTTCTCGCCTGATGGTCGCTCAGTGGTGATGAGCCAAGCCTTGAATGGCAATTCTGATCTTTATTTGATGGATTTACGCACGCGCCAGACCAGACGGCTGACCGATCATCCGGCGATTGATACCTCGCCCTCTATGTCGGCTGATGGTCGTCAGCTGACGTTTACATCCGACCGGGGCGGCTCACCGCAAATCTATGTGATGAATACAGATGGGTCGCCGTTGACATGTCCGTCCGGCGGACAGGACAAGGCGTGCCGGATCACATTTGGCCGTGGGAATTATTCGACACCTGTCTGGTCCCCGCGTGGTGATCTGATTGCGTTTACTAAGCAGGTGCGCGGTAAGTTTCATATTGGTGTTATTGGCACAGATGGGCAGGGCGAACGTTTGCTCTCGGAGGCATATCTTGATGAGGGGCCAGCATGGTCACCGAATGGACGTGTGATTACCTTTTTCCGAGAGTCCCGCCCGGGCGCCGGACCTAAGCTTTATTCGATTGATCTGACCGGACGTAATTTGCGCCAGCTTCAAACGACAACAGATGCATCTGATCCTGCCTGGTCACCTTTGCTGGAATAGGCCCTTATAATGCCTAAATATTGCCAGATTTGAGTAAGAATACTGTTGTTGTTTCGTGTTAATTGCGGTTTATAATTGCTTTTCACGCTTATCACAGCAACGGTTTTACGCCATAATGGTGTCAAAACGACAGGATGGGAGTCTTATTAAGTTATGCGTACACTCTTTAAAGGCGGTATGGCCGCAAGTTTGATTATTGGTTTGGCGGCATGTGCGTCTACCCCAGAGCCTGAAGTTGTTCAGGAAGCTGCACCAATTGTTGAGCGCGTCGCCGAAGTTGCTAAGCCTGATCCAAAACCGACACCACCTCGGGTTGCCCAGTCTGGTCCGGTCGGTCCGCTTGCAGGCTCCATTGATGATTTCCGTACCAATGTTGGTGAGCGCGTTTATTTTGACCTTAGCCAGTGGCGTCTTGATAGCTCCGACCAGGAAATTCTGAAGCGCCAGGCGGCCTGGCTGCAATCCTACCCTGATGTTACTATTCTTGTCGCTGGCAATTGCGATGAGCGTGGGACGCGTGAATACAATCTTGCCCTTGGCGAGCGCCGCGCGGCAACAGTGAAGGAATACCTTGTTGACCTGGGTGTTGATCCAAGCCGGATTGAGACAGTGTCATATGGGAAGGAACGCCCGATTGACGCAGGAACCACCGAAGCTGCCTGGGCGTTGAACCGGAACGGCTTTACGCAGATCGTCTCTGGGGCTCGCACAAGCTAACGTCATTGTAACATGATCAAGTGAATTCATCTGTTGATTTACGGCTGGGGTGCCATAATTTCGCCCCAGCCGCATTTTATTCTGGATCTATGAAAATGAAACTGTCCCCCCGCATTTTTGCTGCTGTATTGGCGTTTTCCTCTGTGCCTATGTTATCGGCCAATGCACAGGAGAGATTGTCTCGTACTGAACTGACAGCCATTTCAAATGAGCTGCAGATTGAAGTTGAGCAGTTGCAGACCAAGAACGAGCAACTTCAGGTGCAAAACGCGGACATCGCCCTAAAACTGCGCGATGTTGAAGCAGAGAATGCAAAGCTGAATGGCCGCATTGAAACACTTCAGTTTCAACTTGGTCAAAGCCGTGATGAGATGACGCGGATGCAAGGTGATGATCAGGAAATTGGCCGACAGTTGGGGGAGTATGAAGGGCTGATTGCAACGCTGACAAAGCAAGTGAACGATTTAAATGTCCGCCTGACACAGCGCGAGCAAGTCTACCAGATTTCTGATGCGCAATTACAAGCCAATGCTGCATCATTGGGAACATCTTCAACTGATGGATCGCAAGTTGCTGTTACCGGAGCGCGGGTGCAAGGGGGAAGTGTATCAACTGGAGCGCCGATTAGTGCAGCTACCAATTTGCCAACTGAGGCTGATCCTTTGTTTCAGGATGGAAAGGCGCGTCTGTTGCGGTTTGACTATGAAGGCGCCGAACGCAGCTTCAAAACGTTCCTTGAGCGTTACCCGAGCGATACGCAGGCTGGCGAAGCGCAATATTGGTTAGGCGAAGTGCTGTATCAACAAAAGTCTTACAGTGAGAGCGGTACGGCCTATTCGGATATGATCCGGAAATATCCAAATGATGTGCGGGCGCCTGATGCACTGGTTAAACTGGGTCGTTCATTGCGTCTGGTTGGCGATGCAACACGTGCTTGTGCTGTGC
>CAYUFN010000100.1:0-10841 GCA_964443965.1 uncultured Hyphomonas sp. | reverse complement strand
GCACGTGCCCATGAGCGGCCAAGATCCTGGGCCTGCAATGCGTCAGGGTACATATGATCATTCTCCGCCCGCAGCTATTAATGCACAAAGACAGTATCACTAGTTAAGCAGGTCATCAAATTAGCCAGCTGCTCAACACTGCGTTGCGTGCCACAGCTTCCACAAAAGACGGGTTGCGGACATCTGGAACGCAAAACACAAAAATATGTCTGGCACTTCCCTGCACCCATGCTTAAATCTCTACTATCATATTATAAACGAACGAACGGAGTGCCCCATGACCAAGCCTGATGAGTATATCCCGCCAAAAGTCTGGACATGGGATAGCGAAAGCGGTGGGCGGTTTGCTGCTATTAATCGCCCAATCTCCGGGGCAACGCATGAAAAAGAGTTGCAAGTCGGCAAACACCCCCACCAGCTTTATTCTCTGGCCACGCCAAATGGGGTGAAGGTCACCACTATGTTTGAAGAATTGCTCGAAAAGGGCCATTCGGATGCCGAATACGATGCGTGGCTTATTAATATCGGCGACGGCCCGCAATTTGGCAGTGGCTATGTTGAGATTAATCCGAACTCAAAAATTCCTGTTCTGGCAGACCATTCGGTTGAGGGCGAGCCACGGCGCATCTTTGAATCCGCGTCCATCCTGTTCTATCTGGCTGAAAAATTTGGTGAGTTCCTGCCGACCGGCGGCAAAGCCCGCACCGAATGCATGAACTGGCTGATGTGGCAAATGGGCAGCGCCCCTTATCTCGGCGGCGGCTTTGGACATTTCTATGCTTATGCCCCGTGGAAGATGGAATATCCGATCAACCGCTTCGCCATGGAGGTTAAACGACAGCTTGATGTACTCGACAAACATCTGGAAAAGCATGAATATCTTGCCGGAAATGATTACACCATCGCAGATATGGCCACATGGCCATGGTATGGCGCACTCGCCAAGGGTTTGCTCTATGAAGCTGCCGAGTTCCTATCTGTTCATGAATACACCCATGTCATCCGCTGGGCCAATCAGATTAATGCGCGCCCAGCAGCCATTCGCGGTAAAAAAGTCAACCGCATGTGGGGCGAGCTATCAGACCAATTGCCAGAGCGCCACGATGCCTCAGACTTCCAGACCAAGACAATGGATAAAGTACAGGCTGACGAGGGTTAGCGCCCTATAGATACCCGCGAAGGTGGGTATCTATCAAAGCACCGCACTAAGAACAAGAAAGATACCGCCCGAAAGCACGCCTGCAATCGGCACAGTTATCAGCCAGGCTGCCACAATCGTCATGAAATGGTGGCGTCTGACAAGACGGCGATGACGGCGGACATCCGGGCTCACTTCAACCACCTCTTGCAGGCTACGACGACCAGCCGTGCGACGCACATATTCACGGCGGCGTTTGGAGTTGGCCGTGTACCATTCGCGGAAGAAGCCAACTCCGAACACGCCGCCCACTGCGATATGGGTTGAGCTGACCGGCAGCGCGAGCCAACTTGCGATAATCACCGTAATCGCTGCCGACAGAGCCACGCAAAACGCGCGCATCGGGTTCAGCTTGGTAATCTGCGCGCCAACCATATTGATCAGTTTTGGCCCGAAGAGCGCCAAGCCAAAGGAGATACCAAGCGCACCAATCATCATCACCCATAGCGGAATATCCACTTTTTCAGCGACAATCCCCTCCTGAACAGTTGAAACAATCGCCGCCAGCGGCCCGATTGCGTTGGCCACATCATTGGCCCCGTGTGCAAAAGAGAGCAAAGCCGCCGAAATAATCAGTGGAACTTTAAAAAGTTCTCGCAAAGACTTATTCCGGTTTTCCATTCCTTCCGACTGGCGCTTGATCATTGGCTTTGAAATTGCCCACGTCGCAATAGCCACTACCCCGCCTACCAGCAACGCCTTGCTAATATCCTTGCCGATAAAGTCTTTGACAAAATCAATCTTTTTAAGGCCTTTAATCGCCAAATATGCCGCAAACGCACCAGCCATGATCGCCACTAACACGGGCACCCAGCGCCGAGCCGCAACAATCTTATCATCCTGATATATAATAAATGTCTTTATGAATGCCAGAAAGGCAGCAGCGATAATGCCTCCCAATAATGGCGAGATCACCCAACTTGCCGCAATCTGCGCCATTTGTGGCCAGTTCACAGCCATAAAGCCTGCCGCCGCTATCCCTGCGCCCGCCACGCCACCTACGATAGAATGTGTTGTTGAGACTGGCGCACCAAACACAGTTGCCAGATTGATCCATAATGCAGCAGAGATCAAAGCAGCCATCATTAAGAGTGTAAAAGTCCGCGCGTCTGGAATCGTTTTAGGATCAACAATACCTTTGGAGATCGTTCCAACCACATCCCCGCCTGCCAGCAAGGCACCGGCACTTTCACAGACCGCAGCAATAATCAACGCGCCAACCAGTGTCAGCGCTTTTGAGCCTACAGCCGGGCCAACATTATTGGCCACATCATTGGCCCCAATGTTCAGCGCCATGTAGGCTCCTATCGCCGCAGCCGCAACAATCATAAAGGAGCCAGGCTCATTACCTGTAAAGCTAAATGTAATCAGTCCACACAAAGCTATGAAAACAACACCAATACCGGGAAGCACCAAGCCACGACTAACTGAACCAGAGGCCTGCCCAATAACACTGAGCTTGGATAAATCCTTATCTAGCGTCGGCTTGCCCATATCAGGCTTATTTTCAGAACTGTCAGACATTGGGCCCTCTTAAACCAGCTTCACACAAGAAGCTCGTACCCACTGTGCGAGCGATGTCTACCCCATAATGTGATGTGTTTTATGTTAGCTCATAAAATCGACTATGGGGATGGCTCAAAAGTGCGCAATATCTCAGCTAGCTCTTTTGATGAAACAGCCTCTGCTGCCGCAGACTGTTTGAACCATTTGACCTTTCGTTCTCCTTTTTCAGGAAAATTCTTCGCCATTTCAGAAAAGACGACCTCATAAACCGTTGCAACACAACTGAGTATGCCACCTGATCGCCCCGCTTTAGTATAGTGATAGGTCCCAATTGGAGCTTGAGATACTTTTCCTCGAATGCCAGCTTCTTCAAAAGCTTCTTCCAGGGCTGTCTGCGCTGAACTTACCTTTTTCTTCGGCCAGCCCTTTGGCAAGATCCAGTGACCCCTGCCAAGACTCGTGACAAGTAGGATTTCTCGTCCATTTTCGCCCGGTCGATGGCATAAGGCAGCCACTTGCAGGAGGCTCGGCCGCCGTATCCAGCTTGTCTTATATCCGTCCGCTAAACGCTTAAGCTTTGAAAATTTTACACTTACCATACGAAATTATCCATTTGTTCGCGTATTTTTGCAAGTTTCTGCTACCGCTGCGGCTAATCGTGCAAAGAATAAGCCATTCCCCCTGCGATTTGTTTACGGTATTGACGGCATATGAAAACAACACTCGATCTCTCACGCACACCCTCACCCCGCATGACTTCGCTTGCGGGCCTTGCTCTGCCGCGGCTGCGTCAGACGATGATAGCGATGGGGCTTGCCCCGAAGCCTGCTAAAATGCGCGCCAGTCAGCTGCGCCGTTGGCTTCATCATGCCGGCGTGAAAAGCTTTGAGGAGATGACGAACGTCTCAAAAGAAATGCGGGCTGAATTGACTATGCAGTTTTCTCTCGCGCGACCCGAAATTACAGAACACAAAATCTCGGTCGATGGCACACAGAAATGGTTGGTAAAGTTTGGTCCGAATGTTGAGGGGGAAAGCGTCTTTATCCCAAATGTTGCCAGTGGCACAGGCGCGCTTTGCGTCTCCTCTCAGGTCGGCTGTACGCTTAATTGCACTTTCTGCCACACTGGCACACAACGCCTTGTGCGCAATCTAACTGCACAAGAAATTGTCTCGCAGGTTTTAATCGCAAGAGATGGACTTGGCGAATGGCCTGCAGACCTTGAAAACCGCCAATTATCGAACATTGTGTTCATGGGCATGGGCGAACCACTCTACAATCTAGATAATGTTGCTGAGGCCATTGATACACTTTCAGACGGTGATGGCATGTCGATTGGGCGCAGGCGGATAACGGTCTCAACTGCTGGCGTTGCCCCGAAAATACCCGAACTGGGTGAACGCACAGGCGCGATGCTCGCCATATCGCTGCACGCCGTCAATAATGATCTGCGCGACGAAATTGTGCCAATCAATCGCAAATATGATCTGCAAACCCTGTTTGAAGCCATTAAAGCCTATCCAGGCCTCTCTAACGCCAAGCGCGTTACTTTTGAATATGTTATGCTGAAGGGAATAAATGATAGCTTGGCCGAAGCGCGCGATCTGGTCAAACTGCTTCGGCGCATTCCGGCTAAAGTGAATCTGATCCCTTTCAACCCCTGGCCTGGCTCTATCTATGAATGCTCCGACTGGGAGACGATCGACGCCTTTGCCGAAATCCTCAATCGCGCTGGATACTCCTCGCCTATCCGCACACCCCGTGGACGGGATATATTTGCCGCTTGTGGTCAGTTGCGGTCTGAAAGCGTCAAAAAGTCGGCCGCGGAAAAACGCCGCGAAAGTCTTCAGGCAACAAGTTCTTCATAAACGACCCGTTTTATTTGTTACGCTGCTATAGACTTATGCGCTAAAATGCACACACTTCGTGCTAAACAAATGCGAACCAAATTGAGGATTCTGATGCAACGCTCTTACTTTGCCAGCGCCGTTTTAGGGGCTTTTTTGCTAACCGCCTGCGCCCCCTCTGCACCTGGCGCATCTGATGGGAGTCTGCAAGGCGAACCAGCCGAAGCCACGCTAAGTCAGGCTGATCAGCTTGCCAAGGGCACACTTTCACAAATCGCTGAGGCGATTGCCATCGGCGAGGTTAGCTCTGAGGAGATGACACGCGCCTATCTTGCGCGCATCGAAAAGATCGACCGTTCAGGCCCGACACTACGCAGCGTTCTCTCCTTAAACCCGGATGCCATGGATGCCGCCAAAGCCGCAGATGCTGCGCGCGAAGCCGGCCAAGTACTTGGTCCACTGCACGGCGTCCCAGTTCTGCTGAAAGACAATATTGAAACAAAAGACTCTGTGGCTACAACCGCAGGCGCTTTGGTTCTGAAAGATAATATTGTCAACCGCGATGCGCCCCTTGCTGCAGGCCTGCGTGGGGCTGGTGCGATCATTTTAGGAAAAGCCAATCTCTCCCAATGGGCTAACTTCCGCTCCAACGAGTCCATTTCAGGGTGGTCAGCCATGGGCGGACAGGTGCGAAATCCGCATGTACTGGACCGCTCGCCTTGCGGGTCAAGCTCAGGCTCAGGCGCCGCGACCGCCGCTGCACTTGCGGCCGGAACAGTTGGCACAGAAACAAATGGATCGGTTATCTGCCCATCGACTATTAACGGCATCGTTGGCTTCAAACCAACCGTTGGCCTTGTTTCCCAAGAAGGTATCGTCCCAATTTCCTCAACGCAAGATACAGCAGGGCCAATGACCCGGTCGGTACGCGATGCCGCAATTATGCTGAACGCAATGGCAACAGGCCCCGGCGCAGACATAGACTTCACCGAAGGGCTGAGTGATACCAGCTTACAGGGTAAACGTATTGGCATCTTGCGCTTTGCTGTTGGCTCTCACCCGGGTGTTAGCGCCTTGTTTGAGCAAGCCTTGAAAGACTTAGAAGCACAAGGGGCTACGCTTGTGGATATTGCAGAACTGAACCTGCCGGATGGGTACGGTGCCAGTGAACTGAAGGTCTTGCAGGTTGAATATAAGCATACTTTGAATGCCTACCTGGCCAATGCTGCCCCAGCTGTTCAACACCGCACCCTGAAAGATATCATTGCATTTAATACTGCAAATGCAGATGTTGAACTTGCGCTTTTTGATCAGGACCTGATGGAGGCCTCCCAGTCCCAACCGGGGCTAAATGATCCGGACTATCAAGCGGCACTCGCCAGAATACTAAAGGCAACACGGGCAGACGGGATTGATAAGTTTCTTGTCGATAACACTGTCGATGTTCTTGTCGCACCAAGCTTTGGCCCGTCATGGTTGGTCGATGCCGTCTATGGAGATAATACGCTTGGCGGCGCAGGTGCGGGCCATTTGGCGGCGATTGCCGGTTATCCTCACCTAACCGTCCCCATGGGCACAGTCCGCGCGCTACCTGTCGGTCTTTCCTTTATCAGCACTGCCGGGGATGACGCAGCGGTTCTGGCTTATGGCTATGATTATGAACAAGCGACAAATCTCATCCCGGAACCGCAATATTATCCAAGCGTCGCTGACACAGATGGGGTTGCCCGCGCCAATCGCCCCTATGCAGAAAAATAAATCCGGAGCGGACAATGACAGACCTTACACTTTATGGGCTGAAAAACTGCGATACGTGCAAGAAAGCGCTCAAAGCTTTAGAAGCTAGCGGCAAGCCCGTCATCTTCGTCGATATCCGTGCGGAAGCTGACCTTGCCAAAAAAGTTCCAACTTGGCTCCGAGCTGTTGATGCCGATCTTCTGATTAATCGCCGTTCAACCACTTGGCGAGCTCTGGATGAAACAACCCGCGCAGGCGATGCGGTTTCTCTATTACAAGCCAACCCAACCTTGATCAAGCGCCCGATCATTGAGAATGACAAGACTGTGTATGTTGGTTGGACAAATGATGTGCAGGTGAAACTGCTTTGATCCCTAATCGAGATACACCTCACCATCCAGGTCATCGAGTTTAGATTGCAAATGCGCACGTACATCCTGAACAGCCTGATTGTAGACCTCCGGCGCGACCGCACTCATAACAATATCAAGCAAAGTTTCGGCTTTAAAATCTGAAAGGGTTTCATCAAACTCAACCGTGTAATGGGCTTGTAAAGCGCGGCGCAAACCCGCACGACGCCCCTCATCCAGTTCTATTTTCATGCACCCCTCCCAAAACTACGCCTATAGTTTATGTCTTATTCTTGAAAGACGCACAATTGGATAAAATGGACGGACATTAATTATAGCTTTCTTCTAAAATTGCTTATGAATACAGTTAGTGTCAGATATATTGATGCTCGGGAGACGAATATGCACACAACCCCCCCAATATTCGGCGTGGCTCTTATCGCGCTTTTGGTGTTACCTGCTTGTGCCACCGCCACGCGCGCAGCTGTTGGTACAGTCGGGGCGACAGGCCGTGTGGTGGCCGGAACAGCGGGCGCAGCAACCAAGGTCGCCATAGGCACTGCAGGTGTTGCCGGAAATGCAGCAATCGCAACGGCGTCAACCGGGCAAAGAACCGCCGCTGCTGCTGCAACCGGCGCTGCGAATGGCGCTGCCCGCGAAGGCGGAAAACTGGCCGTTCGCGGCGTAGCTTCAGCTGGGCGCGCAGGGTTTAGCGCTATGATGCAGGGCGACAGTTCGATATCTGAAGAAACACTCGCTCATCGCGCGGGTTTAACGCTGAGCTATCCACGCGAAGATCTCTCTATAGGAAACGTCTTTGAAGACGGCAACAGAACTGATTTCACTGCGCTTTCCTTGCAGGGTGAAACAGCAAACTGTTTTGTCCTTACTGCTGATGGGGCCGTTGGTGATGCTGTATGCAGACCAGCATCACAATAAAATCTCACCTCAAAAGCCTAAACCATGGGTGTGAGACATGTTGCGCTCTGTCACCTTGCGCAAGGCTCGTGTTAGAAGATACAGATTATGCTTTCATATCTTGCAAATCCACACCGATTTATGGCGTTTTCGCGCCTTGCTCAGCCTGCTTTTTATACGCTGGCAGCTGGCTTAATCGGGTTTAGCGTTTGGCAAGGTCTATTCGTTGTGCCACCAGAAGCTGTTCAAGGTGATAGCGCACGCATTCTTTATGTCCATGTGCCCAGCGCCTCCCTTTCAATGGCAGCTTATGTCGGCCTCGCTCTTTCAAGCTTTATCTGGTTTGTATGGCGTCATGAGCTTGCTGATATCGCCGCAAAATCTATTGCACCATTTGGCGCGGCCTACACAGTACTTTGCTTAGTCTCAGGATCTCTTTGGGGACGTCCAACTTGGGGCACCTGGTGGGAGTGGGATGATGCTCGCATGGTCTCGGTCCTTGTTATGCTGTTTTTGTATCTGGGGTATATGGCGCTACGTGCCGCCCTGCCCAGTCGACAACAAGCAGCGCGGGCCGGCGCTATCCTTGCCATGGTTGGGCTGATAAATATTCCACTGATTAAGTTCTCAGTTGATTGGTTCACCAGCCTTCACCAGGATGCAAGTATCATCCGCAAAGGCGGCTCTGCCATCGCAGACGTCTTCGAGGCACCGCTCTATGCTGGTATGCTCGGCCATACCCTCCTTTTTGCCGCACTCGTTCTTACTGTCATGCGCGCAGAAATTTTGACGCGCCAAACAGCCCGTATACGCGCCGAACATTTGAGCGGAGTTTAAAGCATGCCTGTTTTCGAAAGCATCTATGCCCCTTACATCTGGGCTGTTTATATTTTGGCTTTAATCATGGTCATTGGCATGGTTTCAGGCGCAGGGCTGAAGGCCCGCAAAGCCAAGCTGGATCATGAAGCCATTCTAAAAATGAAAGCAAACGGGAAATGACCCGCTGGCTTGCCATACTTCCACTGTTAGCGCTTATCGGCTTTGCTTTCATAGGGGTTATAAACCTAAATCGCGCGGAAAAGCCCACAACTTCCCTCTCAGATGGACGTAACGCCCCGCCACGCGTATTTGAGACGCTTATTGGCCCAAATCCGAGTTATGATTTTAGCCAAAACACCGGCGACACACCAATTGCAGTCAACTTGTTCGCTAGCTGGTGCCCACCCTGCATTGTCGAACACCCACTTCTATTATCGCTTGAAGAACGCCACCCAAACCAGGTTTATGGCATACTCTACAAAGATACAGCCGACAAAGGCCGTGCATTCCTGGAAAGGTTGGGCAACCCGTACACGGCTGTCGCCATGGACCCAACAGGCAAAGGCGGGCTGGATTTTGGACTGACCGGCGTGCCGGAGACATTCGTCATAAGTCCAAAAGGAAAAATCCTCCTGCATGTGCGTGGTCCATTGGACGCAGACACATTGCAGGAGGTTTCTGATTTACTACGCAAGGAATAAGTCAGAAGTAGATAAAGCCACCTACTTCTTCTTTTTCTTCTTGGTAGTCTTTTTCTTTTTCGCTTTAGCCGGTGCAGCTTTAGGGGCTGCCTTTTTAACAGGCTTCGGCGCAGCTTTTGGCTTGGGAGCAGGTGCAGGTGCAGGTGCCTCCGCTTCCTCGGTTAGACTCGAAAGCGCTTTAACAAAAGTACCCCGTCGTGTTGCGGCAAGTGCTTCGAGCAAGCTTTCATCAGCAGCCAGAACACCAGGTGTTGCCTTGGCAAGGGCTTTGCGGCCCGCAGCCATAAGTGTAAGAGACTTGGCACGTGCATCAGTCTTAGACTGCACACGTTTGATCAGCTTAGCCGCCTCCATACGCGCAGCCATATCTGCCAAAGTTGAGCGATCAATGCCCGTCATATCGACGAGCTTGCTCTGACTAACGCCTTCTTCGACGGCGATCGCAGAAAGAACCGAAAACTGACGTAGCGTAATGCCTGCGTCACGCAAAGCATCAGCTGATTTGTTTGCAGCAATTTGTTGAGCACGGTGGAGCAAGTGGCTCGTAGACGTACTAAGATTAAAGTTTGTATCTGACATAGTCATCCCCATTTGATTCGTCCCCGCAGGGTGGGTTAGTTTGGTAAGTTCCGTATAGAACGTTTCACCCATCTGCAAGTCTATGCTACATGAGTTATGCAGTTTATCCCATAGCTTAATTGACAGAATCTTTCCATGAAACCCGTTTTTTCTTTAAAAAAACCGTCAGGAGACGATAAACTTCGACAAGTTTGCGATACTTGTGGATTTATTGATTACGTGAACCCCAAAATTGTTGCGGGCGCAGTTGTTACAAAAAATGGCAAACTGTTGCTCTGTAAACGTGCAATACCACCGCGTATAGGCTTCTGGACATTGCCTGCTGGCTATATGGAAGAAGAGGAAAGCGTTGAGCAAGCAGCCAAGCGGGAAGCCGCAGAAGAAGCCAATGCAGAAATTGAAATTGATCGCGTATTGGCTGTCTATTCTGTACCGCGCATATCACAAGTTCAAATCTTGTATCGTGCAGAACTTGTATCTGATTTTTCTCCCGGACCTGAAAGTCAGGAGGTCGCACTTTTCGAATGGAAAGATATCCCATGGCAAAATCTGGCTTTCCCAACAGTCGTATGGGCGCTGACACATTATGCTAAAGTGCGCGGACAGAAAGATTTCGCACCTTTTGCAAACCCCGCTGGAACAGATACGCTTACGCGCTAAGGCTGGGGGGTGTCCCCGTCAGGTTTTCGCTCTTCTACTGTATGTTTGAGTGTGTACGGCACGAGTGACATTGCAAAGAGAAACCCGATAACCAGGTTACCAAGTTTCCAGTTGGCCCACGCATCCTCTGAAACGGTCGCGACGAGCACTTCATTCCACCCTGCCATCGCAACGAAATAAACTCCCCAACATGTCGCAAGGCGTTTCCAAGCAAAGTCTGGCAGGGAAAATAGGCTTTCAAACATGATCTTCCAGAGGTTACGCCCGCTCAACAGGCCACCAAATATAATCCCAGCAAAGATCAAGTTTATGATTGTTGGTTTGTGGAGAAGGAAAGCTTTGCTTTGCAGCAAAATTCCGAGTGCGCCAAAGACTCCTACCATCCCCGCTGACAAAAGCATCAAGGGCGAGAGCTTCTCCTTTCGGGCCAAGCGTTTAGTGACTTCATAGCCCATACCGAGCATCAAAACCCCGGTGGCCCAGTATAGCGCATAATTAGGTGTGAACAGACCATCACCTTCGGGGA
>CAYUFN010000099.1:9901-10866 GCA_964443965.1 uncultured Hyphomonas sp. | reverse complement strand
GCTTTGATGCGCGATTCTTCATGGCCGATGCGCGCGAGGCGCTCATTGACGACCGTCCGCCAGTAGATGGGGCAGAACTGTCCGACCTGCAATGGGTCTCGCTGGAAGATGCCATGGCGCTCGATTTGCCTAATGTGACGCGGTTTATGCTGGGGGAAATTGGGGAACGCGTGGCCAATCCACGCCAGCAACAAGCCCCGCCATTGCTACGCTGGACGCGCTCAGGCCATTCAATCACGCGGCTTTAGTCAATTGATTGCGTTTGACCGCTTGACTTCACGCGCCGACATCGTCAATAAGCGCGTTCAGTTTTAATTCCAGTATGAGAAGATACGGACCATGGCCAAACCTGCCACAATTAAAATTCGCCTGAACTCAACGGCTGGAACGGGCTTTTTCTATGTCACGAAAAAGAACCCACGCAACCTGACTGAGAAAATGGTCATGAAAAAGTATGATCCGGTTGCGCGTAAACATGTCGAGTTTAAAGAAGGCAAGATCAAGTAAACTGATCTATTTTGCACAAAGATAAAGCCGGCCCCGCAAGGTCGGCTTTTCTTTTGAGTGTTGTATTTATTAAAGTTTAAGCTGCAACGCTCTCAACGCGGTTCCGCCCGGAGCGTTTGGCGTGATAAAGCGCCGCATCGGCCCGCTTTAGAAGCGCATCAGGAAACTCATTATTGTCTTCCTCGGTGGCAACGCCCGCACTCACAGTTATGTTCAGGGATAATTCCGGTTGTAAAATCGTGAAAGGTGCCCCGGCAATCGCCCTACGCATGCGCTCAGCTGCGCTACAGGCAAGATCTCCGGTCGTCCCTGGCATAATGACAAGGAACTCTTCCCCGCCCTGTCGGCACACAATGTCCATCGGGCGCACATTTTCCTGTAAGCGCCGGGCAAATTCCTGGATCACTTTATCACCGACATCATGACCAAAAGAATCGTTGATCAATTTAAATCGGTCA
>CAYUFN010000099.1:0-9891 GCA_964443965.1 uncultured Hyphomonas sp. | reverse complement strand
ATACAGGGCTATCGCCTTGTGCACTGCGGTTGAGCAATTGCTGCAGCTGATTCATAAGATAGCGTCGATTATAAAGCCCGGTGAGCGGATCGAGAATTGAAAGCTCCATGCCCCGGTCCACACGGCGTCTGAGGATTTCGATGTATCGTGTCCGCCGCGTCTGTGTCTGCACACGTGCGAGCAACTCATCACGGTCAACTGGCGCATTGATGATGTCGCTGGCGCCCAATTCCATCGCTTTCATCGCCATGTCACGATTGGTTTCATCGCAAATGATAAGGATCGCCACGGCGCGGGTCTTCTCGGCCATTTTAAATTGCGCACACAAACGCAACGGATCAAAGCCTTTCTGATCCAACGGTAAAACCATAACATCAATGCCACGCCCTGAAAGATCAGTTCCAGAATCCTGTAGGGAGCAGGTCACATGGCCTGCTGATTTTAAATGCCCCTTGATCCGATCAGACCGGCGCTCATTCTGGTCAACGACGACCACGCGCGCAGGTGCTTCCATTCCTTCCAACTCAAAACTAACATCACCGCCATAATTGTAGGATGCGCTGGATTCCCGCTCTCGAAGTTCAGACGCAACGGCGTTATATCTGAGCAATGCATTAATGCGCGTCATCAAGCTGAAATCGTCAAAAGGCTTTGTCACAAAATCATCAGCTCCGGCCTGCAACCCTTTCAAGCGGTGCTCCTGCTGACTAAGCGCTGTTACCATAACAACGGGAATAAAGGCTGTTCGGGGTGAGGCTTTCAGACGCTCGCAGACTTCATATCCATCCATTTCGGGCATCATGACATCAAGCAGAATGATATCTGGTATCTCTGCATCGGCAACATCAAGGGCTTTCTGTCCACTTTCGGCCAGCAAAACCTGGAAATATCTCGCCTCCAGCTTCGCCTGCAAAAGACGGCGATTGGCGAGATTATCATCAACAACAAGAATACGCGCACTCATGTAACAGGCTGTCCCCCGACTAATTCTTCCACAGCTCGCAAAAAGCTGGTCATTTGTATAGGCTTGGAGAGGTATCCCTCACACCCTGCCTCACGCACACGTTGCTCATCAGCACGCATGGCAAAAGCCGTCACCGCCAAAACCGGTATGTGGGCAAGCTCAGGATCATCTTTCAACCAGCGCGTAATATCAAGGCCAGAGACTTCAGGTAGCTGGATATCCATAATAATCAGATCGGGTTTTTCCGCACGCGCAATTTCAATTGCTTTGACACCGTCACGGCATTTGTGAGCTTCATAGCCAAACGCATCGAGCAAGTCGCAAAAAAGCCGCATATTCAGCTCGTTATCCTCGACAACAAGGACAGATTTTTTCTGCGTTTGAGTCATTGCCTCAACCTGCTCCGAATCGGACCGATTCCCATTCTTCAGAAAATATTAGCCCAAAGATCGTTAACCCTTGTTTACAATAAGCTTAATATATTTGGAATTTTGCAGAGAACATGCCATGAACATGTATGGATGTATTGTGTCGAGACTGCGCATCCCCTGTTGAAACAGGAACCGCGCTATGCCCCCTATGCAATAGCGGGCGCTTGATGCGTCACAAGGATCTCCACAAACTCCATTTGGCCCATATTGATTGTGATGCTTTTTTTGCAGCGGTGGAAAAGCGCGATAATCCTGACCTAAAAGACAAACCCGTGCTGGTGGGTGGCGGGAAAAGAGGTGTTGTTTCAACGTGTTGTTATATTGCACGCCTTTACGGTGTGCGATCAGCTATGCCCATGTTCAAGGCCTTAAAAGCCTGTCCTGAGGCCGTTGTTGTTCGGCCAAATTATGAAAAATATTCTGCGGCGGCGGCAATTATTCGGGAAAAAATGCGCGCGCTTACCCCCTTGGTACAAGTTGTTTCCGTTGATGAAGCCTATTTAGACCTCTCAGGCACAGAGCGCATTAATATGGCAAGCCCTGCACAAAGCCTTATCAAACTAGCTCTTGAAGTTGAACGCGATGTGGGCATTACAATTTCAATCGGTTTGTCAGTAAACAAGTTCCTTGCAAAAACCGCCAGCGAGCTTGATAAGCCCCGCGGGTTTGCAGCTATTGGCGCTGATGAGGCCGTCGCATTGCTTGGGCCGCAAAAACCAGGCTTCCTTCATGGCGTCGGACCAAAGCTTGCCGCAAAGCTGAAGCGAGATGGGTTTGAAACGGTCGGTGCTCTTCAACAAGCGGCCCAGAAAGACCTGATTGGCCGTTATGGCGAAACTGGCCTATGGCTGTATGAACGCGCATTCGGACGGGATAATCGGCCAGTCCGCATAGAGAGTGAGCGAAAGTCCATCTCTTCGGAGACAACCTTCAACACAGATATTGCAACCCCTGGCGCGCTGGAAGACCAGTTATGGAATCTATGCGTTAAAACAGCAGACAGAGCCAAGGCGGCCTGCACCGAAGGCAGCGTCATCACACTAAAACTTAAAACACAGGACTTCAAAACGATTACCCGTCGTAAAACACTGGCGACCCCTACCCAGCTTGCCCAAACCCTTTTCCGGGAAGCCAGACCACTCCTGGTGAAAGAGGCAAACGGGCGGAAATTCAGGCTCATCGGTGTCGGTCTGTCGACTCTACAGGATGCTGCAAAAACAGATGCAGTCGATCTACTCGATCCACGTATAAAAAAACGTGCAAATGCAGAGCGCGCTGCCGATATTGCACGTGCGAAATTCGGGAAGAATGCTGTTAAGACCGGACGCGCGGCTAAGATGGAACAGAAATAGGGTAAACCTATTTCGCAGTGTCTCTTTTATATCTGATCATTTGGGCCGGCTCAATTCGAAACTCTCCCTTGTGCGACCATAAAGTGGCCCGTTCAACCGCGAAACGAGGTCAAGCTTATCAACCTCAATTCGCAACGGATCCTGACTGCTGATCACATCATCACGCAGATGAAAATGTATTACTTCACCAATCAGAATAACACCGCCACCCTTTAACGGCATATCCTGACTTAGAAGACACTCCATGCTCACTGGCGAAGCTTTGATGCGCGGAGGACTTACGCCAAGCGAGGCCTGTGTGGCAAGCCCGGCATGCGCCAGCTCATCTACATCAGGAGGCAGAGAGGCCGCCGCCATATTCATTTGCGAGACCAAAGCTTCATCAACCAGATTCACAACAAATTCGCCTGTTGCCAGAATATTGCGAGGCGTATCCTTTTGGCTGCCATCCGCATTTGGCAGGAACCCCAAAACCAACGTTGGCGGCTCATTGCCCATACCATTGAAGAAACTAAAGGGCGCGGCATTCAAATGACCGTCTTCATCCATGCTCGTGACAAACGCAATTGGACGCGGAATGATTGTCGAACTTAGCAACCGATAGGCCATCATTGGTGATATCTCATCACTCGCAAAATGCATCTTTGATCATCCTTAAAACATTCATTTAGGAAGCAAACACGCCCGGTTCAACTGCGTCACGACAGAGTTTTTGCTTGCGTGAAAGCGTCTGGTCTCCGACAACAGGTTTTAGAAAAACTTTTGCAAAGGATGCATAAGATGAGCACACCTGAATCCCGCTTGGCCGCCCTTGGCATTACATTGCCAGAACCTATGAAGGCCGTGGCGAACTATGTCCCTTTTGTACAAACAGGACACCAGCTTTTCATCTCAGGGCAAGTTTCTGTTGAGGCAGGGACACTGGTCAAAGGGCGTCTTGGAGAGGATATGGACCTGGCCGCCGGGCAAGCGGCTGCACGCCTTTGCGGGATAAACCTGATCGCACAGTGCAAAGCAGCTATCGGCGATCTCAGCAACATCAAGCGTGTCGTAAAACTTGGCGGGTTCGTAAATGCGCATGGTGATTTTACTGATATTCCCCAAGTCATAAACGGGTGCTCAGACTTGATGGTCGAAGTGTTTGGCGAGGCGGGCCGCCATGCACGCTCGGCGGTTTCATGCCCTGTCCTGCCGCTTGGTGTCGCTGTTGAAATCGACGGCATATTCGAGGTCGCCTAATCCGATGGCCGCTCCATTTAGCATTGCTGATTATGTCTATGCCCATCGCGGCTTATGGACCCCGAATGGCGCCCCGGAAAACTCCATGGCCGCCTTTAAAGCCGCCGCGACCTCTGGAATAGCAATAGAATTTGATATTCGTCTGTCTGCTGATGGGGTTCCGGTATGCTTTCATGATCGCACACTTAAGAAAATGACAGGCATAGATAGCGCACTGGCAGACCACACAGCGGATGCCCTGGGCAAGCTAAGCCTTGCAGGCACTGATCAAACCATCCCTATACTGCAAACTGTCTTAGAGACCTGGCCGCATGAACTGCCTCTGCTGGTTGAGATTAAGGCGATGGATATTCCACCTGTGCCAGTTGCCGAAGCCACAGCCGCGCAGCTTTTAAATTATGCAGGGCGCGCCGCCGCGATGAGCTTTAACAAGGAAGCGGTAGCAACATTGCCGCTTAGCCTGCCGCGCGGTTTGTTAATTGAAAAAGTTCACAAAAGCAGTGAAGCAGAATTTGAAGCAAGCCTTGAGGATGCCCTCGCCCTGAAAGTCGACTATGTGTCAGTCTGGCGGGATGACGTCGCTATGGCAGCGCCGTTCGCGCGCCAGCACGGTCTTGGCATGGTGACATGGACAATCCAAACACAAGCGCAAAGCGCGGCGGTTGCGCCATATGTTGACGGGCAGATTTTTGAAGGGTTTGATGCGGCGCTCATCCCTCGCACGAGAGCGGTCTAAGGTCATGATTATCTATGAATGATCCGTCAGTCCGTATACGTGTGTGTCAATCGCTTCAGGAGGTATCATCAGAGGCTTGGGACGGCGTTGCGAACCCACCAGGCACGCGCTATGATCCATTTTTAAGCTGGGCTTTCCTTGAAGCGCTGGAAGCAACCGGTGCCGCTAGCCCCGAAACTGGCTGGAGCCCCTGTCACTTGCTGGCTGAAAATGAAACCGGCGACTTGCTGGGTGCCATGCCACTATATGTGAAAACCCATTCACGCGGTGAGTTTGTTTTCGACCATAGCTGGGCGAACGCTTTTGAAAATGCTGGAGGCGCCTACTTCCCAAAGCTTCTCAACGCCGTGCCGTTTACACCTGTAACGGGGCGTCGCAGGCTTGTGCCCGATGGCCCAGAAGCTGAGCGATTAAAGCTCGCCTTATTAAGCGGGGCGCTGCAACTGGCTTCGGAGAATAACTTTTCATCTGTGCATATGAACTTTCTCGAAGCAGATGAAGCCGAAGCCCTCGGCGCAACTGGCATGCTGCATCGCACAGACCAACAGTTTCACTGGCAAAACAATGGCTATGAAAGCTTTGATGACTTTTTGACGGCTCTTTCCTCTGCCAAGCGCAAGAATTTACGCAAAGAACGCGCCCGGGCGCAGGATGGATTACAGTTTGCGCATATAACAGGCGCAGCTATCACCGAGGCGCACTGGGATGCATTCTTCCAGTTTTATATTGATACGGGTCATCGCAAATGGGGCTCACCCTATTTAAATCGGCAAACGTTTAGTCTGCTGGGCGAGCGCCTGGCTGAGCAAATTCTGCTGATTTTTGCGATGGAAAATGATCAGCCTATTGCTGGCGCGTTGAATATGATCGGATCTGATACGCTCTATGGGCGCTATTGGGGATGCCTGACACCGCGCCCTATGCTGCATTTTGAAACCTGCTATTATCAGGCAATTGATTATGCCATTGCCAATGGGCTGGAATTTGTCGAAGCGGGCGCGCAAGGCGGGCACAAGCTGGCCCGCGGCTACGCTCCAGTGCTGACCCATTCGGCACACTGGATCGCGCATGAAGGCTTTCGCGAGGCAATAGCTGATTATCTCTCACGCGAGCGCGACGCTGTTGAATCTGACCAAGACTATCTCAAAGCGCGCACACCGTTTAAGAAGGAAACATAAAATGAGCCTCCACGCCCCTTATGACCGTGAGAATATTTTCGCAAAAATGTTGCGTGGAGCGATACCGGCGATCAAAGTCTTTGAAGATGAGGTTGCCCTCGCCTTTATGGATATTTTTCCACAGACGCCCGGTCATACGCTGGTCATTCCCAAAGGCGTCGAGGCACGCAACCTTCTGGACATGCCGACTGAGAAATTGGGCGCTTATATGGAGCGCGTGCAAAAAGTTGCAATCGCCGTAGAAAAAGCACTCTCTCCAGATGGGCTGATCATCACCCAGTTTAATGGAGCCCCCGCCGGACAAACTGTTTTTCATCTGCATTTTCACATTATCCCGCGATCAGAAAACGTGGCACTTTCGCAGCATGCAAGCGGCCAGGCTGCAGACACCCAACTGCTAAAGAAAATAGCCGATAAAATAAAAGAAGCCTTGTAAATATATGAATATATCTACGCGATATACGCCTTGTTTTTAGCAAAATAGCGCAGGCACGAAAAGCTGCAAATAACAATAACCGCTACAGGATAGCCAGATTAATTTACATGCTTGACGGAAGTATAGCTTGTCAATTAATACCTGTGTTCCTAAAGATGATTTTAGAATTCCATTGTGGGTATTGCGCACACAAGACTGTAGTTTCTACAGATCAAGGATAGCTCCCCCTTAGGCTGTCTTTTATTCATGATGGAGGTGTCTTTGAAGGTTTTCATAACTTTCAAAGACACCAAACTTGAGCTTACAGACCAAGCTTGGCTTTCAGGATTTCATTTACCGCTTGTGGGTTTGCCTTTCCACCGGATGCGCGCATGACCTGACCAACAAACCAGCCAAGTGCTTTTGGCTTGGCGTGACCTTCAGCCTTTTGGGCTTGCACCTGCGCAACCTGTTCAGGGTTTCCGGCCATAATCTCGTCAACAACTTTCTCAATGGCACCAGTATCAGTGACCTGTTTGAGACCTTCCCGGGTGACAATCTCGGCAGCTTGATCTCCCGTTTCGATCATCTTGACGAAAACTTGCTTGGCAATTTTTCCTGAAATAGTTTGGTCGGCAATCAAATCAACCAATCCGCCAAGCCCATCAGCTGAGACCGGACTATCGGCCAACTCGAGGCCTTCCCTGTTGAGATAACCAAACAGTTCCTGGCTCACCCAGTTCGCAGCCAGCCGCGTATCTCGTCCCTTGGCAACGGATTCGAAGAAATCAGCCTTCTCCGCATCAGCAGAAAGCACACCCGCATCATAGGCTTTTAAGCCATATTCAGAGACAAATCGCGCGCGCTTCTCATCGGGCAATTCGGGCAGGCTCGCTTTGATCTTGTCAACAAAGCTTTGCTCAATCTCCAGAGGCAAGAGGTCCGGGTCCGGGAAATAACGATAATCATGCGCGTCTTCTTTAGATCGCATAGAGCGCGTTTCACCTTTTTCAGCATCATAAAGGCGTGTTTCCTGATCCACCTCGCCACCGCCTTCAAGAATTTCAATCTGGCGCGTGGCTTCATACTCTGCTGCGTGCTGGATAAAGCGGAAAGAATTCATATTCTTGATCTCGCAGCGTGTGCCCAGATGGCTGAAATCACCGGTTTCGATAAACTTCTCATAATCGCCGGGGCGGCAGACAGAAACGTTTACATCGGCACGCAAATTTCCCTTTTCCATATCGCCATCGCACGTACCCAGCGCCACAACGATCGAGCGCAACTTGCGCACATATGCAGCCGCCTCAAGTGGTGAGCGAATATGTGGCTTAGACACAATCTCCATCAGCGCAACGCCAGACCGGTTTAAATCGACATAGGTTTCATCAGGGGACATATCATGAATGGATTTGCCCGCATCCTGCTCCAGATGAAGCCGCTCAATAC
The DNA here is from genome assembly GCA_964443965.1 of uncultured Hyphomonas sp. GTDB lineage: Bacteria > Pseudomonadota > Alphaproteobacteria > Caulobacterales > Hyphomonadaceae > CALLCD01. The sequence goes on along the minus strand of CAYUFN010000099.1, from coordinate 2,127 downwards.
CAACATTGAAGCTGTACGCATCGCCGCCATGGGCCGGTTCCACATCAACCTCTATTTCCCCCTCACCAACTATCGGGTGAGCAAATTGAGAAATTTGATAACCTTGGGGCAAATCAGGATAGAAATAATTCTTCCGGTCAAAGCGCGAATAAAGGTTGATCTGTGCTTTTAAGCCCAGCCCTGTGCGCACGGCCTGTTCAACACAGCGTTCATTGATGACAGGCAACATGCCGGGCATGGCTGCGTCAACCAGCGAAACATTGGTGTTAGGGTCTTTCCCGTATTGCGTAGACGCGCCGGAAAAAAGCTTGGCCTCAGAAGCGACCTGAGCGTGAATCTCAAGTCCCATAACAACCTCCCAGTCGCCAGTGGCGCCTTTTAGCGTGTAGGGGGTGCGGGTTTGTGTTTGCGTCATATCCGGCTCGCTGAAATTTTATACATCAATACGCTAGATAGCGCGCCGTAAACCCGCTGCCAACTGTTTAAAATTGTTAGGTGTGACCGCTCGAAACTCGAAGGGCCATATTCCTTAAGTACAAGCGCTATGTATGCACAAGAGACAGTTATATTTTACCCTCTTCCCGGGCTTTCTCCAGCCGAGCCCGGCGCTCCGCCATGCGGGCCTCAACTGAGCCGGGTTTGGCCTTGTCGGCTTTGGGGGCGCCTTTCAGTGAGTCCGATAGCCTGCTCGTGATCGCCCCACCTATGCCCCGGCGTTTGAGGTATTTGGATATCAGATACCCAATCCGCCAAGCCGGATAGAGCAGCGCCACAGCGATTGTGATGACAACAATATTCGAATTCGCCGCCACAGCCACAGGCAGCCCGGTCGTTGCCATAGAGGTGACCGCTGCGCCCATAATCACCACATAAATAATCAGCGTCCATGTCCAGGCAGAATTTAAAAGCGTCGTCGGTGCACCGGTTTTGGGCAGGGTCCAGTAATCGTCTATGTCGCCTTCAGGTTCACAGGCGCGCGCATCTGTCTTTGTGCTTTCTTCTTCTCTGGCAGCCTCAACCCGCGCACGTCGTTCGGCCATGCGTTTATCTAAATCACTTTTTGCCATTGGGAATCTCTCCGACAATGTAAAGCCTATACCGGGCTGTCTGGCGTCCTCAGATCGCTACATAGAAGACCTATTTATCGTCATCTTTGATACTCTCACGAACAGTATCAGCGCCTCTTTCGATGCCTTTGCCGGCAGACTGAACATCCTTACCGATGCCCTGAATTGTATTGCAGCCCGACAATAGAAAAGTGCTCATAAGCGCAAAGCTCAGGATTGTTTTAAGAGATTTCTGTTTCATAATAGTCTCCTGTTAAAGTTAGATATTCCCTTTTACCACCACTTGCCCGGCTTGGCGACAAATCCTGCCGCGCGTTCCAGCGCGCCGCCGACACGGAAACAGGCCGCCTCATCAAGCGCCTTGCCGATCACCTGAAGTCCGAGCGGAAGCCCCTGCCCGTCCACTGCTGCAGGCACCGCAATGCCTGGCAGTCCGGCCAGGTTTGCTGTGACCGTAAACACATCATTGAGGTACATCGCCACCGGATCGTCTGACTTTTCACCATAAGCAAAAGCCGCACTTGGGGTCGCCGGAGTCAGCAGCGCATCGACCGTCTCGAAAGCGGACTGGAAATCTTGCAGGATTTTGGTCCGCACCTTCTGCGCGCGCAGATAATAGGCATCATAATAGCCAGACGAGAGCACATAGGTCCCGATCATCAGGCGTCGTTGCACCTCTGCGCCAAACCCGCTCGCGCGGCTGGCTTCATAAGTTGCGTTCAGATTCTCCCCCATCACGCGCGCACCATACCGCATGCCATCATACCGGGCGAGGTTGGATGAGGCTTCAGCCGGTGCCACGATATAGTAGGCTGGCAGCGCATATTTCGTATGCGGCAGGGAGACATCCACAATTTCCGCACCCTGTTCACGCAGCCATGCGATGCCCTGCTCCCAAAGCTTTTCGATCTCTTCGGGCATACCGTCGATACGGTATTCTTTTGGGATACCGATCTTCATGCCTTTGACCGGCTTATCCACTTCAGAGCACCAATCAGGTGTCGCAACAGGCAACGAGGTAGAGTCTTTGGGATCGTGCGAGCACATGGCTTCAAGCAGG
>CAYUFN010000098.1:0-11117 GCA_964443965.1 uncultured Hyphomonas sp. | reverse complement strand
CATTTTGACCCCAAAATATGGGTTAGATGCAAGCTTGCGTAAAATCTGCATATCTTACTCCGTCCCTCGCGCCGGCCACGCGGTGCGCCCATCGCACAGCATTCCCCGGATCAGGTTCAAAGGGTTACTCTCAGCCCGGCTTATGCGGACACCCCTCGGATGTTCCTTCGTAACCCAAAACCGCGCGTCGCGCCATAGGAAGATTTACCGCACTGGCGGCCCGCCCGCGTCACGCGCGGCAATCAGCTTATCAATCATGGCTTCCAGCACCATCTTGTTTGGCAAGAGATCGGCAAAAAACAGGTTCTTAGATTCCGGGTCACTCTTGCGTGCAATATGTAGCTCAGTTGAAGCAGGGTGCATGCGCACGATGAAATCCATATCGTCCACAAGAATTTCCTCCACCAGCCGATAATCCTTGTCTGCGGCAAGGAAGCGTTGAGCGGTGAGGATATAAATGCTGGCCGTTTCCTGACGCTGCATGTCTGCGGCAGATCTTTTCGCGCTAAATATGCCAGCCCATACCGCCCCGATTGCGACAAGTACGCCAAGCAAATGGTCAAGTGTCGGTATGTCTCCCCTAAAAAGTGAGATAACAAGCCAATACATCAAAAACCCAGCCAGCAAGAAACAGGCTGTTGCAAAAACAAGTGCGCGACTGTGATCTTTCGTCTTCTGCGCAGCGCGGGCTGCATCGGAAACGCGGCCCGCCCATAGCGGGGTTTCGTCTTTGTTTAGAAGATGCGTAGTTTCGATTGTCGGATCTAACATCACCGCCTCCCAAGAAAGAAAATACCGCTGAAACAGCTAAACGAAAACATACCCGGCTTCCAGACAGAATTGATGGGGTTTATTTTCGGCGCAGCACGGCAATCGCCTGGCCAACGGCGCTTTGATTGCTTGGGATAAGCTCGCACACTTCAAAGTGAGCGCTGGCCAAAGCACGCACATGATCAGTGCTTTGAAACGTCGACATCAGGTTCGAGCCCTCGGCGCGATTATTATAATAGGCAATCCCTTCATGCGCTAACTGTTCGGGCGAGACATTCGCGCGGGCCATGTGTTTGTGAGTGGCATCGTGAAATGTGACGAGCGCAAAACCGCCAGGTTTTAACAGGCGCGCAAACTCACCGAGCCAGGCGATTTGCGTCTCCTCGCGCAAATGGGTGAAAATGGAGAGCGCGTAGAGAATTTCCACTTGCGCATCGGGCAGGTTAACCGGTGGTTGCAGCTCGTTTTTGATATAGGTGCCAGCCAGATTAGCCGCACACCACGCGATCAACTTACGATTATAATCAACACCCACCAGAGATGCACTTGAATAGGTTGGTAAGTGACGCGCCAGACGCCCGCACCCGCACCCAAAATCCATAATCCGCTCTGCGCCAGAAAAGTCCCCGCCATTACGGGTCACCAGATCAGCGAAGGTTTCCACCGCTTTTGCTCCGCTCGACTGGAATTGTGGCCAGTTAGTGTGTCCGACCACCGTCATCATCAGCAAGGCATCTGGGACGGGCACGCCGTTTTCATCTTTCAGCGGCAGATCTGCCCGAGCTTGGCGCGCACGGTAGCGCTCCACCATCTGCATGGAAAAGCGCGCAAAAGGCGGCAGCGTCGCAATGTATTTAAGGGTGGCGCGAAAAACTGAAGACATGCTCCCTTATACCCGGACCTGGCCGATTGAGAAGTATTTGTCGTGCCATTGGCTGGCGGGCAAGTGCCTCGCGGAAAAATTGCGCCAGCTGAGCCCCTATTAGCACACGCTTAATGACGCCTCGTGCAGGCGGCGCTAGCGCGTTGTTACCACCCCAATCATAGGCCCCATAGGGAGACCAGGATCTGAGCGATCTGCACCTGAATCATAAAGCCGCGAAACGGTCCCATCCAGAAAGAGCGCATTGGGCGTTTTAAGATGATCACGGAACAGGCGTGCAAAACTGTGGAAATTCACCAAGTCTTCGCTGATGACGAAATAGACCGTTTGCCCATCATCAGTAATGCCAACTCCGTTACGCTTTTTCTTGGAAGGACCGTTCGCATTGAACTTGGGATGCAAGGCCCCATCAATTACCAACATAGGCCCGGACTGGGTCGCGAATGTTACCTCAGGTGCTATCTCTACAAAGACGGTTGTCTCGGCCACACCTGCTCTACCATCTGCCATATAGAACACACCATTTGGCACGAGGCCAAAATTGCCATCTCTGGCTGTCGTGTTCAATGGTGCCGCTTGTCGGCTCGCCTCTGTATAAAGGCCGACCGGTGAGCGGTCTTCATGATACATGCCCGCATTCATAGCAAAGAGAAGATGGGCCCCCTCTTCTTTCGTAAGCAGGGCCTGAACAGCTTCAAAGCTGAAAAATGGTTTACCGTTTTCGCGCTTGAGAAACAAGCGGATATCGGCGTCGCTCGCGGCTTTACAGATTGTGTAATCATGCTGGTCATAGGTTACCCCTTGACAGGGCGGTGCTGCTTTTGCGCCACAAGCAGCCAAGCCAAGTACGAGACAAAGGGATAAAGCAGCCTTCATTCTATAAGCCCTAATTCGCGTTGCAATGTTTTTGTAAGACCGGCGCCAACGAGCTTGTAGCTTTCTTTTAGATAAGCGTGAAAATCAGCGTCGCTCATCGCCTCATCGGTCATGCGCTGTATCCACTTCATCCCGCGCGAGGCCAGATATGGCGCAGGGCGCAAGCCCGGTTGTTCGCTTAGGATGTCAAACGCCAGCGGAGATACTTTAAAAGAAACGCTGAGGCCCGACTCGCCCTCCCGGTTCCAGCTTCCAATTGCGAAAACCTTGCCGCCTATCTTCCAGACATGTGCCCCGCCCCATTGCACGACATAGGTCGTGTGCGGAAAGGATTTGCAAAGCGCGTTATACTCTTCAAGGGTCATGCGTTAAGCTTGACGGATCGGCCCGGCAAAGACAAGGCTAGACTCTTATTTTATGTTCTTGTATTGTTCTGCCCCTATGGAGGAGGATAAAATGATCGGATATGTAACACTCGGCACCAGTGACCTCGCGCGTGGGGCAAAATTTTACGATGCCATCGCAAAGGAAATGGATACGCCACGCATGATGGAAATGGAAACCTTTATCGCTTGGGGTAAATGGGACGGGCCAGCAGGCATTGGTTTAACCGTTCCTTTCGACGGTAACGTACAAAGCGTTGGCAATGGCGTAATGGTCGCCTTGCAGGCCAGGGATAAAGATCAGGTTCACAAGATTTATGAGATCGCACTGGCCAATGGTGGCACAGATGAAGGCCCGCCGGGCCCACGCGGGGATGACGGGTTTTATGCTGCCTATTTCCGTGACCCGGATGGCAACAAGCTAAATGCATTCTACATGGCTGGCGGCTAGACCTCTTACCTGAGTGCACGCCTGGCGTAGTAAAGTATTATACGCGTGTAAAAAAGCCCGCCTCCATCAGGATGCGGGCTTCTAAGTTTACACTGGGAAAAATTAGCTCTGCAAACGGTAGCCACCACTATCGGTCATCAATAGGCGCGCATTGGCAGGATCGGGCTCAATCTTTTGACGCAAGCGATAAACATGGGTTTCCAGCGTGTGCGTAGTCACCGCTGCATTATAACCCCAAACCTCTTCGAGAAGTTTATCACGCGGCACAGACTTCCCGCCTGCACGGTAAAGGAATTTCAAGATATTGGTTTCTTTTTCAGTGAGGCGTATTTTCCGCTCATTCTCATCTGTCAGTAATTTCATACTTGGGCGAAACTCATATGGACCGACCTTAAAAGTCGCATCCTCACTTTGCTCGAAGCTGCGCAGGTGCGTGCGCACGCGCGCCAATAGGACGGAAAACTTAAAGGGCTTATTGACATAATCATTCGCGCCGGATTCAAGGCCAAGGATTGTATCGGCATCTGTTGTCTGCCCCGTCAGCATAATGATCGGTACGTGTACGCCATTCTTGCGCATTAATTTGCACGCTTCCCGGCCATCCATATCCGGCATATCGACATCAAGCAAAATCAGATCAATCCGTTCAGATTGTGCGAGTTTCATGCCTTCAGTCGCATTTGGAGCCTGCATCGTTGCGAACTCTGCATGCATATCTAACTGCTCAGCCAAAGCTTCGCGTAAATCATCATCATCATCGACGAGAAGAATAGTTTTCGTTGCCGCCATGTGAAGCGCTCCTTGTTCAGTACAAACTATATTAAAGACTTTTTCCTCTTTAATCCTATACATATTTACGTGACCAAGAAAAAGTTTTCGAGAGGATATGGAGCATCATTGCTGTTTATAGCGTCAGAAAAACAAGAATTTGCAATAATTGGGCAGGCTTTTAAAACGCACTACACATGTTCAATTGGCCGTAGCGGCATGATTGCAGCTGAGGATAAGCGCGAAGGGGATGGTGCATCGCCAATTGGTGCGTGGCCAATGAAGCAAGTTTTTTATCGCGCAGACAGGCTCAGCCGACCGCAAACCGGACTACCCTGCAGAGAAATTACGACCATGATGGGTTGGTGCGATGCCCCAAGAGACCCGGCCTACAATCAGCTTGTCACCCTGCCCTATGCTGCCTCGCACGAAGTCCTATGGCGCGAAGATCATGCTTATGACGTGATCGTCGAACTTGGGCACAATGACGCCCCACCTCACCCAGGCTATGGCAGTGCTATTTTCCTGCATGTCGCCAAACCTGATTATACGCCCACTGAAGGTTGCATCGCCTTGGCGTTTAATGATCTGCTAGATGTTCTTAAACATTGCGACAAAAGCAGTGTTTTGACAATTTGCAGGTAATATTAGGTTTCTCGCGCACCAAAAAAGGCAGACCCCACCCGCACATGAGTGGCTCCGAAACTGATAGCTGTCTCATAATCAGCACTCATACCCATAGAGAGCACATCAAGGTCGTATTGAGCGGCCAGTTTTGCAAGTAAGGCAAAGTGCGGGCCAGCAGGTTCAGCGGCCGGTGGAATGCACATAAGGCCACGAACAGGTAACCCCAATTCTTTGGTAAGCGCGCATAATTCAGGAAAATCCTTTGGAGACACGCCAGCTTTTTGCGGTTCCTCGCCTGTATTAATCTGTATCAGGATATCTGGTCTCCGCTCAAGCTTGATCATTGCCTTTGCCAGTGCACGGGCCAGTTTTGGCCGATCGAGTGTTTCGATTACATCAAAAAGCCTGATAGCATCTTCAGCCTTATTCGTCTGTAAAGGGCCTATCAGGCGCAGCTGCAGATCGCTATAGGCTGCGCGCCGCCCGTCCCAATGCTTTTGCCCTTCCTGGACCCTGTTTTCTGCGAACACGCGCTGCCCACTTGCCAGGCCCGCCTCAATACGTGAATCGGGTTGTACTTTTGAAACGGCAACAAGTGTAACTTTGTGCGCATTAGCGCGTCGGGCGACCGCTTTATCTATGCGCGATTGAATATCGGCTTTATTCTGGGCAATCTGTATAAAATCTGTATCAGTCATCATAATGACCGAGAAACCTCACCGCATCCAATTACGCAAGCTCCATTTTGCCCTTCGCGCAGCAGATAGCGCGCTTCCCGCTCATCTTCCTGCTTTATTAGCGCTAACTGATCCGATCCGCACACCTGATCCAACATTATACGCAAAGACGCTCCCTGTCGGTTCTGGCTTAATCTACCGTCATTTTGGCGCACCAGACGCACACATGATTGCCACAGCGCTGCGTAAAATTGCATGCCAGAGACAGCTTTATCTGATGATCGGCAATGACCCAAAACTGGCTATGAAGGTGGGCGCAGACGGGGTTCACTGGCCTGAAAGGCATTTGTCGAAGGCAAAGCACTGGCAAGGGAGATTCTTGCTCCAAACGGGCGCTGTGCATAGCCGACAAGCCATACAGTCTGCCGCCCAAAACGGCAGCGTAGATGCAGTGCTTTTATCAACTGTTTTTAGCTCTAATAGCCCAACAGCCAAGACACCAATCGGTGCACGCCGTTTTCGCAAGCTGGCAAAAGCAAGTTCGCTTCCGCTTTATGCACTTGGCGGACTCAGGCCTGACAATATGCAAGCTGTAGCCAATTATGGTGGTCTGGCAGCTATCGATGGGCTGCGCATATTATCTGCTGGAGACTAAAGCTTAGAATTTAAAGGCAGATTGGAGACGAATTCCTGTTTCGACCTGCTGTTCACCCCATTCGGCACCGGGGCCCAAATCATCGCTACCAATGCCGACTGCGCCGCCAATGCTTAAGCGAGATGTAATATTAAAGGTTGCACCAGCCCACATTTCTTCTCTCGGTTGGCCTGTTTCGCCTTCGCGACTTGTCAGACCTAGCTGTAAGTTCCAGCGTGAAGATGACGGAATGCTTAGCTGTACATCACGTTCGGAAATGCCTGTTCGGCCATCATAAATATCATTCAGCTCGTTAGGAGAGAACCGTTGATACCAATCAGGGATTGCGTCCGTGGCCACCGGTGTTTCCGAGGAAGAGATACTTATGGGATCATTCTTTGCAGAATCTTGCGCGCCAGCGAGCTGAAAAGCCCCTGTCATCAAAAAACCTGCAAATGTGAGCACAATGAAGCGCACGGCGAATGTCCTTACGTTTATCCCTGCACGTATATGACACATTACGAGTTAATCCCAGATTAACACTTATCAATATTGGCCTTTTAGTAACGGAGTGTCATTTCGACCACAGGTCCCGTCGACGCTCTGTTTTCAAGGCCAGTAGAACGGAGCGCCTGACGCTGCAAACCGGTTGTAATTGTTAGCTTTTCCCAGAATGCCTTTGACGCCCCTATCGACCAGGCGCGTCCATCAATTCCAGTTGTTTGATCAAAAGATCGCCCAAACTCGCCGCTCACATCAATCGCACGAATGCGTGACTGTACCCCGACAGACCAGGCACGGTAGCGTCCGGGCCCGTTGTCAGTTGTCAGCCAATCTGCGCCAATCTGGAGATTTTCCCACGCCAAACGCCCACCTGTTGACCACACTTCAACGGTTCCGGTGTTCACCCGTAAAGGCCCAGTCTCCAGATCAGCACGTGCATAAGCCCCATATGATTCGGCCCGTAACCCCCATTCACGAAATCTGTGGCGGAAGTTGAACGCAGCCTCCAGTCCATTCTCAAGACGCGGCTCTGCAACACTTGCCACATCAAGGGCAGGATCCCGATCAACACCAGAAACGTTTGCACGTGGGCTGTAAGAAGCGCCCAGCCGCAGCCCCAATAGGCGTGGACTGGCATAACTGATCTTTGCTGCCGGCCCAGTAAGGTCGCTGCGGGTCAGCAGTGTTGCAATACCACTGGTATCCAGGCGGGCATTTGCGATTGTATGTAAGCCAAAAACACTGGGGCTACCCTCATGAAACCGCCGTGCCACACCAAAGTCACGTCCGGCTAACAATTGACCATAGCCGCCATCAACGTAGATAAAGCCTGTTTCAAGCTGAACGCGCGCATCTGTATCATTCACGCCCCCACCGGGCGTTAGGCCTGTAAACGCACCGCGTGGGGCCAAACCAGAGCCAGGGCCTGTGGCGGGTCCAATCTGGCCTGAAAACCCTGCGCGGGCTGGATGGTCACGTTGCACACGGCCACCAATCCACGCCCCAATTTCGACCCCATTTTCCAGCACACGCTCTAACCGCAACTCACCTTGTAAGTCAGCAGTCACAACCTCCGCTTCACGGTCTAGGCTATCATCTCGACCTGGTGAGAGAGCGACCGTTACAGATGCACGCGGCTCAATGGTCCAGCCCAGCAGTTCAAGAGGCGCTTCAGCAGGCTGCGCAAAAGCAGGCCCGCTAGAGAAAAGCGCTGTGGCAGCCATTACCGGCAGAATGGACGCCTGCTTAGCCATGGCTAGATCAGACAATCGAAAATTCATATCACTTCCCCTCTGGCCCCCACTGACTTGCATGATATACATGCCTCTTAAATCATGTACAAAGCATACATACACACAATGCTCGGGATATAAATTATGATCGGACGTATTTTTACTCTGGCAATTTGCGCAATTTCTATGGGTTTGGCGGGCTGCTCTTCAGGTGGCGGTGCATCCCGGACAGATGTCGTTGAGCAAGTTTCAGGTGGTGTGAACCCATATCTTTGGCGGGCAACACTTGATACGCTCAGCTTCCTGCCACTGGAAACCGCAGATTCCATTGGCGGGCTTATAAACTATAATTGGCAGGGCTTTGACGATATTCCGGGCGAACGCATCAAAGCGACCGTTTTTATTCTGGATACACGTCTGCGCGCAGATGGGGTAAAAGTCTCGGTCTTCCGCCAACGTAAAGATGAAAATGGGGAATGGGTTGATGCTGATGTCAGCACTGAAACTATCATCCAGCTTGAAAACCAAATCCTCTCACGAGCCAGAACACTGAAAACAAGTGAAGTGCGCTAAAAATGATACGTCTTGGGCGATCAAATCAAGAATAAGGGGACAAGCCAATCCCTGAACCGGATAACGGTGCTGGGATACGGTGCAGGTGATATTGGATTCAACCTGTATTGGACAGGCCTTAGCGTTTATTTACTCTTCTACTACACCGATGTTCTGGGAATTGAGCCGCTCACAGCAGGCCTTATCTTCAGTATTTCGATCTTCTGGGATGCGATCACTGATCCGCTGATGGGATATATAGCCACGCGTACGCGAACACGCTGGGGGCGGTTTCGCCCGTACATCCTGCTTGGGGCACCCTTTATGGGTATTAGCTTTGTGATGATGTTTGCAGCACCAATCATCTTTCCATCCGCACTTGTCCTTTCAAGCGCAGCGGCACATGTTCTGTTTCGGACACTGTTTACAATCGTCAGTATTCCATACAGTTCCCTCTCAGCTGTTTTAACAACCGATTCACGCGCCCGGAACAAGCTGGCTGGCTTTCGCATGCTCGGCGCCATACTCGGAGGGCTATTGGCAATTGTACTGATGCCAATCCTGGCTGCTGAGTTAGGTGGGGAAAATGTCAAACTGGGTTGGGCTTGGGTCAGCGTAATATTTGCTGTGATCGCTACGCTTTTAATAGGTTTGGTATTTATTACCTCACAGGAAGATACGAACCTGTATGATCCAGAGCAGCGATTACCTCTTGCTGACTCGCTCAAGTTTATAACTGCAAACCGGGCACTCTGGTTTGTCTGCGCCGCCATGATTGTTACAACAGTTTCGCAATCTGTTGCGGGAAAAAGTATCGTCTATATCATAAAGTATAATTTTGATGCAGAAAGCCAAACAGGCGCGATACTTGGCTTACAAACGCTGGGCGCTGCGATATCCCTTCCCTTCTGGATCTGGCTTGCAAATAGAACATCCAAACGTTTTACATGGGCGCTGGGCGCGTGCGGTCTCGGCGTTTGGGAATTATTGCTTTACCTATTCACGCCTTCCGGTGTGACCCTGTTAGGCGCAAGCCTTTTCGTCGTTGGCTTTTTGTTCGGCGCTGCGATTGTCATGTTCTGGTCAATGATCCCTGACACGGTGGAGTATGGGCAGTGGCGGTCTGGTATACGCGATGAGGGCATGGCCTTCAGCATGGCGACATTTTCACAAAAAGCTGGTGTTGGCATTGGCGTCGGTCTGCTTGGTGTCTTCCTGCAAAAAATTGGATACGTGGCTGACGTGGAGCAAACACGTCAGTCACTTGAAGGTTTGCGTCAGGCCTCATTCTTGCTGCCTAGCTTATGCGGCTTTATGACAGCTACGATTATCGTATGCCACCCGCTTGGCCGCGATACACATGCAGAGATTTTAACAAGCATAGCCGCGCAACGCGAAGCGGCTCCACGCTAGACGCAGCGCCAAGTTTCCGGCATAGCGGAGAGCTGTAAATAGCCCTGCAAGAAGGCCCCGCCTATCATGACAAAATATGTGCCCCAAACTGCCGAGCCACATTGGCGTGAGCAATGGAAAACCCAGGATATTTTCCGCGCCAAGTCTCCGACCGAAGCAGGCGATGCGCCCAAAGCCTATATCCTCGAAATGTTCCCCTATCCCTCCGGCAAGGCGCATATGGGGCATGTGCGCAATTATGCCATGGGCGATGTGGTAGCGCGCCATAAACGGGCCAAGGGTTATAATGTGCTGCACCCGATGGGCTGGGACGCTTTTGGCATGCCTGCCGAAAACGCCGCCATGGAACGCGGCACGCATCCGGGCAAATGGACCTATGCCAATATTGATCATATGCGCGGCCAACTCTCCACGCTCGGCCTCTCGCTCGACTGGTCACGCGAGTTCGCCACCTGCGATCCCGAATATTACGGTATCCAGCAGGCACTTTTCCTGAAATTCCTCGACAAAGGCATGGTCACCCGCAAATCCGCCAAGGTGAACTGGGACCCTGTGGACATGACTGTGCTCGCCAATGAGCAAGTCATCGACGGCAAAGGCTGGCGCTCAGGTGCGGACGTTGAGCAAAAAGAGCTGACCCAATGGTTCTTCAAGATTACCGACTATGCCGACAGTCTCTTGGAAGACTTGAACACGCTGGAGCGCTGGCCAGAAAAAGTGCGCACCATGCAAGCCAATTGGATCGGGCGATCTGAAGGGTTGCAGATGCGGTTTGAGTTTGCCGGCAGCGCGCCTGCTTCTCATGCCGATGGGGTCGAGATTTTTACCACGCGTCCAGACACGCTTTATGGCGCCAGCTTTGTTGCGCTGTCGCCGGACCATCCGCTGACAATGGAAATGGCGATCGCTAATCCTGAACTTGAGGCTTTCCGCGCGACCTGCGCCAAGATTGGTACGAGCGAGGAAGCCATCGAAAAGGCTGACAAGCTCGGCTTTGATACCGGCCTCACCGTCAAGCACCCCTTTGAGGAAGGAAAGACCCTGCCCGTCTGGGTCGCGAATTTTGTGCTGATGGGGTATGGCACGGGCGCGATCTTCGGCTGCCCTGCGCACGATCAACGCGACATAGATTTTGCGCGCAAATATGGCCTCGATGTCACGCCTGTCGTTCTACCCGATGGCGAAGACGCGGGCAGCTATGCGGTCGAGGACACAGCTTATACCGGCGAAGGCACGCTATTTAATTCCGGTTTCCTTGATGGTCTGGGCAAGGATGAAGGCATCCGCGCGGCGATCACCAGGATCGAAGAGACGAACCTTGGTCAGGGTACGGTCAACTATCGCCT
>CAYUFN010000097.1:0-11136 GCA_964443965.1 uncultured Hyphomonas sp. | reverse complement strand
CATCTGCCACGTTGCACACTTTGATCGCGGGGTTTGGGACAGATTAGGCAAAGGAAACTGGTTTGAGGATCCTTCAAATTCATCCATATCATGTTTGCGCACTGGCCCTATAAATCTGAGCAACATCTCTTCATCACGGGCCGGGCGAGAGATTTTCTCCCAGAGTCAAAGCTTGATTTTCAAGCAGATGGCGATCCGGCGCATTATCGATCCAGGCAATCGTTCGGTGCTATATGTCTCATATTCGCGCAAACCCATCGACGGATCAGCCAAGATGAGCCTGAGCAGTGTCAACTTGCTCCCAAGTGACATCATATCGCCCGTCGAAAACTAATTTACAGGATAATACCAGCTTTCGGGAACCAAAGCAGAGATCAATACGTTAATAGAGTAACCTGTTATTAACTTTTCGAAAGATTGCTCGATGCAACGTCACCTTTTTCTTACAATAGCTGCGTTTATTAGTCTTTCTCAACCAGCAAGCGTGGCAAACGAATCTCATAATTCTGAGCATCTCGCCCAAGCGGCTCAAGCGTGCAAATCGGGCGAGCGTCCAATCATTGAACGAACAGACACAGGTTATCAGACCGGTCAATTCGCCGTCCCCCTAAGAGATGAAAGCGGAGCTGTATACTCAGCAATCCTTCTATCTAAAGACGATATGTATGAGCTTGAAGCTTGCAGAAAAAGACTGCTTGAAGCGCGCAATCGGGAGCTGGTTAGGACCGAACAAGAGAGGCAACCCACCTCCTGATACTTGCAAAAAAGCAAAGGTATCAACTCCCAGTATGAGATGGCGACAGTGTGGAACACTTTGCCAAATAGCGCGTTCAAACCTCAAGAACTTTTATTGGAGTAGCAATGTCTCAGCCTGTGACACCCCCGCTTGATCTAAATCCAGAATTAGCTGTTGAAACTATCGATAGCTGGTTAGACGGCGCAATAGCGCTCGCGCCTGCAATGGGTGTCGCGATTTTATTCTTTTTACTCGGATGGCTTATCACATCTTTTGTCCGCGGCGTAGTTGTGAGCCGTTTCAAAAAGCGCGGGCGCAATGATCTTGGCTTAATGATTGGCGGCTTGATTAAAGGGGCCGGCCTTGTCGGTTTTGGATTAATTGCACTCTCAATCGTCGTGCCGACTGTTCGCCCTGGCGACCTCATCGCTGGGCTCGGCATAGGCTCTGTCGCGATCGGCTTTGCTTTTAAGGATATTCTCCAGAATTGGCTTGCAGGGTTCCTCATTTTGCTGAGACAGCCTTTCCGAGTAGGTGATGTGGTAGAGATCGGCAATCACACAGGCACTGTTGAACATATCGAAACCCGCTCTACGCACTTAAAGACTTTCAACGGCCAGCGCGCGATTATTCCTAATGCTGAGGTTTATTCCAGCTCACTGCTTGTTAAGACAGCTTATGAGAAGCGCCGCTCAGAATACGACATTGGCATTGGCTATGGTGACGATATTGACGAAGCGGTTGATACGATACTCAATGCCATACAGTCCGTAGATGGCGTGGAGACTGATCCAGAGCCACAAGTCTTACCCTGGGCTCTCGCGGCAAGCTGGGTGACTCTTCGCGCTCGTTGGTGGATCAACAATGAAACAGCAAATATCGTCACTGTACATGCAAACATTATAAGGGCTGTTAAACTTGCCCTTGATGAGAAAAGTATTGATATGCCGTTTGAGACACAAGTTCATCTTTTCCATGATCAAACGGAAACAACCGATGGATCACGCGCTGAGCAACGCGAAGGTTGGCCAACAGGGGGCAGTGATACAATGCCGCGCTGGAAATCAGAACAAGACAACCAGAAACAGCAGAAAGAATCCGCATCCGAAGATTAGGTTAGGTTTTAAAACTTGATCAAATATACTGTTTTGCACCATACCAGAATGACGGCAGATTTTAGATAGTAAGCTGTAAGAGTTTGTATAAACAAGCAAAACACTTATTTTGTATGGGCGTCTTAGGTGTAACCTAGTTTAAAAATGTGCATCCAGAAACGCAATATAGGCATCAATGTCCCCTGGCGTAATGCCGTGCACGCCTCTGCGCATGTGATATGCAATCTCCCCATCAGGATTAAAGTCGCAAAGCCCCCTTTGATTAAGTCCATCTACGCCGTAAAGCTCATAAATCTTGTCAGCTAATACAGCCGCTTCATAGGTAGAGGTCGGATCCGACCAGACATCCCGGCGACCATTTCCAAGGAAGACAGAGCGCGGCGCAATTAGCGCAAGTAATTGGTGCTGGTCGATGGGAAGCGCGCCCGGATTTTCAGCATAGGGCATTATGTTTGGTTGAAACCAATGCGGAAAGCTTTCAACAGCTCGGTCCAGGCGCTCACCCGTTTGCGACCGGGAGAGCGCCGCGCCACCAAACCCACTCTGGTGGGCAAGCACAAGTGCAATACGCTCGTCCCAGGCTGCCGCCAGTAGCGCTGATTTACCGTGGCGCGAATGCCCAAGCGCGGCAATGCGTGCATCGTCAATGCGATTATCAGATTCTATGTAATCGATCGCAGCTGAAAAACCATAAGCCCAATACATTAAAGCGCCAGTTGATTGAAGAGTAGGGTTCGCCTCACGGATAGACGCCATAACACGCATCGCTCCTTCAGCCTCATCCGGCACGATCGAAGCTGCATAAAAGCTTGCATACGCATACCCATGGTCAAAATATTGGTCCACAGGCGCATTATCAATATAACGGCCAAGCAGATTGCTCAGCCGCCACCCCAAATCACCGTCCTCAATCGCTTCATCACAGTCTTTATCGTTCTGTGTCGTGACATCTGCTGATAAAAAGACAAGACAATTATCGACCAGCGCCTGGCTGATGACGATCGGCACAGTGGAGCCCTCGGAGGCTTCATTTGGATAAGCAATAGCCAGATAGAATGCGACCCGCTCCCCTTCGGCATCAGGCCTGCCAAGGAAAACCTCCGTTTCCTCCAGTCGACCCCGCCCATTTAGATAATTGGCATCAGCTATTTTTGTTTCACCGAATGTGACATCCCATCCCTGCGGCCATGGCCCATAAATATAAGTCGCGAAGTCTCGCTTCAAAGCTGGTGTCTGCGCTTCCCAATCGGCGATACTCTGTGCCTGAATCCTCGGCAGGTCGGATGGTGGTGAAACATTCAGACTTGCTGTGCGCAGCCCAAGTTGGGTGCAGCCGGACACAGCAATCAGGCTAAGAGCGCTCATCGGAGCCAATAAAGATCTCAGCATATATAATTCCATTAAGCATACTTAAGCCCCACCTGAAAATCAGGCAGGGCGTGATATAAGATTTCACTGTCAATTTTAATCGACTATTTTCTTCGATCCTCGAAATACAAGTGATATGATAAAGAAAATCAGGAAGAGGCCAGCAAGCAATTTGGCGATGCCAGCGGACGCACCTGCAATGCCGCCAAAGCCGAGTATGGCAGCAACGATAGCAATGGCCAGAAAAATGAGGGCATATCTAAGCATGAGTAGTATCCTTTGTTTGTCTTGCTAAAACAATGGCTGAGCCGACAAAAGGTTCCATCCCATTTGAGCACGTCGCGCTTTTGGCAAGCCAGTCTCTATTTGAATAATCACGAAACTGACTATTCTTCGTGATAAACACGCGCAACCGATAGTTTCTCTTGCCTAGGATCGTCCGCCAAACCAATTTTGGCTTTGACGATGACGCTCATAGCCGTTCTCAGTCTCGATCATTGTCATAGCTTGCTTCACGCGCTGCTCTATGTCAGCTCCGCCTGCGTCTTTGTGAATTTTAGCCTCAGAAGCAGCAGCCAGTTTTTCAAGGTGTTCTCTTAGCACTGCCCTGTGGTCTGCGTTTTCAGTGTAAGAAATCAATTCTATAAGAATTGTGATTGCGTGCAGGACAACGTTCCTGTCCCCACAAATATAAGGTAATGTCTGACTGAATATCACGCTAGAAAAGCGTTCAAATGTGACCGAATAGATCCGAACACGCTCAGACGGATCAGGTTTCACCGAGGCTAGATCCTTATCGATAAAGTGGAGCAAACCAACTTTCAGCCAGCTTAAACAAGTCATCGCTGTGAATGGGTCGTTGACGCCAGGCGACATTGCACGTCCAATGATTTCAACCAATTGATCTGCAAGAAACAGCACGTTCTGATGCGCAGTTCTTTGATTTCCAACGGCAAAACAAGCTGACAAAGCCTTTTTCTTACGCGCGTCGATCTCTTGATCTGACCAGATGTCTATAATTACCCCGTCAGGCGCAACAAAATCACCTGGACGATACTGCACGCGCAACAAGGCAGAATATGCTTCTCCCAGTTCAACCAGTCGCGCCACATCCAACGCTTGAATGTACCCTGAACGCGCAGAACGAATTTGCGTGTGATGTGATCTCTTTTCACGCGCATCCCAATCTGGCTGGGTTATACCGGACTCATCGCGATGTGGATCGCGATCGGGAAACAACCCATCAATCCCGTGGCAAAGCCGCCGCCCAACCTGGGCAGCCATATTACCGACATTTAGCGACTCCGGTATGTGGTGAATAAAATAGATGAGCACACCAACGCTGATCAGCGCCAGGAGAAGAGCCGTTAGGACAGAGAAATGGGGTACAAAAGCCTGAAAATTGTTTTCAATATCTTCAGCTGAGGCATTGCGCACAGTGCGCAGCACCAGAAGACAATAAACATACGTGCCAATAAAAATACCAAGCGTCGCCTGATTACCACGATCTCTCATAAAGTTGGCAATCAGGCGCGGACCAAAATTTGCGCTGGCGAATGAAACCGCCACAATCGTAATTGAAAACGTGACGCCAGCCACACCAATTGTCGAGCCAGCAATCACGTTCAGAACAGAGCGAGCCCCATCTGTTTGCACCGCATTAAGCCATTGAAACTGTTGTATCCAGCCGGTCTCCGCATACGTGTCCAGCCATGTCATAACCATCGAAAGCACAATCGCAACCAAAACCATACAGGCGGGAATAAACCAGTAGCTTGAACGGATGCCTTGCAAAAATTTTGTTAGGTTAGCGTACATTGTGATCGCACTTTAAGGGTGAAATTTGGTGAGCCAGAAGATAGTCCCCTCTATAAACGCCGTAGCAACTGATCTTGTGCAGTTCCTGCCAACGCATATGCCACAATATCAGGCTTATTGATAATTATCTTCATTTTCACCTGCGCGCTGATATCGCTAACAATCAACACTGATCACTCGCAATTAAAGCAGTGTGATGAGGCGAAAACGCACGGACGACGGACATGTTCCATGTAATCATTGTTTGCGAGCAGTTTAAAAAATCCCTCACACGCTCATTGAACAAGTTTTAAAAGCACTGATTCTTTGATCTCGATCGGGACACACCATTTCCCATTGGAAGCTTGAATGATCCTCGTTATACCCTGTAACCATCAAAATCATTCAGTGCGATTTGATCATGCCGCGTGTGAGAATTGTCTTGAATAAGCATAAACACTTGCCAACCTGCACCGACTTAAATCTTAGTCATTCCTATCCGAGACCACGAAAGTAAGATAATTTATAATGACAAATCACGATTATAGATTTTCAGTCGCCCCCATGATGGACTGGACAGACAGGCATTGCCGGATGTTTCATCGCGCTTTGTCTAAACGGGCCCGTCTGTATACAGAAATGGTCACCGCAAATGCCGTTATCCATGGTGAGCGCGACCGACTGATCGGGTTCAATACAGACGAGCAATCCGTGGCGCTGCAACTTGGTGGCTCAGATCCAGCCGCTATGGCTGAGGCCGCCCGTATCGCGCAAGATTTTGGCTATGAAGAGGTCAACATAAATTGTGGCTGCCCATCCGACCGGGTGCAATCTGGATTTTTCGGGGCATGCCTGATGCGAGAACCACAGCTTGTTGCTGCCTGCTACAAAGCCATGGCCAGCGCCGTAGATATTCCCGTTACGGTTAAATGCCGCTTAGGTGTTGATGATGATGACGAGCAGACAAGCCTGTTCAACTTTGTCGACACGATTGCAGAAGCTGGCTGCACTGTTTTTATGGTCCACGCCCGCAAAGCCTGGTTGAAAGGGTTAAGCCCAAAAGAAAACCGAGATATTCCCCCGCTGAATTATGATCTAGTTGCAAAACTTAAAGCCGCCCGCCCCGAGCTGACAATTACGCTAAATGGCGGCCTTGCTACACTGGAAGACTGCCAGCGCGAAATGCCGCGTTTTGACGGGGTCATGCTCGGTCGCGCCGCTTATCAGACGCCGGCCTTGCTTGGACATGTCGATCATGCCCTTTTTGACGAAGGTGATCTCATTGATGTCTATACAGCGCTTGAGACCTACCGCCCCTATATGCTGCGTCAACTTGAATCTGGTGTGAATTTGCACGCCATCACACGCCACATGCTCGGCCTTTTTGCCGGACGCCCCGGCGCACGCGCCTATCGCCGACATATCTCGGAAAATGCAACAAAACCCGGTGCCGGCATCACAATCTTTGATGATGCTGTTGGCCTTGTCCGACAAGCAGAGCTAAAAATTACGGCGTAATACCAACGGACTATTCGATTAGTATGCCATTTCTAAAAAGTCTTGCTATCACTCCACCATCAGCCAAGGGCATGTCCGCTCTTGGCATCATACCCATCAGGAGTTGTTCCCATGGCCAAAGCCAAAGACACTGCAAAAACACTTAAAGAGCGCGGCGCAGCGCTGGAAGCCCAATCCCGCGACATGGCACAGAAAATCTGGTTTGCCGGTCTTGGTGCTTATGGACGCGCTTATACAGAAGCCGCTGAGAACGCCAAGAAAATGAATGCTGGCACAACCGAGCTGTTCGAAGATCTCGTCAAACGCGGCACCCAGATAGATAGCGAAATGAAAGCACGTTTAAGCACAAACGAAACTGTTAGCAAAGCTGCACAGAGCGTTTCTAAAGTCACCGAAACGGCCATGCGCGTTCAGCGTGAACAGCGCGAAGCCTTCGAAGCTCGTATGCAGCGTATGCGTGCTGTTCTGGGCTTTAAAGCTGACGGCAAAAAAGCAGATGATCTTTCCAGCAAGATTGATCAGCTTGAAGACGAAATTGCAGAACTTGCCGCCAAAGCAAAACCAAGCAAAGCAAAAGGCAAAGCTTCCGTAAACAAGGATGTTGCAACACGTCTGGCACGTTTGAGCTCAGAAATTGATGCGATTGCTAAAATCAACGCCCCAAAAAAACGCAAAACAACCACCAAGAAAACTACGACCAAGCGCAAGCCTGCTACTGCGAAAAAAACAACAACGCGTGCTCGCACACAAAAAGCGAAAGCTTCATAGCGCGCGATTGAGGAATGGCCGGAGCGCAACCCCTTATTCGCCCCGGTCATTCTGTTTCTTTTATCGCTGTCGTGTAATACGCGTCCATTGCTTTTAAAGCGGCAAACCCGGCTTCCCCCATATAAGGCACAAGCAGGGTCATCATTTGATAAACAGTCTTGTGAATCAAATGTTTTGAGGACAGCTTATTACCTTCGATTTGATCCATGCTCAGCCAGCACGTTGCTGTCATCAGCATTTGCTCCTCAAGCATCTCGCTCATACCGGGTGCAATCGACACAAGATCAGCCGCGCACAGATCGTCTAACCAACCGCGAATACTTTTGCGTTTTTCACGAAGTAAGCGACCAAACCGACTGGCTAAATTTGGATATCGCGCCAACAGTGCCCCAAGGTTACGATAAAAGAAACGGAAATCGTAAATCTCTTCAAAGATGATATAAGTGTAAATCCAACTATCCTGAATGGAGGTAATAGCCCCCCTGCTCCCGCGCAGAATAATCATCATCTCATCTTCAAACATGTCGAAAAGGGCGTGAATAATCGCATCTTTTCCCTTGAAATGATAATACAAGTTCCCAGGGCTGATGCCGAGCGCATGCGCAATATCCACGGCGGATTGGTCTGCCTCGCCCTCTTCATTGAAAAGCGTGCGTGATGTATGAAGAATTCTGTCCCGGGTTTTCATAATATCAGACCAATTTCTCGCTTAATTCCCTTTTTGGCAGAAAAAGGTCACCATGAAGCAAATTTAGAGCTAAGATTTTCAATAGATTGCAAGATTTTACAAATAAGACGAGCAGGTGATGGAGAAATAAATGGCAAACCGTATAGAAGACATTGCCGCAAAGGCAGCCGAAACAACCACAGCGCTGAACCCCCTTATGGGCGGTATCAACAGCGAAGAGTTGCTTGGTGCTGTCGCAATGATGTTGCGACAGACGACAACAAACCCCAAGGCAACGATGAAATTTGCGGGGCGTATGACCAAAGAGAATGTCGAAATTCTCCTCGGCAAATCTGAGCGCGCGCCGGAACCAAAAGATCGACGTTTTAAAGATCCGGCCTGGGCGCACAATCCTTTTTACAAGCGTGGGCTTCAAACCTATTTGGCCATGCAGGACAATCTCAACGAATGGGTGGGTGATCTGGCAATGGGCGAGCTTGAGCATGCTCGCGCGCAGTTCGTGATGGGCATGATCAATGATGCCCTGGCCCCAACCAACACTTTCATCGGCAATCCAGCCGCCCGTAAACGCGCCATTGAATCGGGTGGCCTCTCACTCGTCAAGGGTCTGAAAAACGCTTATAATGACCTTACCAAAAATGGTGGCATGCCGTCTCAGGTTGATAGCCGCCCGTTCGAGGTTGGCAAAAATCTTGCCACCACGCCCGGCGAAGTTGTCTGGAAAAACGAAATTCTGGAACTCATACAATATGCGCCGATGACGGATAAAGTCTACAAGACACCCTTCCTTATCATTCCTCCGCAAATTAACAAATTTTACGCCAATGACCTGACCCCGATGACCTCAATCATCCAGTTCCTGCTGGCGCATAATTTCCAGCCTTTCATTGTCAGCTGGCGTAACCCAACCAAGGAACAAGCTGCGTGGGGCCTAACCGATTATGTGGACGCGCTGGTGCAAACCACAGATGTTATTCGCCATATTACCGGCTCCAAGAAAATCAACATATCTGGTGCCTGTTCGGGCGGCATTACCACTGCGACTCTGGCGAGCCTCTTGGCCAGCGCAGGTGACAACCGCATAAATTCGCTCAGCATGTTCGTCTGCGTACTTGATCCGCAAAAAGACGATAGTGATCTTGGTCAAATCGTCTCTGAACGCAGCCTTGAGATTGCGCGGCGCTATTCCCGCCGCAAAGGCATTCTGGAAGGCGAAAGCCTTGCCCGTATGTTTGCGTGGATGCGTCCAAATGATCTGGTTTGGAACTATGTCGTCAACAATTATCTGCTCGGCCAGGACCCACCACCTTATGATGTTCTCTTCTGGAATAATGACACCACAAACCTGCCTGCCCAGCTACACTCAGACTATCTCGACATGGGTATATCTCAACCTTTCTCCAATCCCGGCGAAGTTGAAATTGCAGGCCACATCGCAGACCTGACAGCAGTAAAAGCTGACACCTTCATCGTTGCGGGCGTTACAGATCATATCACACCATGGAAAGCCTGTTACCGGACAACACAATTGCTAGGGTCTGAGAGTATCGAATTCACCCTCTCAAACAGCGGACACTTGCAATCCCTGCTCAACCCGCCAATGAACCCTAAAGCGCAATACTTTAAAAATGCAAACCTGCCCGCTTCTCCAGATGAATGGGCAAAGGGCGCAGAAGAAGTGAAAGGCTCCTGGTGGCCACGTTGGGCTGAATGGCTTAGCGAGCGCTCCGGCATCATGAAAACAGCCCCAAAAACCCTCGGCTCAGAGGCCTTCCCGCCGCTCTACCCATCGCCGGGCAAATACGTATTCGATTAATCCTCCCCGCTCGCAAAGGCAGATGCCATGACCAGTAGACAACCGGATATTACAATGGAAGACGTTGGCGGCTATCGCCTGCGTGTCGCCCATTGGATGATAGACCACCAAACGGGCAAACGTCCGCTTATCTTCTTCAATGGCATCGGCGCAAATCTGGAGCTCGCACTGGGCCTTGGTGATATGATGCCGGATCGGGAAATCCTCACTTTCGATATGCCCGGTATTGGCGAGTCAGAACCAGCCCTCCTGCCCTATCTTCCCTGGCAAATGGCCCGCGTAGCGCGCATCCTGTGTGATCGGCGCGGCTGGAACGATCTGGATGTCATGGGCGTTTCATGGGGCGGGGCAATGGCCCAACAGTTTGCCTTTCAATACCGCAAGCGCGTTAAGCGCTTGGTCCTCTGCGCGACGACGGCGGGCATCACGATGGTGCCCGGCCATCCTGAAGCTATATTGAAAATGCGCGACCCACGCCGCTATACAGATCCCGACTATATGCGCGCTAATTTCTCCACGCTCTACGGCGATGATGATAAGGAAGGCGCAAATTCTCACGCCATGAAGCTAAAGCCACCGCACCCGCGGGGGTACATGTATCAACTTCTGGCTATGGCGGGCTGGTCCAGCTTGCCCTTTATCCGCTTTCTGAAAATGCCAGCTCTCGTCCTCATGGGTGACAGAGACCGCATTGTTCCGCTAGCCAATGGGCATATTCTTAACACCTGCCTGCCAAATTCACGCCTGCACATCATCGAAGGCGGCGGCCACCTGTTCCTTGTTACGAAATCTGCCGAAACCCTGCCCGCCATTACCGACTTTCTTGATAAAATAGACTTGTCAGAGATGGAAGTTGTAAGCGAAGGTGGTGTCTCAACCGCTTAAGGGGAGACATATGAGCAAACGCTGGACTTACACCAAAGGCCTGCACGATATCGGCAACGGTCTTTTTGCATGGCTACAGCCTGATGGCGGCTGGGGTTGGTCAAATGCCGGGCTTATCACAGATGGGGACCAATCCCTCCTTGTCGATACCCTGTTCGACATGTCTCTCACCGCAGACATGCTAGCCGCCATGCAAGACGCAACAGGCCTAAAACCTGATGATATCGCCACCATCGTCAACACACACGCCAATGGTGACCACACGCATGGCAATGGTTGTTGTCAGCATGCTGAAATTATCGCCTCGGAAGCCAGCGCGAAAGAAATGGACGAAATCCCGCCGGCCATGCTGGCAGAGCTACTGGAAAACGCAAGCCAGCTCGGTGAAGCTGGCGCCTATTTTGCAGATATTTTCGGCATATTCGATTTTGCAGGCGTCCAGATG
>CAYUFN010000096.1:7654-11349 GCA_964443965.1 uncultured Hyphomonas sp. | reverse complement strand
AAGCCGCCCTTAAAAGAGCGGCTTTTACAATATTCCATGTAGGGGCCCTCTGGCGATTAAGACCCTTTTGCGTCTGCTGGGCGTGTCATGTCCTGATAAGCAAGCGCAATCATGAAGTTTGGCTTGATGAAGCCGCTGCCCCATTGTTCATCCCATTCGGCCAGAATGTTGGCTTTTACTGCATCTTCTGCGCTCATGCCGTCTGCGATGGCGGCGGCAATGGCGCCTTGCACACCTTCGAGCATGGCGATGCTTGCGGCGATATCTTCACGCGTGGCGAGTGTGCCGTGACCGGGGATGACCTTGGTGTTTTCATCGCATTTGGCATAGGCAGTTTTCATGGCAGCGATATAGCCAGCGACCGTGCCGCCGGAGCCAACGTCGATGAAAGGGTAGGTGCCTTTAAAGAAAACATCGCCCATGTGCAGCACGTTGCCTTCTTCGAAATAGACCATCACATCTGTGTCTGTATGCGCGTCAGGGGTGTGAAAGGCTGAGATGGTTTGCCCGTTCAGGTGTAGTTTCAGCTTGTCGTCGAAAGTGATGACTGGCCAGAGGGCTGGGTCAGTTGGTTCTGAGACGTTCTCATTTCCTGCGCGATTAATCGTCATCTGCGTTGATAGACGCTTACGCGTGTTCTCATGCGCGATAATGTTTGCGCCGAAATTGCCGTTCCCGCCGGTATGATCGCCATGCCAATGTGTATTCACAAGGAATTTTGGCGCTGCACCTGCGATTTCGTTGATTTTAGCAAGGTTCTTTGGCGCGATTGGCGCAAACTGACTGTCGATGACGAAGACGCCATCATCACCCGCGAGCAGGCCGATATTACCACCTTGGCCGGTTAGCATATGGATGCCATTGCCAAGGTCTTCGGATGTAATTACCACTTCCTGTTGGGCTGATTGGGCAATGTGGCTGGTGCCATGGGCGATGGCAATCGGGGAAAGGGTGAGCGCTAATGCGGCGATTGAAAGTGTCTTACGCATAATAAGAATCCTTATTTAAACTGGCTTCCTCATAACGCAAAGATAGGGGGTTTGGCTATTCACTCACGCAACTGTGAGCGGTGATTAAAGCCCTAAAACATCGTGGATCGTATAGAGGCCGGGGCTTTGGGTGCTGGCCCATTCGGCTGCTTTGATCGCGCCATCTGCGAAAACACGTCGGTCGAGAGCCTTATGCGCAAGCGTGATTTGTTCAGTGTCGCTGCTTAAAGTTACATCATGCTCGCCAATCACACCCCCTGCACGGCGCACGGAGAAACCAATTGTCCCCGCTTCGCGTTTGGCCTCAGGGCCATTATAAGGGTCTGTGCGCAGATCAGTCAGCAGGTTACCTCTGCCTGTGGCGGCGGCCTCGCCGAGCATCAGCGCCGTGCCAGAAGGGGCATCGACCTTGTGCTTATGGTGGGTTTCGAGGATTTCCAAGTCCCAGTCTGGCCCAAGTGTTTGCGCAGCAAGTGTGGTCAGCCGGGTTAAGAGTGCGATACCGAGTGAGAAATTACCCGCTTTGACAATGGCGAAACGGTCTGCATGCGCGCCAATGGCGGCGTCTTGTGCGGCGGTAAAACCAGTTGTGCCAATAATGACGGATTTCACAGAGCTACCGTCGAGCCCATCAAGGGCTTTGAGTGTGATGTTTGGGGCCGTAAAGTCGATCCAGACCTCAGCGCCGCGCGTGGCTTCGATTGGGTGCTGCTTCGGAGTACGGCCAATGGGCGCAAGCCCCGCCAGCGTGCCGATATCGGTGGCAAGGTCCGGGCTGGCGCTATGCTCTGTACCGCCAATGATTTTATGCCCTTTGGCCAGTCCTGCGCTGACCAATTGGCGACCCATACGGCCAGCAACCCCGGCGACTGAAAGAGAAAGTGATTTCGTCATAGGAGTGCTTTATAACTATCTTGGCGGGCATGCCAGCCCAGAGATAAGAATATGGACAAGATGAATGGCCGACACACACGAACCCATCACACATGAGCGCGTCGTTCCCTATCTTGGAACTTATACGCGTGATTTGCCAGTCAGCCTCGAACGCATGTTTGAAAATGCACTTGATTGGGAACATTTGCCATATCTGCATGCTGATAGCTTCAAGGCGATTAGCTGTCGAGAGGCAGGCGATTGGGGGTGGCATTGTGATGCTGTGTTGCCCAATGATGCGCCGATTGAATTAGAGCTGCGCCTTGACCGGACCCATCAGCGCTGGATCACGCGCACGCTCTCTGGCCTTGGCGTGGGCGCGGAGATTTGGACCTATGTGTTTGAGCGATCGGGCGGCGGATTGCGAATTGTCGTTGACTTTTTTGTACCCGATGTTCCTGCAGATGCCCGCGAACAAATGCTTGCTTATTATACCCAGCTTTATGCCGGGCTCTATGATGAAGATGTCTCTATGATGACAGGGCGACAGGCCGCGTTGGAAGCCAAGCCGTCAAAAGCGCAGCAAGTCAACCTTGGCAGATTGGCGGATGTGCGGACGCGCTCGCCATTTATATTTGAGCTGGGTGGAAAACAGTTTCGGCTGGTTCAGCATGAGGGCGCAATGATAGCGCATGCCGCAACATGCCCGCATATGCTGGGGCCACTGGACACAGCACAGATTATCGATGGGGCTGTGACCTGCCCGTGGCATGGCTATGTGTTCGATGTGCAAACAGGCGCGGCACGCACAGGACAGACCTGCCGGCTTGCAACACCGCCAAAGATTGGCGTGACTGAGGTCGGAGAGGTGATCGCGGCGTTTACCTAAAGAGCGGTGAAACGAGGCTTGAGGCAGCGCCAGGCCCGCTCTTGCGTGGCCTAAGCTTGAAAAAAGTTGACGCATGTGTCATCTTTTTGATTGGAGGCGGTCATGCTGATCAAATTGATCGAAATGATTTTTAAGTTTGGGCCACTCATATTTGGGGTTGGCTTTATGGCGCCGCTGTTTGCCGAGCTGATCGTGCGGGCAGGGGTTGGCTTGCCACTTGGCCTGTCGCCTTTGCTGGCTGGGCTGGTTCTTGGTGGCGGCCTTGGTATTTTGGCACACTTTCGGGGGAGCTGGATATGGCAGAAATAGCAACCCTGTCAGACGCAGCGCTTTTACAGCGCGAGCGCGAGATTGCCGCGCGCCATATGGGGCATTTCCCGTGGGGCTCTGTTGTATGGTGCTTTGCTAATCTGGCGTGCTGGCTCTCGCTCTGGCCGCTGGTGCTGTTTGGTGTGATGCCGCTTTGGCTCGGATTTATCATTGCCACGCTGAATGTCATGCTGTCCTATTTGCCAAGCCATGAGGCCCAGCATGATATTATCGCGCGGCCGGGCACAAAGCTTCGCTGGCTGAATGAATTGGTCGGGCATGTGTCTACCATTCCGCTGACGCTCTCTTATGGCGTAGCAAGGCTGACCCATATGGAGCACCATAAGCACGCCAACCATCCAGAGCGCGATCCGGACTATTCCAATCATGCACCTAATGCGTGGCGCGCGATCTGGAAGAGTTTCTTGAACCGACAGCCGGGCGCTGCAGCAGGCTTTAATCGCTATGGGCAGATGATGCAGGAGATGGACACGCCACAAGCCAGGCGGGCGCTTATGATTGCTGTTCTCTACCAGCTGTTCTTCTATACATTTCTAATCGCGATGGCGTGGAGCGGCTTTGCGCTGGAGGCCGCGCTTTTATGGTGGTTGCCTCAGCATATCGGGCTGACCTAT
>CAYUFN010000096.1:1770-7644 GCA_964443965.1 uncultured Hyphomonas sp. | reverse complement strand
GTATAAAGACACGCGTGCCTGGCGCTCGCGTCTGGGGAATGTATTGACTATGGGGATGCAATATCATGTGATCCACCACCTCTATCCGCGTATCCCGCTGATGCGCACCCCACGTGCCTATTGGGACATGCGCGACGTGCTAAAGGCGAGGGGCGTGCAGATTGATGGGCTTTAGGAGAAGCTACCTTGTTTTAGGCGGGCGTTAATATTTGATAAAGGTTCAGAGAAAGTATTGTCTAGTTTCTCTACATGTGTTCCGAGCCATTCTTGTAAATGCTCACGCTCGCGTATTTGTAAATCAGAAAATTTCCTGACGGGCAGACGTGATAAACGATTTTTTCACGATCAACTTGGAACATTGGTGCCTCGCTTAAATGTTTTCGCGCTAATGGAACTCGCCGACAAGCGAAAGCCTAATGCTTTACGCAGCTAATACAAAACAATATGCGAGTTGGAGTCTCAAGGCTTTAGATGACGAAGTTCGCCAGCGCTCCTTAAGTACCCAAAAGCTCCGGTCTCTTGCTCCCAACGCAAATATCGCTAGATTGCGCGCAAGTTAGTGACACACCCATTTGAAAGGGCCCAAAATGGCCGATTTAGAGAACACGCTGATCCTTGAAACCACCAAAGGCAAGGTGACGATTGAGTTGAAGCCCGAAGTTGCGCCCAATCATTGTGCCCGGATTAAAGAGTTGGCGCGTGAGGGGTTTTATGACGGGATCGTTTTCCACCGCGTGATTGATGGGTTCATGGCGCAATGCGGCTGCCCGCAGGGCACTGGCATGGGCGGATCGGACAAGCCTGATCTGGCGCAAGAGTTTAATCCTGAGCAGCATTTGCGCGGAACCTGCTCTATGGCGCGCACAAATGACCCAAATTCGGCTAATTCACAGTTTTTCATCTGTTTTGAGCCGTCTGGCTTTCTTGACCGTCAATACACAGTTTGGGGGCAGGTGACCGAGGGGATGGATGCGATTGACCAGCTTAAAAAGGGTGAGCCTGTGCGCGATCCTGACAGCATTATCTCGATGAAAGTGGCCGCTGACCTGTAATCTGCCACACAATCACCATTTGCGCTTCGCGCTTGGGCGGGTAAGCTTTGGATATGGCCGGACGCAATAAAACGGAAGCCAGAATCAGGCGGCGTGCTGGCGGGCTATTAGGCTCGCGGATTGCGCGGCTGATTCTAGCGTCTAATCTTGCGGGTCTGGCGATTTTGATTGCTGGAGCGATGGTGCTTAATGAGATGCGTGCGGGCCTTGTTGTGTCCAAAAAGCAGGATCTTGCCAGCCAGGCGCAGATTTTTACAAACCTGCTGGGGGAAGAGGCAACAGTTGGGCGGCCACAGCCGGATCTTCAAATTGATGAAGCGCGTATGTTAATCCGTTCGCTGAACCTGTCTGAGCGTGTACGTGCACGGGTTGTGACGATGGATGGTGAGGTGGCCGCTGACAGCCTGTTCCTGTCTGACCGGGTGGATGTTTCTGCGTTGCCTCCTTTGCGCGATCCTTCGCGGCGTCAGCCATGGTCGGTGAGCCTCTCCCAATGGGCAGAAAAAACGTTTAGCGCAATTTTGCCTAATCGCGGTGGCAAGGCGGTGCGTGCGCAATCTTATGAAGAAGAATTTGGAGTTGCTTTACAGGGCGTAGAGGCGGCCAGCCAGCGGTTTTCAGACCGGGGCGAGCGCGTCATCTCGGTTTCTGTGCCAATTTCACATGTGTCGGCTGTCGTTGGTGTTTTAACGCTAGAGGCCAATGATGTGGACGCGATTGTGCGCGCTGAGCGGACAGCCTTAATCCCGATCATTGGTGTAGCGATGCTGGTGGCGCTTGTGACATCTGTCTTGTTGACACTGGGAATTGCGCGCCCGCTTAGGCGCTTGGCACTGGCAGCAGACCGCGTGCGAACAGGCCGCTCAACACGGTTGGACTTGCCAAAGTTCAGTCAGCGCAAGGATGAGATAGGACAGCTTGCGCAGGCTGTTGACGCGATGACGGATTCTCTGGTTGAGCGCATTACCGCCAATGAGCAATTTGCCGCTGATGTCGCGCATGAGCTGAAGAATCCGCTGACCTCGATTCGCTCGGCTGTTGAAACGGCTGAAATGGTTAAGGATGATCCAGAGGCTTCCAGCAAATTGCGCGCCGTCATCGCAAAGGATGTGCAAAGGCTGGATCGCCTGATCACGGATATTTCCAATGCCTCTCGGTTAGAAGCTGAAATGACGCGTAGCCAGGCGGAAATGATCGATATTGCGCGCCTTGTGGCTGACATTGTACGCACTTACAGCGACGCACACACCAAAGGCACTAGTGTGCGGTTTATCGATGATACGATGGGGGGTGGCCTGCGCGTACGCGGGAGTGAAGGGCCTTTGGGGCAGGTTGTACGCAATTTGATAGACAATGCATTATCCTTTTCACCTGAGGGCGGCATCGTTAACGTATCTGTTTTACAGGCGGCCAACGGGCCGCAGACATTGGCACGTCTTCTGGTCGAAGATGATGGACCGGGCATTCCTGAAGATAAGCTGGAGACGATCTTTGCCCGGTTCTATACGGACCGTCCCAAGGGCTCTGCGTTTGGGAATAACTCCGGGCTTGGCCTTTCAATTGTGCGCCAGATCGTGACGACGCATCGCGGTGAGGTCAGCGCGGAAAACCGCCAGGAGGGCGGGGCGCGGTTTATCCTCGACCTGCCTGCTGAATGAACCTTGCGCGTCTGCTTCACGCTTTACGTTAAGGCAGAACTTGCCAAGGCGCTCTAATAGGGCGACACTTTAAAAAATATATTTCGGGAGGTTATCATGTCGATCATATATAGACTGGCCAGCGTTGCTGCAATTGCCCTGTTGGCGGCTTGCGGCGGACAGGAGACGGCGACAAAGGCCGCGCCGGCTGACCCAGGCAATGCCGGACCTCAAACCACTGCGATTGCGGCAAACGAGACATTTGCTGAGGCGCTGCAAACAGCGCTGATTACGGCTAGTCAGGGAGATACAATCCAGCTTCCCGAGGGCACCTTTAATCTGACAGACGGCTTGTCGCTGGATGTTGACCGCGTCACAGTTGTGGGGGCCGGACAAGGCAAGACAGTGCTAAACTTCGCGGATCAAACCGGCGCCGGAGAGGGGCTTTTGGTGACCTCTGATGATGTGATTTTGAGAGACTTTACTATTCAGGACACTGCTGGCGACGGAATAAAATCTAAAGGTGCTGACCGGATTATCTATTATAATCTGACAGTCGAATGGACAGGCGAGCCCGATGAAAGCAATGGCGCTTATGGTGTCTATCCGGTCGAAAGTACTGATATTCTGGTTGAGGGCGTCACCGTGCGCGGGGCGTCTGATGCGGGTATCTATGTCGGCCAATCCAAAAATATTATCGTCCGTAATTCTGTTGCTGAATATAATGTCGCCGGGATAGAAATTGAAAACTCCATCGGAGCAGATGTTTACAATAACCGGGCAGAGAATAATGCAGGTGGTATTCTGGTTTTTGACCTGCCTGACTTGCCACAAGTAGGGGGCAACTCAACCCGCATCTATGGCAATAAGATCATAAACAATAATACGCGTAACTTTGCACCGCCGGGAAACATTGTCGCCTCGGTTCCTTCTGGTACGGGTGTCATTATTATGGCCAACGAGAATGTGCACGTGTTCAACAATGAGTTGAGCAATAATCGCACAGCGCATGTTTTGTTAAGCGCTTATCAGGATGCGTTTGAGGATGAGCGTTACAATCCGCTGCCGCGCAATATCTCCGTCAAAACCAATACTTATTCAGGCGGTGGAGATGATCCTCAGGGAACTTTGGCCCCGCTCGCGGCGGCCCTCGGTGGGCAATTGCCCGAAATCGTTTGGGATGGTGTCACCCGTTGGGGTGAAGGCGATGCGATTGAGAATAATATCGTTATTGATGAGGCCGAAGAGGTTGGCTTTCTAAGCCTTGGTCTTGGCGCTTATCCCCTGAACCCGGCAAATCTACAGCCAAGTCAGGATCGACCGCAGGCTGCAAGCCTTGATCGGCCATCGAAAATTGTGCTGACCCACGCAAGCGGTAGCTAGTCTTCATGCGCTGGGTGTTTCCAGTTTTCCTGTGCTTGCTGGTCAGTGCCTGTTCGGGCGCTGTGCCCGACGGGCCTGATCTGGATATAATTTTGGCTGACAAGCCAGCAAAAACACTAAGTGCCTACGGTCTTTTTCGGGATTCAGCTGCGCGCCAGCCTGCTGCTGGTGTTGTCCCTTACGAGCTGATTAATCCGCTCTTTTCCGATTATTCAGAAAAAGAGAGGCTGGTCTTTGTGCCGAAGGGACAAACCGTAGACTGGTCTGATGAAGGCGTTTTGGCTTTTCCGGTTGGAAGTGTTTTGATCAAAAGCTTTTCTTACCCTGAAACCGGACGTATTGAAACACGATTGCTGGTCCACAAGGCGGCGGGATGGGTAGGCTACCCCTATGTTTGGAATGCCGATCAGTCTGACGCGATTTATAGCCCGATTGGTAAGAAAGAACCGATTCAGATTGCCGATCCCAAAGGCCAAGTGCATCAGATAACCTACTCAGTGCCTAATCAAAACCAGTGTAAAACGTGTCATCAGGCAGGCGATAAGGTGACCCCAATTGGCCCAAAAGCACGCAATCTGGGTGTAGATCAAATTGCACAATGGCGCACTTTGGGTCTGGTTCAGACTATCCCTGAGACATTTGATGTGGTGCCAGCGGCTCATCTTGAGTTTGGATCTACGGCTGCGCGCGCGCGGGCTTATCTTGATATAAATTGTGGCCATTGTCACAAATCTGATGGGGCCGCGTCTAATTCCGGCCTGTGGCTGGAGTGGACCGAAGAGAGCCTTGTCAAGTTGGGCATTGGTAAGCACCCAACCGCTGCCGGGCGCGGCGCAGGGCAATTAACGCGTGTGATTGAACCAGGAGCCCCAGAGGCGTCAATCCTGGCTTATCGTATGGCAAGCCGGGAGGCAGGGGTTGCCATGCCAGAGCTGGGGCGCAGTTTAAACCATGAAGACGGCCTCGCGCTGATCAATGAGTGGATACGCGAAATGCAAAATGATTAAGGCTTGTTAACCCCGAATTAACGCAATCGCATCAATTCATTAACTATTGCAATGCGTAGAGTTGGCCCTTGTGTTAAAAGGGGTGAGGAGTTTCATCAATGAGTCTGACAGCAGATCAAGTCCCTTTCATATTGGCCTTTGGCTGTACGGCCGCGCTGATCGCGGTAACTTTGTGGGCCCTACGCATTACAGATGGCGCGCGCGGCGCAGCTAAAAAATTCCGCGATCGTGCGAATAAGCTTGAAGAGCAATTAGCCCGCGCTGACAGCGTATTTGGCGCACACCCAGGCGTTATTCTGGTTTGGGAAGACGATGCGCTTGAAGCAGATGGGGATGATATTACTGCCCCGCAGCTTTATGGCTCACTGGCCGCGCTTGCCGGCCTGCTTCGCTATACTGATGCGGCGATTTCAACCGACCCAGCTGTGCGAATCATCGAAGGGTTAGCCGATCTTGAGGCGCGCGATTCAGTCAAACAAGACACAACTTTGCGCCAGCGCCTGAAGGAATTACGCCAGGACGGAACAGCCTTTTCACTAAAAATCATTGGTCCGGGCGAGGCGCATCTGGATGCTGATGGACGCACGGCGGGCGCGCGTGCTGTGGTCTGGATCACTGATGCGACGACGCGCGGAATTGAGGAAAGTGCTGCGCGTGGGCGCCTGGAAGAAGCCCGCCAAGTGATTGCTGCTGACCCGACAGCTTTTCTGGAAATGCTGCGCAAGTCACCGTTTCCAGCCTGGCGCGTGTCTGGCATGGGGAAATTGCAATGGGCCAATCAGGCCTATTTAGACG
>CAYUFN010000096.1:0-1760 GCA_964443965.1 uncultured Hyphomonas sp. | reverse complement strand
TAGACGCCGTTGAAGCCCCTAACCTCGATCATGTGCTCGAGCGTCAGTTGATGCTGGACGAAAAAGCCGCTGAGCAGATGCGCCGGACGATCAATCAAGGTACCGATATTGATGAAACCCGCTCTTTGGCGATCAATAAAGAGCGCAGATCTATGCGCATCCTATCCTTTCCACTGTCGGGCGGGGCGGGGGCGATGGCTTTTGATGTCACAGATCAGGAAGAGGCTCGCGAAGACCTTGACCGGCACGTCCAAGCCCATGGCGAAACGCTCAACCATGTGGCGGATGCGGTGGCTATTTTCGGCGCTGACCGTCGTCTGGTTTTCCATAACCGCGCCTTTGCCGAGATTTGGGCGCTTGATGAAGGCTTCCTGCTTGAAAAGCCTGCGCATGGGCAATTGCTCGACCGTTTGCGTGAACGTCGGAAATTACCTGTACGCAGCGATTATGCCGCCTGGCGCGCTGATGAGCTGGCTTATTATCTGGATATTTCCGGTGTTGCCGAGGATACATGGTCTTTGCCTGATGGACGCACACTGTCAATTACGCGCCAGCGCCATCCGCTTGGTGGGCTGTTGCTGCTTTTCCGTGATATTACTGACGAGCTTGGTTTGCAAACCCGTTATAATGCGCTGATTAATACCCAGGCGGCCACACTTGATAATCTACATGAGGCTTGCGCAGTGTTTGGCGGCGATGGGCGTTTGAAGCTTTCGAATGAAGCGTTTCGAAAGCTCTGGGAGCTTGAGGAAGCCGATCTGCAGGACGGTCCTGATTATGACCAAATTGTTGAGGCTTGTATCCCACTTTTTCACGACCGGGTCATCTGGTCCGCCATTAAGGGGCATGTCACCGATATTAGTCCGGCTGCGCGAACAGAAACGACCGGCGAGATGCGCCGCTCTGATGGCACGGTGCTGACGTATCTGACTCATCCGCTGCCGGATGGAAATACGCTGATCGCTTTTGCCGATGTTTCTGCTACGCGCCGCGTTGAAAGTGCCTTGCGTGAGCGGGCCGAGGCCTTTGCCGCAGCTGATCGCCTGAAGACAGAATTTGTTCAGAATGTTTCCTATCAGCTACGGTCTCCCCTAACGACCATTCTTGGCTATGCTGAATTTCTTGAAAGCCAGCGCAATGACAAGCTTTCCGAGCGGCAGATGGATTATGTGAAATCCATTTTGGCGGCGTCTGGTCATCTGGAGAAGCTGATTGAAGATATTCTTGATCTGGCGATGATTGAGGCTGGGCGGATTGACCTTGACCTGTCTGAATTCGACCTTGGCAATATTATTGAAGACTCTGTTGAGATGGTGGTCTCCAAGGCTGAAGATACGCAAGTGACAGTGCGTGCAGAGCTGGGGGAAGACCTTGGCGTTGTTCGCGCCGATGAGCGTCGTATCCGGCAAGTGCTGTTTAATCTGTTCTCAAATGCGCTGCGCTTTACCGATACAGGCGGCGAAGTGGTCGTCGCGGCTGACCGAGTGGGCGATATGGCGCGCAT
This sequence comes from uncultured Hyphomonas sp., assembly GCA_964443965.1. Classification (GTDB taxonomy): domain Bacteria; phylum Pseudomonadota; class Alphaproteobacteria; order Caulobacterales; family Hyphomonadaceae; genus CALLCD01. Next base: position 256 of record CAYUFN010000096.1, on the reverse strand, counting down.
CATCGTGCGGGACACTGGACGCGGCGTCGACCCGGATGCACAGGTTGCAAGCTTTGACAGCTTTACCTCGAGCGACCAACGCGGCGCAGGGCTGGGCTTGGCGCTGGTTAAACACTTTGTCGAGCTGCACGGCGGGCGCGTGGCCATGAAATCTGAAGTGGGTGAGGGCACAGAGGTTGTCTGCTGGTTGCCTGTCACGGCCTCTGAGCAAGCATCAGTTCCTGATATGCTCTTAAGCGAAGGCGCTGCGGCTTAA
>CAYUFN010000095.1:0-11388 GCA_964443965.1 uncultured Hyphomonas sp. | reverse complement strand
CAAGGCGGTCTCTGTGAGCAGTGATGAGGCGGGTGAAAATCCGCGGGCGCGTTCCTCCCGGTTGCGCGCCGCTGTGCGAACAAAAGCCTCCGCCTGGGGTGGGGTTGGCTGGGATGGATTTGATCTTCCGTCTCTTGAGGGTTTGGAGGGGCGGGCATGAGCCGGAAAGCGTTTATCTTTGGGTTGATTGTTGCTGGTTTGCTGGTGATCGGTCTTTACCGGGCAAAGGACGGTGCGAGGGAGTCCGGTGCGGAGATTGTACGCCTGGAGGCGGAGATCGCCGAGGCCTATCGCCAAAAAGCTTTATTGGAGGCTGATCTTGCGCATATGAGTCGCCGCGAATGGGTTGAAGAATATGCCCGGCGCGAACTTGGTATGGCGCCAGCCCGGGCCAATCAGTTTGCAACCGAATATAATCTTGATTTGCTTGTGGGGCGTCCGCAGGCACGTGCCTCTGTTGAGCTGTCGCCCCAAGGCGATTCTGCCCCGGGTGATTCTGCTCAAAATAATATTGTAAGTGTACCTGTAATTGACGCGTCAAACTCTGAAGCAAAGGAGGGCGCGGACCAAGAATGACGGGTCTTCTGTGGAGGAAGCTTGCCGGGCTGTCACGTCCGGTTGTGATCGCGTTTGCGCTGGCGGGGGTTTTCGGCGTGATTGGCGTGCGTGGCGCTGTGGTTGCGCTTGATGCTGAGCGCGGTGTGCAAACGGCGGGCGGGGCTCAGAGTGCTGAGGATTTGCCGCGCCGGGCTGATATTGTCGATCGCAATGGTGAATTGCTGGCGACAACGGTTGCTGTTTATTCGCTATTTGCTGATCCGCGCGCGATCTGGGACGCAGAAGAAGTGGCGACCAAGCTCGCGACCGTTTTTGAGGACCTTAACCGTAAAAGCGTTATTGAGCGGCTAAGTCAGAAGAACCGCAAATTTGTGTGGGTGCGCCGTGGTTTAACGCCCCGGCAAAGGCAGGCTGTTTTCGACCTTGGCCTTGAGGGGCTCGGCTTTGAGGCTGAGAGTAAGCGCATTTATCCGCGTGGAACACAATCTGGCCACGTGCTCGGCCATACAAATGTGGATGGTGTGGGCCAAAAAGGGATTGAGCTGTCGTTGGAGGATCAATTGCAGGGGCAGGATGTGCCTGTCATGCTGACGATTGATTCTGGTGTTCAGTTCGTGCTCGAGGCGGAGCTGGCCGAGGCAGCTGAGCGCCACGAGGTGATCGGCGCGATGGGGCTTGTAATAGAGGCGTCAACGGGAAGTATTCGTGCTTTGGCAAGCTGGCCAGCGTTTAACCCAAATCGTCCGGGTGCGGCCAGTGATGCTGAGCGGCGTAACCGTGTCGTAAATGATGTGTATGAGCTGGGCTCCATTTTCAAACCATTGACTGTTGCTGCAGCATTAGAGGCTGGAACGTTGGATTTGAGCGAGATGTTCAATGTGCGCACGCCAATTGTGCTGCGGGGCAAAGCGATTACCGACACGCATGAGGCGGCATCGCATATGAATGCGGCAACTATTCTGGCTGAAAGCTCTAATATTGGAACGGTAAAAATTGCGCAGACACTTGGCGCCACGGGGCTTCAGGATTTCTATCAGAGGCTAGGCTTGCTGGCGCGGACAGAAGTTGAGCTGCCTGCCAGCGCGAGGCCTTTATTGCCAGAAGCGTGGACGGATCTCTCGATTGCAACGGCCAGTTACGGGCACGGGATTGCTGTGTCTCCGCTGGCCTTTGCGGCAACTTATACCGCGCTTGGCAATCAAGGGATGCAGGCACAATTGCGAATTATTGAAACAGATGAGCCGCCGGTTTTGCGGCGTGTTATGTCTGACGTGACGGCCATGCGCGTGTTGGAGATGCTGCGCGGTGCTGTTTTGGATGGAACGGGTCGCCGGGGTGAGGCCCCAGGCTATCGTGTGGCTGGCAAGACAGGCACGGCAGAAAAACCAATTGCCGGAGGCTATGCTGCAGATCGCAATGTAACAAGCTTTGCCGCGCTCTTTCCTGCAAATAGCCCTGAATATGTCGTATTGATTGTGTTGGATGATCCGCGCGTGTTGGAGGGTGATGGAGGCGCGACAGCGGCCTGGAACGCCGCGCCAGTGGCCGGCCGTGTCATTGCGCGCATTGCGCCTATTCTGGGTGTGCGGCCCGAATTTGACCAAGCCGCGCTTGAGGGTGCCTCTCAAAGGAGTGTGCCATGAAACTGGGAATGATGTTTAAGGCGATCGAAGGGCCTGATGCTGATATTGAGATAAAGGGAATAACTGCTGATAGTCGCAAAGTGGAGCCGGGCTTTCTGTTCGCTGCGTTGAAGGGGGTTGCCGCTGATGGGCGGGCTTATATTCCGGCTGCAATTGAGGCGGGCGCTGTGGCTGTGCTGGGCGATGATCTTGGTAAGAGAGCCGCTGGCGTCGCCGCAATTGATGTGCCTGAGCCACGGTTGGCACTGGCGCAGGCAGCGGCGAAGTTTCATCCGCGCCAGCCAGCCAATATGGTGGCGATTACCGGTACGAACGGGAAGAGCTCTACGGTGGATTTTCTCCGTCAGATCTGGACCCATTGCGGGCACAAGGCGGCCAGCATGGGTACGCTTGGCGCTGTCGGTCCGCGCGGTAATATTGATCTGGGGCATACAACGCCTGACCCGGTGGCTATTCATGCTACGTTACAAATGCTGGCCGAGCAGGGTGTGACGCATTGTGCCATGGAGGCGTCGTCTCACGGCCTGGTTCAGTATCGGCTGGATGGCGTGGCGTTGAGCGCCGGGGCCTTCACGAATCTAACGCAGGATCATCTTGATTATCATCCGACATTTGCAGACTATCGCACGGCCAAGTTGCGCCTGGTAAGTGATCTGCTGCCCTCAGGTGCGCCGATGATCGTCAACGCTGACAGTGATGAGCGCAGTGTGTTTGAGCGCGCAGCCAAGCAGAAAGGCTGCCCGGTCTTATCGGTTGGATGGCGCGGTGGGGATCTAAAGATTTCTGAACTGATGCCCCATGCGACAGGGCAAAAACTGTTTTTGAAATGGCGTGACCATGAGGCGAAAGTTGACTTGCCACTGATCGGTGAGTTCCAGGCATTGAACGCGCTGACTGCCGCGGGGCTGGCGCTGGCGCTCGGGGAAGCGTTTGAGGCTGTGTTGGCCGGGATGGGTGCGCTGAAGCCGGTTAAGGGGCGGATGGAATATGTTGGTGAGACTGATGAGGGCGCATGTGTGTTTGTTGATTATGCGCACACGCCTGACGGTCTTGATACACTCTTGCGCGCAGCCCGTCCGCATACGGCGGGACGCTTGATGCTTGTCTTTGGGGCGGGCGGTGACCGTGATCCATTTAAGCGGCCAATAATGGGGGAAGTGGCGATGCGGCATGCTGATCAGGTGATTGTAACAGATGATAATCCCCGCAGTGAGGTGCCTGAAAGTATCCGGCGGGCAATCCTGGAGCTGGCACCGGGGGCGAGTGATATTGGGGACCGCCGAGAGGCAATTTTTGAAGGCGTGGCGCGTCTGAAGGCTGGTGATACGTTGCTGATTGCCGGCAAAGGACATGAGACCGGGCAGATTATACAGGGCAAGACGTATCCCTTCTCGGATCAGGAAACAGCGCTTGAGGCGCTGGCGGGAGGTGCGCCATGAGCGAGACGCTTTGGACAGCTTCCGATGCGGCCGGGGCAACTGGTGGGCAAACCAGTGCCAGTTGGTTAGCGTCGGGCGTGTCGATTGATACGCGATCCTTGCAGGCAGGCGACTTGTTCGTTGCTTTGCAGGATGTGCGCGATGGGCATGATTTTGTTGCACGCGCTTTTCAGGCTGGGGCTGCTGCAGCCTTGGTCTCGCGCGATGTGCCCGGCGCAGGTGGGCCGCTACTGCTTGTTGATGATGTGCTGCCTGCACTTGAGGCGCTTGGCGTGGCGGCGCGTGCGCGCTGTGAAGCTGTGCGGATGGCGGTGACGGGCTCGGTTGGCAAAACGAGTGTCAAGGAAATGCTGGCGCAGATTTTCCGCGCGTCCGGGCCTGCGCACTGGTCTGTGAAAAGTTTTAATAATCACTGGGGGGTGCCACTCACACTGGCACGGATGCCACAGGGGACACACCGGGCGATCTTTGAAATTGGTATGTCGACGCCGGGTGAAATTGCGCCGCGCGCGCATATGGTGCGCCCACATTGCGCCATTGTGACGAAGATTGCTGGTGTGCATCTGGAAGGGCTTGGCAGTGTTTCGGGTGTAGCAGAAGAAAAAGCCGGCATTTTTGCAGGGCTTGAAGCAGGCGGGGCGGCAATACTGCCTGCAGAAGATGATTTTCTGGCACTCTTAAAAACACGCGCGCAAGAGGCTGTTTCTGATGTTGAGATTTTGACATTCGGAACAGAAACTGGTGCGGATGCGCGCGTGCTGGATTATCAAAGGGATGGTCATGCAGCGCTTGCAAGGATTTCTGTGCTGGGTAGTGATGTCTCCTTGCGGTTGCAGGCAGGTGGTGTGCACTGGGCCATTAATGCAGCGGCGGCCCTTCTTGCAAGTGTAAGCACGGCGCGTCTGTCGGCTGAAGAGGCTGCTGAGGCTTTGTCAGGGTTTGCGCCACCACCCGGGCGCGGGCAGGTTGAAAGATTGCTCTTGCCGGGCGGGGGCACCGCGACGCTGGTTGATGATAGCTATAATGCCAACCCGACAAGTATGCGCGTCGCGCTGGAGGCATTAGCAAAACGTCCGGCCAAGCGCAGATTAGTTGCGCTGGGTGAAATGGGCGAGTTGGGACAAGAGGCAAGTAAGCTGCATGCTGAGCTTTACAAGGCGGTTATGGACTCTGGGGCAGAAATAGCATTTTTGGCCGGAGCAGAGATGCGGAGTTTATCCACAGTTTTGCCAGGTACGATTCAGCAACATTTCGAGGTCAAGGCCTCTGATCTGTTAAATTACGTAAAAGATATGCTTTGTGATGGGGATACGCTCTTGATCAAAGGCTCGAATGCCTCCGGTATGGTGGGGCTGGCGGATGCTCTGCGCCAATGGAGCGCGAACACAGACAGTGATGTGATGGAGAGCGGTGTAGAACACGCCGCAAAGGGTATGTGATGCTATATTTGCTGCTGGCCGACAATAGCGGTCTTTTCAACCTTTTGAACTATATTACAGCCCGCACGGGCGCGGCCATTGTGACGGCATTTTTGCTGGCGGCGTTGCTCGGAGGGCCGGTAATCAATGCGCTGCGGGCGCGTCAGGGCAAGGGGCAGCCGATCCGTGACTTGTCACTTGAGGCACAGCTTTCCAAGCAGGGCACGCCCACAATGGGTGGGTTTATTATTTGGCTTGGCCTGTTTGTCGGAACATTTTTATGGGCTGATCTGGGGAACCCCTATATCTGGGTTGTTCTGTTCGTCACTGCGATTTTCGCTGTGCTCGGCTTTTTCGATGATTACGCCAAAGTGACCAAGCAGACCGATGCGGGCGTGTCGGCCAAGATACGTTTATTGGTTGAATTTGTCGTGGCGGGGCTGGCTGTGGCCTTCATTATGGGGCTACACGGCGCACATACGCCCCTCGGGCATGCCGAGTGGGGCCCGCTTAATGATCTTGCACAGCTGATTGCCGGTATCGCGCCTGAAACATCCGTTCCGCCGAATGATCAGGCTTTTTCAGGCGGCGTGGCTGTGCCGTTTGTAAATGACTATTTTCTGCCGCTGGGCGGTTTCTTTATTCTTTTCGGGATGATCGTCGTTGTCGGCTCAGCCAATGCGGTAAACTTTACGGACGGGCTGGACGGGTTGGCCATCGTGCCGATGATCTTTGCGGCGTCGGCCTATGCTGTGATTGCTTATTTGACGGGCAACTTCCAGTTCTCGGAGTATCTGGGCATTCAGTTTACGCCAGGCTCCGGTGAGTTGGCTGTTCTGCTGGGTGCGATGATTGGTGCAGGGATGGGGTTTCTCTGGCACAATACTTATCCGGCGCAAGTGTTTATGGGCGACACCGGCTCGCTTGGACTTGGCGGCATGTTGGGGATTGTCGCGGTTGCGGTGAAGCATGAATTTGCGCTGGCTATCATCGGTGGCCTATTCGTGCTCGAGGCCATGTCAGTGATCATGCAGGTCAGCTATTTCAAGCTGACACGCAGGCTAACCGGGGAGGGGAAGCGTATCTTCCTGATGGCGCCGTTGCATCATCACTTCCAGAAAAAGGGATGGCCTGAAACACGGGTTGTTGTGCGTTTCTGGATTCTATCTGTTTTATTTGCCCTTGCCGGCCTCGCCACATTGAAGCTGAGGTGATGCACGCAGGATGATCCCGATTACCGAATATGCCGGGCGTGATGTCGCCGTTTTCGGACTGGGCCGTACAGGTCTCAGCGCTGCCAAGGCGTTGGCAGCAGGCGGGGCACGTGTGCATGCGTGGGATGATAACGAGAAGACTCGTGAAAAGGCCGAAGCTGCGGGTGTAACCCTGTCGGACATCAACAAGCGTGACTGGCAGACATTTGCGGCATTGGTGCTCTCACCCGGTGTGCCTTATAAATTTCCGCAACCGCACCGGATCGTGCGCATGGCTGAAATGACAGGCGTACCTGTGGTTGGCGATATGGAGCTGTTTGCGCGTGCGGTGCAAGCGCTGCCAGAGCGTGGACGACCAAAAGTGGTCGGTATTACAGGCACGAATGGAAAATCCACGACAACCGCGTTGATTGGACATATCCTGAAGCAAGCTGGGCGGGATGCGCGCGTAGGTGGAAACATCGGCAAGGGCGTGCTGGATATGGCGCCGCTAAATGCCAATTCGGTATATGTTCTGGAGCTCTCTTCCTATCAACTTGATCTGGTGAAAAGCCTGCATTGTGATGTTGGTGTGTTCTTGAATTTGTCGCCCGATCATCTGGATCGTCATGGCGGCATTGATGGGTATGTGGCCGCTAAAAAACGCCTCTTCCTGAACCAAACGCAGAAAGATTATGCCATTGTTGGTGTTGATGATTTGCAAAGTCAGGCGCTCTCGATGACACTGTCTGCCAAGGCTGATGCCAGAGTTATACAAGTATCTTCTGAATATGCACTTGGACGGGGTATAAGCGCCGTACGCGGTAAGCTTTATGATAGCCTGCTGGGCAAAGCGATGCCTGTGGGGGATTTGAGTGATGCGCAGGCCTTGCCCGGGCGGCATAATCATCAAAATGCGGCAGCCGCTTATGCCGCTTGCCGCGTGTTGGGTGTTGAACCAAATACGATTATCGAAGCAATTAAATCCTTCCCCGGCCTGCCACATCGTCTGGAAATGATCGCCAAAGTTGATGGCGTGCAGTTTGTCAATGATTCCAAGGCCACAAATGCGCAAGCAGCCGAACAGGCGCTTAAAGCGTTCCAGCGGGTTTACTGGATAGCGGGTGGGCGTGCAAAGTTTGACGGGATTGACGCGCTATCCCCACTTTTTCCACGTGTGGCCAAAGCCTATCTCATCGGTGAAGCACAAGACAAGTTTGCTGACAGCTTGAAAGGCAAAGCCCCAAGTGTGAAATGCGGTACGCTGGAGCGGGCTGTCGAAGATGCCTTGCGCGATGCCCGGCAGGCCGAAGACCCGAATCCGATTATTCTTCTCTCTCCGGCGTGTGCGAGCTTTGATCAGTTCAAGGATTTTGAGGCGCGTGGGGAGGCATTCCGACAGATTGTTGAAAGCCTCGTCGGTGATGATGCCGCGCTGGTGCATGCATGACGACGATGGCGCGCACCGACCGATCGGTGCTCGCCGAATGGCGGCGCACGATTGATTGGCCGATACTGGTGGCGTGTGGGCTGCTGGTTGGTGTTGGTATGCTGCTCTCTCTTTCAGCTGGACCACCCGCAGCCGATCGACACGGATTTGAGCCGTATCATTATGTCTATCGACATATCGCCTTTATCGCTGCGGCTATGTTTGTTTTGATTGGGACTTCAATGTTGAGTGTGCGTTGGGCGCGGCGGTGGAGTGCATCGATCTTCCTCGGCGCTTTCCTACTGATGGCCTGGGTGTTGATGTTTGGACATAGTGCGGGCGGGGCGCAGCGCTGGATCAGATTGGCGGGATTTTCCTTGCAGCCCTCTGAAATGATCAAACCAGCATTGATTGTGTTGACCGGCTGGTTGTTGGCACAAAGGGCGCTCTTTCCGCGTGGTCCCTGGGCGATCCTGTCTTTTAGCTTTTATGCAACAACACTTGGTTTGTTATTATTGCAGCCTGATGTTGGACAGTCGGCGCTTTTAACGGCTGCGTTTGTGATTACCTTTTTTGTGTCCGGCTTGCCATGGCGCTGGGCGGCAGGGTTTGCGGGCGGCGGGGTGGCCCTGGCCGGGGTTTTGTACCTGACATTGCCGCATGTGCGTTTTCGCGTACAGAGTTTCATCTTCCCCTCGCAGAACGATACCTACCAGATCGACAAAGCCAGCGACGCCATTGCTAATGGTGGTATGTTTGGCGTTGGGCCGGGTGAGGGTACCGTGAAATATACATTGCCCGATGCGCACACGGATTTTATATACTCGGTTTTGTCTGAGGAGTTTGGGCTGATCGCAGCGCTGGGTTTGCTCGTCCTTTATGGCTTGATTGTTATGCGGGGCTGCTTATTGGCCGCGCGGCTGGAAGATCCTTATCCGCGCGCAGCAGCGACCGGATTATTTGCACTTTTTGGCCTTCAGGCTGCCATAAATATTGCGGTAAATGTCTCTCTGATCCCGCCAAAGGGGATGACGCTGCCATTTGTATCTTCAGGCGGATCGTCTCTGGTTGGGACAGCTTTAACATTGGGGTTGGCCTTGGCCCTGATCAGACGACGCGGTGCGCGCATACGCTGGAGGAGGGCTTATGCCTGAAGACAACCATGACAAACCATTAGTGATCATCGGTGCTGGTGGCACAGGTGGGCATATGTTTCCAGCCGCAGCCTTTGCTGGTGAAATGCGCGCACGTGGCTGGGCTGTTGGGTTGATCTCTGATGTGCGTGGTTTGCGCTATGCGAGCAAGTTTCCCGCTGATTGGAAAGACGAGGTTCAGGCGGCCAGCCCGAATATGCGCAAACCCTGGACGCTGCCGGGCACTGCGTTGAAGCTGAACAAGGGCATTGGGCAGGCCAGGCGCAAGATGAAGGCGTTAAGGCCTGCACTAGTGGCAGGCTTTGGTGGCTATCCGGCGTTTCCGGCATTGGCGGCGGCGCGGCGCGGCGGTGTGCCGATCCTGATTCATGAGCAGAATGCTGTGCTTGGAAGGGTCAATCGGCAGTTTGCAAAACATGCCAGTGCGGTGGCCAGCGGATTTCCGCGCCTTGACCGTCTGCCTGCCGGGATCACGCATGTGCCGCTGGGCAATCCTGTGCGTGTACCGATTGCGGCGCGGCGCGGGGACCCTTATCCCTCAACAGAGGGTGAGTTGAATATTTTTATCACAGGCGGGTCGCAAGGCGCGCGGATATTAGGCGAGATGTTGCCTCTGGCGCTGGCTGAGCAGACCTCACCGAAATTACGCGCGCGGTTGAATATTGTCCAGCAAGTGCGCGAAGAACAGATGGACGAGGTGGGCGCGATCTATGAGAAGATGGCGGTCAAGCACACGCTCAAACCCTTCTTTAATGATATGCCGGGCCGACTCAGCGCGGCGCATCTGGTGATTGCGCGTTCAGGCGCTGGCACGGTGAGCGAGATTGCTGCGATTGGGCGGCCAAGCCTGCTCATCCCGCTAAAAATAGCGATGGATGACCACCAGACCGCGAATGCCGATATGCTGGTAGCGGCAGGGGCGGCTGACCTTGTCCTTGAAGATAATCTGTTTCCGAACCTGATTGGGCAATTGATTGAAGCACGGCTGAATGATGGTGATGAGCTGCGCGCGCGGGCGGGTGCGGCGAAGGCAGCAGGTGCGATTAATGCGGCAAGCGATCTTGCGGATTTGGCTGAAGAGACTAGTCATAAATAAATGAAAGCGCGCATCAAAAATACGTGGCAGAACTGGATTGGCGAGCTCATTGTGTTGCCTTTGCTGACACTTCATTTTGGTTGTGCGGGCTTCGTCTATTTCCGCTGGGTGATTAAGGTGGCCTTTAAATACAAATTTGGCATTTAACTTCCGACTTTTCAGGGTACATACGATGACATCTCCCACCCCTTTCAACCTTGGTCCAGCACATATTGTCGGCATTGGCGGCATTGGCATGTCGGCAATCGCGGATGTGATGCTGACCATGGGCTATGAGGTGCAAGGCTCTGATATTCGCGAGAGTGAGATTGTCGAGCGGTTGCGCGCGCGCGGCGCGAAAATTTTTATCGGGCATGATGGTGAAAATGTAGACGGCGCAGGCACGGTGATTATTTCCACTGCGATTAAGGCGGGTAATCCGGAAGTGGATGCCGCGCGCGCAGCAGGCATTCCAGTTGTGCGGCGGGCCAATATGCTGGCCGAAATTACACGGCTAAAATACACAGTGTGTGTGGCCGGTACACACGGCAAGACCACGACGACCAGCATGGTCTCTGCGCTACTCGATGGAGCGGGCGTGGACCCGACTGTCATCAATGGCGGCATCATTCAGGCCTATGGGTCAAACTATAAGGCAGGCCAAAGCGACTGGATGGTTGTTGAAAGTGATGAGAGCGATGGCACATTTGTCAAGCTGAAGCCGACATGTGCCATTGTCACGAATATTGATGCTGAACATATGGATCATTACGGCACGATGGATAATCTGCGCGAGGCGTTTGATACCTTTGTGGAGAATTTACCGTTTTACGGATTTGCCGTTCTGTGCACAGATCACCCAGAAGTGCAATCATTAGCGTCACGCATTATTGACCGCCGCCGGATTACCTATGGCTTCAATCGCCAGGCAGATGTGCGGGCGGTGAATATGACAACCGATTTGCAGGGTGCGCATTTTGATGTGGCTTTGCGACGCCCTGGCAGCGCTGCGCCGCGCATGATTGAAGGGCTGGTCCTACCAATGGCGGGCGAGCACAATGTGCAAAACGCATTAGCCGCGATTACGGTGGCGCTGGAGCTTGGCGCGAGTGATGAGCAGTTGCGGGCATCGCTTTCTGGCTTTGGCGGTGTGAAGCGACGCTTTACCCATGTGGGAGAATGGGTCCCGATTGCCGGAGAACCGCCAGTCAAGATTATTGATGATTACGGCCATCACCCGGTTGAGATTGCGGCGGTTTTGAAAGCGGCGCGCGATATGCTGGGGCATGGCCAACTGATTGCTGTGGCCCAGCCGCACCGTTATACGCGGCTTAAAGATCTGTTCGAGGAGTTTTCCACCTGTTTTGACAAGGCTGACCATGTGCTGATCTCACCTGTCTATGAGGCGGGCGAGCAACCGATTGAGGGAATCAATCATGAGGCGCTGGTCAAATCAATAACAAGCCATGGGCACAAATG
>CAYUFN010000094.1:0-11488 GCA_964443965.1 uncultured Hyphomonas sp. | reverse complement strand
CAAGAATGCAAGAGGAGCCCATGTCCAGTCATAAGCATCCAAGCAAGATACCGAGTGCAGCTCGCAAGCGTGACGTCGCGCCGGGCGAAGCCCGCCCCGGCACAGCCTTGAGCGCGCTTCATCGCGCCAGCGGGAAGCAAACACAAACACCGCTACGCAGCGTGAGGTAAAACATGCAAGATATGGACAATCAGGCATGAGGGCGCACTATGTGTTCAGACCTTCACTGCGGATTGCATTCCGTCCTGAACGTTTTGCTTCGTATAATTTTTGATCAGCGATTTCGAACAGTTCCGACGCCGTTCTTCCTGGAACATATTTACTTTGCCCGAAGGACGCGCTCAAGCTGCCGATCCGGTCCTGATCATCTCGTGTGAGGCATTTGATGGTGTTGATCTGTTTTTTTAACTCAACCAATTTGTTGTGAGCCGTGAAAATGTCTACGTTTGGCATCAATATCGTAAATTCCTCACCCCCGTACCGCGCCACGATCGCGCCCTCAGTTTCTGCAAACTGTGTGAGTAGCTCAGCTGTAGCAACCAGCACAGTGTCGCCCATTTGATGACCAAGCATATCATTAATCCGCTTGAAATGATCTATATCAACGATAGCAAGGCAGAAAGTACGAGCTGGACAGGCAGCCTCAATTTCATCCCTTAACCGCGCATCAAAAGCGCGCCGATTGTAAATACCTGTCAAAGGATCTTGCAGTGTAACGGCCTCCAACTCTTCAATACGTTGGCTAAGCGCGGTAATATGTTTCTGACTTTGTTGTAACGCTTGTCCAAGGTCTTTGCCCGTCTGGATCATTTGACTATTTTCAGTCAGCAAATTTTCGGTAATCTGGCGAAGCGCATCAGGTGAGCGACTATCACAGAGTTTATCCTGCGTATGGGTCAATGTTTGCTGGAAACTTTCGCTTTGGAGCAAACTTCCCTCAATAAGGTCACTGACATTAGAGACGCTAGCTTGTAGCTCCAGGCCAATGTTCATTTGCGCATCAGCGACGAAACGGTTTTCAATAAACGCCTCATGCAAGCGCACAATCTCTAGCTGGTTTATGGAGCGCCCCGTCTTCAGCAAGCCATCAATCGCTTTTACAATTCGCGTATTCGAACCCGTGCAATAATTAAACAAAACGGCATAAGCGATGGGTGTAGGGGCGACGGCATGTTTGTGTATTAGATCAAAGGTCAGGCCTGCCAAGCGAAATATATCTTGATTGGAAGCACCCTCGATATATGGCGAGGGCACTACCATACCAGATGCGTCATCGCTATAACTCGCCGAGACAGACATATAGCCTCTATCCTGTTACTATCCTCATAACCTCAAACCTACCGATGAACAGCTGCCTAATGACCGCCATCGATCAGATCAATCTCGCTTAACTGCTATTTCGTATTTTAAACAACCAAGACAATCTATGTCTCACAAAGGGAGAACATAACTAATTTTTAGTAAAGAAGAGCGCAAATCAGCTAGCTTTGATCATGTTGTTATATCTGGTAATGGCCTTTCAAGTTAATTGCTGTCTTTTTACAGGCATCTAAAACGAGAAGCTCACTGAAGAAAGCGGCACCTATTAAGATAAAAACCATCGAAACTTATTATAAAGAGCCTGCTATGCCGCGATAGTAAAAGTTGTTTATCACTCAGATCAGCACTAATTCACCGCGTCCCAAAGACCGGCGATCAACATTTACATTTATTATTTTTGAGCCCTTCAGAATTGAAAAAAAGTCTTCTGACGGCAGTATTCCAGCAAGCTTGACATACGGTATTGCTGCTTTCGCGAAATGTCCGACAACTATCTGGGAAAGCTCTGCTCCATCTGAAGTCACAAGATATTCGTCAGCTCTAGCATAACAAGTCTGCATAACGTTTTGTATGTTGGGCCATACATCATAGACATGCGTAATGCCATTTCCATCTCGCCGGGCAATGCGCAATAACTCGCAGCATTTCAAACTTATCAGGGCCTCCTGCCCAAGCCCCCTATCGGCAGGATAGGAGGCTCTCGCAGAGTGACAGAGAATCAGGTGAGGTCGTTCAGGCAACTTTTTTTGACTTTTTGCACCGCGCAACTGAGCATTCCAGAATACCAGGGACGTCCCAGTCTCCTTCTGGTCTTATCAAAACATACGGATCACTATCTACTCGGATCGCCGCAGGGTGAGCAGCCAATGGAATGTCGATTTCCAGATACTCAAAATCAGAAAAGGAAAAGGGAGGGCGGTTTTGACGAGTTTTGAATCGAAATACTTTTGACCACAAAGTAAATAATCGCGCCTGAATGTGGCAGACGAGATTCCGATAGCCTTTTCTGGCCGCGAATTCAAAGGCCGCAGCAAGTAGCACCCGTATTGCCCCCGACCCTCTATACAGTGGCAAAATACAGATGCGTTCCAACTTTCCAAAATTAGCAAACCAGCGCAGCCTTAAGGTACCCACAGGCCTATTATCTTCAAATATGAGCATGTGTGAAGCCGTAAGATCATTCCCGTCATACTCTTCTTCATAAGGACAATCTTGTTCAGCCATGTAAACCGCTGCACGCAAGGCTAACATCATTTGGAAATCATCAAGCGTACGCACAAGCCGCGCAGAGAACCGACTTGTATCTTGCCTTTTGCTGGAGGCCATTAAAAATGTGCTTTCTTGAGATATCATCACGCAGCCTCAGCGCGCGGGCCTGAAATTGGCTCTTGCACAAATAGATCAGGTAACCCTCCCTCAAGGGGGTACATACCCAACGATCGCATGGAGCGCGCACCGTCTGCCGTGGCTGCACGTGCAAATGTTGGAATTTCGGGGCCAATTTCAAACCTCAGTGTTGCACACGCCATCATTATGTTTTTACGCGCTTGATGTGTCCTGCCAGCATAGATGCCACAATAAGCAGCAGAGCACACTTCACCAGGTGCACTAACATGTTCCCGGCGAGGGTCTTTAGGCGTGAACGTCCCATCCCTCACAGCCTGTTCGCCTGCTGGGCTTAACGGATATTGTAGAAGTAACCCCTCAACTGGATTCCCAGTTACCCAAGCAGATGCCTTGGTTATTTCGTCGAGGCGCGCAATCGCATCTGGGCTTGCGAGTTTTTGGCCAACGAGTTCTTCGCCCAATGCCATCGCAGTATCAATTTCCCGGCGGTTCGCACGCCGAAAACCAAAGTCAGCCATGCGCCGTGACATCAAAGATAGGTCCAGAACGAAATAATGCTGTATGTGATTGCTAAGTTGTTTTACTCTTTGCATTTCCAATCTCCAGTTGCACTTGCGATAAAGATGTCTGGCAGATTGGCAGCAGAATTACATTTTGGCTGCGCCCAAAGTTGCAATAGGGTATACCAGAAATAAAGGAGCACTTTATGAGCAGTGAGAGGTTTGATTGGGATAAAATGCGAGTCTTCGCCGTTGTCGCCGAACTCAGCAGCATGAGCGCCGCAGCAGTCCGATTAGGTGAGTCTCCTTCGACAATCTCAAGAAAGATTGAAAGTCTAGAAACCGCCCTTGGCTCCGAGCTCTTTGTGCGCTCAACCAGAGGTGTTTCTCTCACCAAGGCTGGACAATTAGCTCTCCGACACGCCAAGACAATGGCAGATGCTGCTGATGCGCTGTACTCTGATGCATCAGACATAGATAAAGAACTGGAAGGCCCCATTTCACTTATGACAGGAGATGGTCTTGCTGCACACTGGATTGCGCCGCGCTTGCCCAGCTTCCATCAAAGAAACCCCAAAATTGAGCTAAGCCTTATAACTTGTGATGATGCACCAGACTTGCTCGGAGGCGAAGCCGATATCGCTATTCAATTCACAGAACCAACACAAGGCGATTTAATTTCGCGACGCTTGGGCGTGCTGCATTACATGTTTTTCTCCACAGAACCTTATTTAAAGACATATGGCATTCCCAGCAGTATTTTCGAGATGGCCCATCACAGATGTTTGGCCCATTCGGGGTATGTCAATCAAACAGCGCGTTGGGCACCTAAAACCGCAGCGCTCGGAGAAATTATAGATATGTCGCTTATAACAAATTCATCGGCAGTTTTGGAAAAGGTTGTTGTAAATGGCGGAGGCATTACGCTGCTACCCTCTTATTATTGCGGTGTAGACGAGCGCTTGATACCTCTTGATCTTCCAGAGGTTGCGCCAATACAGTTCTGGCTTACCTATACAGAAAGAGTCCGGCGCATCCCTCGCGGTGAAGCTGTTATAGCCTGGATCCGCTCTATATTCGATCCGTCAAAGATCGTTTGGTTTCGTGAAAGCTTTGTGCACCCAAACCGTCTACAAGAAGAGGAGTTACTGGATCTGGCGGCATGCCAAGTCCCCTCATGGTTTAACCGACCGAGCAAAGAAGAAGTTGCCTAAAGTAGCTATAAATGCGTAAGCCAGCCACAAAGGTTTAGAGATGAGGGCACAGCACACGCAGGTCTTCAGAGAACCTATCCAATCAATTTGAGATATCGGCACTTTAAAAGCAGACAATAAAGGAAATGTGCGCCCTTTATTTTACAAATCAAAGATACTGAAGCGCCTAACCACCAACAATTTCTTTGGTCGTTATAGCTATGCTGACGGCATGCGATTTGTTTCGAGCATTAAGCTTCCTCTTACTATTTTCAATGTGGTTCCTAACAGTATGCTCGCTAATCCCAAGTTGTTCTGCAATTTCAAGCTCTCGCAATCCAGTCGCTGTTAACCCAATTACCTCTGCTTCCCGTTTAGAGAGTTTTAAATCATCTGCACGCTGAAAAACATAAGGGAACTGATCAATCAAGGCCATCCAGATCTGATACGTTAAAGGCAAAATTGCGTCAGATTTTTCAAAAAAGCTACCCTGAGGGACATTTAAAAACATTTTCGCATTTGCAGAGCGAATTTTAAATGGCAGCAAAACAAGCTGCTTGACGCCGTGCCTTTCAAATATATCCCGCAGGCTATCGGTTTTTTGTTTTGTTAGCGTTGAAAATTTATATGTACAAAGATCAATGGGCTGGTCAAAGTGATCAGATTCAGTTGCTATCAGATGTGCAATATCTTTAGGAAGGCTGTCGAGCCTCCAGCCTGAGGTAGGGTCTTCTAAAGAAAATAGAAACTCCCTATCAGTCTTCTTGCCCAAGCGATGAATTCCCATATGCTGAATGTCAAATGGGGCTACATCATTAAAATTTTTGATAACCCCAGCGAGCTGAGAAATACCCTGCATCTGCCTTATGCGGGCTAGCAAATCCTGACATAGCATCCAATATCTAGGATCGTTATATTCATGGATAGCGCCCACGCTTAACCTACAAAATCGTTTATATAATTTTTTTCGAATGCGGCGTGCTCAAGAAGGAAAATATCCTGCTGGCACTGGCCGCCTGTTGATCCACACAAAAGGTGTATAACTTTCGAACGCTCATTGGATGGAAACATAGTAGTAATTAGATTTGCAAACATACCGAGCATGACCTTCCATTTCAGCGCCAAGGGACCCGATGCACACGCTCTCAGGCGATGCTTAGACTTTCGTATCCCGTTACTGCCCCCCACTGCATCTTTACGCCGCATCGGCCAGCAGACAATTAGTCTATTCTTCTTCGTCCCATTGAATTGATCTGAAGCTTAGTCAATTTCTCATTAACCAATTTCTAGCATTGCATATATATGTATATCAAGCCCTTTTCTTATCATAAATATGCAATATCGAAGAAATTTACGACAGCTTACCTTATCCTAAACGGAATAAGCTGGAGAAGCCAACAGAAGAAAGCTCGGATGATTTCTGCTTAGTAAATTGAAGCCATAGCCCATTATGTACTTGCAAGCACAGCGCTATCTAGCATCCGATATAAAATAAATGACGACATTCTGAAAAGCTTGCACAACGTAAATTTCAAATTTTTCAATGTAATGCATTAAACAATAATTAGAGTGTCAGCCGAGGCAGCTAGCATAAACGCAGCCACTTTGCGCGGATCGCTACATGACTTTCAGGTGCAAGCCCAAACCTAATCAAGAAAGATGCGCATCGCCTGATAAACGTTAAAATCACGACACCAAGAAAAAACCTCTATCGTTCATTTGTCTTCAAATAAATAGTCCGTTAATCGCACCGCACAGTTTTAAAATACAATCTTTCAAGTAAATTGATGAATTTCGCCCATAGTATGCGCGCCACGGCAGGATGCCCAAACGGTGAGCGAACGCATTACCCGCTTCAAGCAAGCTAATTTGCTCAGAAGCGGCTCTAAAAGCGTACCGCTGAAGGAGTGACTGTTTAACTTACCTGCGGATAGACATCATGAATCACGAATCCCAACATTTACGGGCCCAAAGCATTACATGTGAAACAACTTCAGAAGATTTATTCTCAATAGACCAGCCTCACATTGCAGCTACAATCAGCATAAATGATTTTAGATGGAAGCCTAAATTGGCTGAGGTGCGGCGCCGCCGGTGGGCTCGCCGTCATTGTCGATAAAGGCCACTTTTGCCGATTCTCGCGCTCCCAAGCCCAACTTATCGACATGATACCTATGAGGTACAATTAGATGCAAAACCCAAAGCAGCGCTATCAAGCCTTAGCTACTAGCCCCCCTTCCCGAACACTAAACTTACCAAGCCAGGACGCCCTTAAACTATTTGGAGTCTTTCTATGCGCTTTTGCAGTCACTTACTTTTCGATACAACTTTCCCCTCAGCCTGGACAGATCGCAATTATTTGGCCAGCTAATGCCGCCTTGCTTGTTCTCGTTCTCAGGCAAACAACCATTAGAAGGACAGCATTGTTCGGTACAATTTTTCTAGGGCAGCTGGCTGCAAACACCTTAGTTGCTGCGCCTTTAATGATCAGCGCTACATTCGCTGCAGCAAATACGATAGAAATCTACATCGCCTCCCGAATTATTGGATCTGGCGAAGGCACATATTTTTTCCAGAAACCTGGAATGAGAAAGCTACTGATCGCTGCGATTGTGGCATCGGCGGTATCAGCGACTATCGCGACAATGGGCGCTTTTAGCTTGACCACAACGATAGACCTCGTCGCTACAACGCTTTGGTTTGCAGCAAGCGCGCTTGGGATTTTGGTCTTCACACCTGTAGGGATCGCCATATCCGACCTGGAGCGGATAAAGGTAATCTTTGCAACACCCGGCTTTGGTCTTGGCCTTATCCTGCTCAGCATTGTTTCAGCAGGTGTCTTTACGCAATCTGGTGCACCACTCATATATATCATCCCACCCATCTTAATAGTTGCGGCAACCATAGGCGGAATCCGCGGTGCAGCATTAGCCGTCGTTGCACTCTTTTTAACGACTGCCCCACTCACATTAATGGGCTATGGCCCGATACATTTTACTACTCCAGACTATACTCAAAGCATGCTGCGATATCAGTTATTCCTCGGAGCCAATACCATTGTTGCACTTTCAGCGGGCCTCCTGACCTCACAACGTAAAGAGCTCATGCGAAAGCTGGCAAGTGCTGAGAGAGAATACAGAACGCTTGTTGAAAAATCGAATGATATAACACTTAGGTACTCTCCCGGAGGGATCATCAGCTATGCTTCAAGAGCCGTAAAATCCCTTGGCGTGAGTAGTGAAGAGGTTATCGGTCAGCCGCTGACCGATTTCATGAAACCAGTTGGAGATTCCAGCCAATCGACAGGCGAAGCCAAATTTCCAAATGTCGATGCGAAAACGCCACAACAGTTCAAAGTTACGTGTAAAAACGGAAACATCATTTGGCTTGAGGGAAACCCCAAAGCCATTCGTAACAAGGCAGGTCAGGTCGTAGAGATCATCTCCACCTTTAGAAATGTCACTGAACGACACGAACGTGAAGTTGCACTCGCAGCTGCAAAATGCGCTGCAGAGCAAGCCGCAAACACCAAAATGGAGTTCCTCTCAAATATGAGTCATGAAATCCGTACACCAATGAATGGCGTTTTGGGTATGGCGCAAGTCCTTAGTGAAACACAACTTAGTCACGTACAAAGAGAATATGTTGAATTAATCCTGGACTCGGGCGGATCCCTACTGACAATTCTTAACAATATTCTGGATCTATCAAAAATAGAGGCAGATATGATGAGCATTAATCTGTGTCCTATAGATTTGAGAGAGATAGCAGAAATTTTCAGGAACCTGTATAAGCCTAATGCAAAGAAGAAGGGAGTTTTGTTCGACGTCCATGTCCATAATAGCGTTCCCGATAGCATAATGGCTGACCCTGTGCGTGTTAAGCAGTGTATCGAAAATCTCATTACGAATGCGCTTAAATTCACTCCGCAAGGAAGCGTTCAGGTCGTTATAAGTGCAGATAAGAAAAATTATAATACGCACACCATCAAAATACATGTTGCTGATACCGGAATTGGCATGAGCAAACAAACAACACACGACGTATTTAAGCCTTTCACTCAAGCAGATGGGTCAAGTACGCGTATTTATGGCGGTACCGGACTTGGCTTACCCATTGCTCGTAAGCTTGCAAAAATTATGGGCGGGGATCTTACAGTTATAAGTCGACTTGATCATGGGTCAGTGTTTGTTTTCACCTTCACTGCACCCATTGCAGCAGATAGTTACTCTGGCAACATCGTTCACATTCCAATCATTCGAGCACGCTCAAATACGCGTCACCTGCCCACTATTTCTCACGGTCAATAAATTTCCTGGAAAAGCTTATGGCAACAAAATAGCTCTCCACATTTCATGTCAGAGGAACACGAGCCTTATGATTTTCTAGATTCGAATAAGCCAAAGACACTCTACGCAAACCCGTACCAGCGAAGTTATGTAAACCCATCAAGCTAAGTTTAAATTCGAAAAGCTTGTTAACGAACTTTTAACTATATTCGCCCATCCAATATAAACCATTCACCGAATAGAGTGGTCTAGTTCGCAACAGCCCAACCTGGCCCAACCGCCCCCCTCTCTAGGAAGCTGTTGTCTCCCCGCAATCTCGTGATTGCGGGGAATCTTATATCTAATAAAGTTACACTCACTATCCGCTCTTAATCTGTAAAGCACAGCTTTTTATATATTAATCTTGGAACCTTTTATATGAGCTGCGCATATACCTTACATAACCGACTACCCAACAGGTTATCAACTATAGTGGCCGCCATGCCTCTCCAGGCGGCCACTTTTTTTTGCAAGCACCCGAAAACAAATCAGTCTGCATCGTAAGCAATTAAAAACTAAGTCATGATATTCTCCCTTCGAAAAGAACAAAAAATCGGAGGACTCTAACATGAATTATCAACACCAGCATATACAACCAGTTAGCTTTCTAGATAGCGTGAACACAATGTTCGATCGCGCAGCAGAAAGGTTAGCTCTGCCAAGCGACGTTCAAGCGGCAATACGCGCGTGTAATTCAACATATGAGGTTCGGTTCAATGTCTCTTTACGCGGCCACCTTCATAGCTTCACCGGCTACAGATCTGTACATTCAGAACATATGGAGCCTGCCAAAGGCGGCATTCGCTTTGCGATGGGCGTAAACAAAGAAGAAGTCGAAGCCCTCGCCGCTCTCATGACATATAAATGCGCTTTGGTAGAAGCACCGTTCGGTGGCTCGAAAGGCGGCCTGATTATAGATCCCGCGGCTTGGACAGCAGATGAATTGGAGAAAATCACACGCCGCTTTGCCTATGAGCTAATCAAACGTGATCTAATCAATCCATCACAAAATGTACCCGCACCGGACATGGGCACAAGCCAGCGCGAAATGGCATGGATCGCTGACGAGTATAGGCGTATGAACTCAACCGACATAAACGCGCGCGCTTGTGTAACAGGTAAACCGCTTAGCGCAGGCGGTATCGCTGGGCGCACGGAAGCAACCGGGCGCGGTGTACAATACGCCCTTCGTGAATTTTTCCGTCACCCGGAAGATGTTGCTACCGCAAAACTTGATGGTAACCTCAAGAATAAACGAGTTATCATACAAGGCCTTGGTAATGTTGGTTATCATGCTGCTAAATTTCTTAGCGAAGATGATGGAGCCCTTATCATTGGTGTAATTGAACGCGATGGTGCCGTGCTCAATGCTTCGGGTTTAAATATCGAGGCGCTCAAGCAACACATTCAATCGGGTGCACACTTGGGCAGCTTTAGAGGTGGAAACTATTCTCAAGATGGAGCTGCGGTTCTCGAAAATGATTGCGATATCCTCATACCAGCAGCGCTCGAAGCAGTCATAACAGAGGAGAACGCTGATCGTATCCGCGCTCCTTTGATTATCGAAGCGGCTAACGGCCCCATTTCTGCTGAAGCAGATCGCATTCTATCAGAGCGTGGACATACCGTGATCCCTGACCTCTTTGCCAATGCAGGAGGCGTGACAGTTTCATACTTTGAATGGGTGAAAAATTTATCGCGTATCAGATTCGGACGCCTGCAAAGACGCCAAGAAGAGGCACGCAATCAAGCGTTTCTTGAACAATTAGAGTCTATTGTACCTGGCACTATCGGTGCGAGCGAACGCAACTTTCTAAAAAGTGGCGCTCAGGAAATTGACCTTGTTCGATCCGGATTAGATGACACGATGCGTGCTGCTTATGTGGCGATGCGTAATAAGAGAATCGCCGAGCGAGGCGAAATAGATCTCAGAACGGCAGCTTACATGGTCGCGTTAGAACGTATCGTAAATGTCTTCAACCACTTCGGGTATTAGGCCCGCAAGCTCTTATGTAATCTTGGACAACAATCAAATCTTTAGATGCACTTCTTCAAATGCGCTCAAAGTAGGCTTGAAGTTTACTTTGAGCGCTGGTTGAGAAAAATCCAAGCCATAATGGGTTTAGTTGGTTAAATAGAATATACTCCCGCTAGTACCGTTTCATTTACGAATGCTTGATAATATTCGCCCATAACGCACGAAAGGTAAAAAGTCGTGACGTCGCCTAAAGACAAAACAAACTCAGTTGCAAAATTGCCAGTACAACCAATTGGCAAAGAGCTGCGAGACAGTTTTGAAAAGGTACGTAATGAACCGATACCTGAGGCCTTAAGACAATTAATTTTAGACCTGAAGCTAAAAGAACAAGGATTTTCATCAGATCAAGGGGACACAGAATGATGAACAATACGAATGGTGACAATCGCACACCCTCGCTAGCTAAAGACATTGAAAAACTCCTACCGGATCTAAGAGCTTTTGCTCGATCACTTTGCCGGGACCGTTCCCTTGCTGATGACCTGGTACAAGACGCTTGTATGAAGGCATGGGCTTCAGCCAATATGCTTAAACCCGGTTCAGCTTTAAAGCCATGGATCTTTCAGATCTTACGCAACGAGTGGCGTCAATACCAAAGACGCGCCTGGAGAACGCAGCTAACCGCTTCTGAAGAGATAGAGCAAAGCCTTGTCGGTCAGTCTAACGCCGAAGCACACGCGGACAGTATAAAGGTAACGGACGCGATATATAACTTACCCGAAAAATACCGTGATGTTGTTATTCTTATCTTAGCAGCAGGCA
>CAYUFN010000093.1:10049-11524 GCA_964443965.1 uncultured Hyphomonas sp. | reverse complement strand
GTGTACGGGCATTGTGTCTTCATATATGTTTTAAAAGTATTTTTTTGAACAGACAAAAAACTCTGTCTTTTGGTCTGGGCAAGCCTACAAATGCGCTTTATTCAGAGAGAACAGTTAGATAGCTCATCACCAAGAGCAGAAAAATGTGTGCGTAGAGTGCAAAAGCAAAGAGGCGGCAAGTTAGGTATGAGCGAAGAGAAAACCGAGTCTCCTTTTGAGGATATGGATGATCGTCCCCGTAGCTTTGGCGACAGCGTCAAAAAAGAAGCAATGGAATGGGTCAGGCTTCTGAGCGTCTTTATTCCGGTTCTTTTTGTGTTTTCCATGCTTGGTTTTGAGCAGCGCGTCATCCCATCTGAGAGCATGATTCCCAATCTCCAAGTTGGCGATAGAGTGCTCGTTAACAAATTTTCCTATGGTTATTCACGCTATTCGATTCCCTGGGGGCTAGATCGCGTCGTCCCTACAGCGGGCGGGCGTGTGTTTGCTGCAGAACCTGAGCGAGGTGACGTAATTGTTTTCATGCACCCACATTTTCGCAGGGTTATGATCAAGCGTTTGATAGGTTTACCCGGGGATCGTATTCAAGTTCGTAATGAACAAGTTTACCTCAATGATGTTGCCATTCAGACTGAGTATATCAGGGATATGAGTTATATCCCCCATAACAACCGCTTCGCGAAACCGACCCGTGAGATGCGGGAAACTCTCGGTGACAAATCTTTCCTGGTTCATCATTGGCAGCCTAATGGTAACGGGGATAATACGCCCGTTTTCGTTGTACCGGAGGGGCATTTCCTTTTCATGGGAGATAATCGCGATAACTCAATCGACGGACGCTTTATAAGCGGGCACTGCCCGGCTGAGAATAATATTATTTCAGAGGCTGGATGCACACCGCGTGTCTCGCTTGAAAATGCGTCAGTTGGCTTTGTTCCGTTTGATCACCTCATTGGCAAAGGTGTTACTGTTGCGTGGACAACAAAACGATGCCGCAAAGGCCCGGGACTCGCCTGTCCGCCAAAACGTGTCTGGAAGGGCTTGTAAACCAATTTTGTGTATGGAGCTTTTAATCCTGCCCTTTGCGGTAGAATAACATCTTCCACCAAAGGGCCGTATTGGCGCCTACATAATAAGAGCTGCATCAGACGAACCGTGAAGATTAAGCTACTTCCATATCTGTCTATTGGACAAGATTTGCGCGATAAAATGGCATCGCTAAGAGATCGTTATGCCATCTATGATAGCCCTTTTTTCGATCCAGACTTTGCGCACCTGCTGGCCAAAGTGCGTAAAGATGTTTTTGTGATCACGGCTCAGGATGGATCTGGTTTGTCAGCATTCTGGCCTTTGCATGTACGTCCGGGGAGCTGGGCGCGCCCAATCGGCGGTGCGTTTTCGGATTGGCACGGCCCCGTTTTGCGCGAAGATATTCGAGATATTTCACCGGCAAGCTTACTCAAAGATGTAGGCTT
>CAYUFN010000093.1:0-10039 GCA_964443965.1 uncultured Hyphomonas sp. | reverse complement strand
ACGCATAGGGGGGCGCTCTGGAGGTAAAGTTTCAGGTGCCGGTTTGGCAGTAACGCCCGATGGTGGTGAAGCGTATCGCGCCTTGATGAAGAGCCTTCATCCAAAACATTTCAAAAATTTACGCCGTGCAGAGCGCTTAATTACCAAAGATTTTGGCGAAATGACAATTAACATCGACGATTCCTCTCGCGAGGCTTTTGAGTGGTTAATGGTGATGAAGCAGGAGCAATACATTCGTACTGGAAGGCATAATGTGCTTGGCCCTCATTGGGTTCAGGATATGATGAAAGCACTTTTTGTATTAAATACACCACGCCTGCGGGGGCGTCTGTCGACGTTGCGGCTTGGGGGAAAGCTTGCAGCGGCTGAATTTAACTTACTGTCTGATAAGGTTGTACATGGCTGGATCACAGTGTTTGATCAGGCATATGCGGGGTACTCCCCTGGTCACCTTTTAATGTTGTCCGTGATATGTGACATGCAGAATACTGGACACGAAACATGCGATATCGGAACAGGCAACCATGCCTACAAGAAATACTATGAAAGTTATGTTAGGCCGTCCGAGCAGATAGTCATTAAACCAAGCGCAACCTTTCGCCCGTTTGCTGATTTTTGGCGGACGGCTGAAATGGTTGCGCCTGCGCGGGCTAAAATGGCCATGTTGAGTATGCGGTATCGCGGAGATCAGATTTTCAATAGTGAGCTAAATAGTGCAGGTCGCCTCAAAGGCATTGGGCAGGCTTTATTCAGGCGTCGCTAACCAAATTTTCGTATAGGCTATAATTACTCAATCAGTCTTGTTGGACGTAGACATCGCTAACTACACTGGTTATTTGGAATTTAAATGAGGATATCTTGATCAGATATGAGCCAAGACGCAACCAAAACCAAATCAACCAAGCGTGGGACAATTATTGTTGCTCGACATGGGCGTCCAGCATTAGATCGCACAAAGGGGCCACGTCTTGACTGGCAGAGTTACATAGAATGGTGGGCAGCATATGAAGCTGGCAGTCTTCAGGAAGGGCAGTACGCGCCTGAAAAACTAAAGCAGATAGTTGCTGATGCAGATGTTCTTTTAACATCATCTCGACTGCGGGCCCAACAAACAATGGCATCTGCACGTCCTGACAGTGTTGCTAAGCAGATGGCTGTCTTTGATGAAGCGCCTTTACCGCCGCCGCGTTTGAAGTGGTTGAAAATGTTGCCTAAGCGGTGGAATGTTTTGTCCAGAATTGTTTGGGTTTATGGCCATTCGCTTGATGGTGAAAGTGTCTCACAAGCGCGCGAACGCGCCCGCGAGGCAGCCCTCATTTTACATGAGTCTGCCCTGGAAGGAAAAGTATTCCTTGCTGCGCATGGCTGGTTTAACCGCATGATCCGGACTGAGCTTAAAAAGCTTGGGTGGCGATGTACGCACAATGGCGGCGATAAGTACTGGGCTTGGCGCAGCTACGAATTTTTCAGAGATTAACACTTACCCATTGTCGCGATACATCAGGGTCTCTATGATTAACTGATGTTTAAAGGAGATGGGTCATGGCCGATGCCAAGAAGACACCTGTTGAAAAAATGAGCTTTGAGGATGCTTTGGCTGAGCTTGAAGGCATTGTCGAAAAGCTTGAACGCGGCGATGTCCCTCTTGAGCAATCAATAGCGATCTACGAACGTGGTGCGTCTTTGAAAGAGCATTGTGAGGCTCAACTTAAAGCAGCCGAGCTCAAGGTCGAGCAAATCGTGCAAGGTGCAGGCGGGAAAGTGTCCACTGAGCCTGCCGCTTTTGATTAGACCATAAGAGCGAGGCAAGCCATATGACACAGCCCGTTGATGCATCTGTCGCTTTTAACACCCGGCTCATTGAAGTTGCAGATAAAGTAACCGTGGCTTTGGATAGATTGATCCCTCCAGCCAGCGGCCCGGAGGCAGACTTGATGCGCGCAATGCGCTACGCTGCCTTAGGTAATGGCAAGCGCATGCGCCCATTCTTTGTCATGGAAGTCGGCAGGATGTTTGGAGCTGATGAAACGTCGCTGCTAAGAGCGGCGGCGGCATTGGAGTGTATCCATACTTATTCGCTAGTTCATGATGATCTGCCTTGTATGGATGACGATGATATGCGCCGGGGGCAGCCGACCCTGCACAAAGCGTTTGATGAGGCAACAGCGGTGTTGGCTGGTGACGCCTTACTGACGCTTGCTTTTGATATACTGGCTGATGTTGATACGCATTCTGACGGCGAGATACGCCTGCAACTAATCCAACGCCTGGCACTTGCATCTGGTGCCAAGGGGATGGTTGGCGGGCAAATGATCGATATGCTTGGCGTAGAGCACATTCGCGAATTGAATACACTCACACGCATGCAACGCATGAAAACCGGGGCTTTGATTTCATACGCCATTGATGCTGGCGCGATCATTGGACGCGCGAGCGATGGTGAGCGCCATGCTTTGACTGGATTTGCAAATGATCTTGGCCTTGCCTATCAAATTGCAGACGATCTGCTTGATGCAACAGGGGATGCAGGCCAGGTCGGAAAAGCAACGGGCAAAGATGAAGAGGCAGGAAAAGCAACATTTGTTACGCTTTTAGGCGTAGATGGCGCGACCGAGCGGGTGCGTCTTCTCGCCGCCCAGGCCAAAGAACATCTGGCGAATTTTCACAATCGCGCCCATATATTGCTACAATCTGTGGATTATGTGCTTGAACGCGGACACTAATGTCCCTGACGAGAGATAAAATTTGGAGGCCTGACCCTTATGGCTGTCGATACACCACATCTGGATGATATTTCGTCACCGAGCGATTTGAGCGGGCTCACCCCTGAAAAACTCTCTAACATTGCAGATGATGTGCGCACTGAGGTGATCGATACGGTCTCAGTGACGGGAGGACATCTTGGCTCCGCACTGGGCGTGGTTGAACTAAGCGTCGCGCTGCATGCTGTTTTTGATACGCCAAGGGATAAACTTATTTTTGACGTGGGCCACCAGTGTTATCCGCACAAAATTCTTACGGGTCGCCGTGACCGTATTCGTACATTACGTCAGGGGGGTGGCCTTTCGGGCTTTACCAAACGGGCTGAAAGTGAATACGATCCTTTTGGTGCAGCACACGCCTCCACGTCTATCTCAGCTGGTTTAGGCTTTGCCAAAGCCCGAGATCTTAAAGGGGAAGATAACCACGTCGTTTGCGTTATAGGTGACGGATCCATGTCGGCGGGTATGGCCTATGAGGCTATGAATAATGCAGGGTCTGATGAATCTCGCCTGATCGTAATCTTAAACGATAATGACATGTCGATTGCTCCACCAGTCGGAGCGATGAGCCATTATCTTTCCAAGCTCGTATCGTCGCGCTCGTATCGTGGTTTTAGAAAATTCGCCAAGAAAATGATTGAACCGATTGGTTTAAAAATTCCTGCTAAAAAGGCTGAGGAATATCTTCGCGGATTTGCCATGGGCGGAACACTGTTTGAAGAATTGGGCTTTTATTATGTCGGTCCGATAGATGGGCACGATATGAACGTGTTGCTGCCCGTTTTGGAGAATTGTCGGGCGATGGAAAACGGCCCCATTTTGATACATGTCGTCACCCAGAAAGGCAAAGGCTATGGCCCGGCAGAGGACGCGTCTGACAAATATCATGGTGTTGCCAAGTTTGATATCATCACGGGCAAGCAAAACAAACCAAAGCCGAACGCGCCAGCTTACCAGAATGTCTTTGGCGCTAGCCTTGTCAAAGAGGCTGAAAAAGATGATCGCATCTGCGCCATAACAGCGGCTATGCCATCGGGCACAGGCGTCAACCTCTTTGCCGATGCGTTTCCTGAGCGGACTTTCGACGTTGGTATTGCCGAACAGCATGCTGTGACCTTCGCAGCAGGATTAGCCGCTGACGGTATGAAACCGTTTTGCGCGATTTACTCCACGTTTCTACAGCGCGGGTATGATCAGGTCGTCCATGACGTGGCGATCCAGAAATTACCTGTGCGTTTCCCGATTGACCGCGCCGGGCTGGTCGGTGCGGATGGGCCAACCCATGCAGGTAGCTTCGATATTGGCTATCTCGGGGCTTTGCCGGGTATGGTGTGTATGGCGGCCGCAGATGAGGCTGAATTAGTGCACATGGTTGCAACAGCGGTGGCGATTGATGACAGGCCAAGTGCTTTTAGATACCCACGCGGGGAAGGCGTAGGCGTAGACCTGCCGGACATTGGGCAGGTGCTTGAGATTGGCAAGGGGCGTATTCTCCGCGAAGGTACTACGATCGCACTTTTATCATACGGTACGCGGTTGGCTGAAACTATGAAAGCAGCCGATATGCTCGCGGCTCAGGGCCTTTCAGTAACAGTCGCGGATGCACGTTTCGCCAAGCCACTTGATGAAGACCTTGTCGCCCGTCTTGCCAATGATCATGAAGTATTAATAACGATAGAAGAAGGGGCTGTTGGCGGATTTGGAGCTTTCGTGCTGCATTATCTTGCGAAAACAGGCGCTCTGGATAAAGGGCTTAAAATCAGAACTTTAACTCTACCGGACGTATTTCAGGATCAGGACAGCCCCGTCAAGATGTATGAAGCTGCCGGGCTAACCGCGCGTCACATTGCGGCAATGACAATTGAGGCATTAGGCCGGGGTGATCTTTCTGAGATTGAGCGCATAGCTGCGCTTGGCGCGTAACAGCTTTGTCATGGGAAAGTCACAGTCTTGCCGCTTGAAGGTGCGGTTTGCCTTGTTAATGTGACCTCTAGCAACCTTTAGTGATTCGGAGATAGTCCTATGATGCGCACGACCTTAGCAGCGACAGCCAGCTTTCTTGTCTTGGTAGCCTGTGAAACCACAACAGTGGTTCCTGTGCCAACCCCAGTTGAGGAACCGGCACAAGAGGTAACTGTTCCTGTTACATCCTCCCCGGTGGACCTCGCTATGGACACTGTCGATAGTCTAGTTGATGCGGGCAACACACAAACTGCGATTGATCGTCTTACACAGTTACTCGGAGATGCTTCGCTTAGTGACAATGACAAAGCCAGCGTCATTGCCCGCCGTGCCGAATTACGTGCCTCACCTCTAGGGTATGATTTAATGGGAGCCATCTTTGACTATGGCCAGCTTGTTGATCTTTACCCGGAAAGTCCTGCGGCCATAGACGCGCCAAGCAAGCTTGAGCTAGCTAATGGTGAGGCCACGTCGCTAAATTTCCTCTTGGCGCAGCCTGAAACCCCTCGCGGGCAAAAGTTTGAAAGTTATTTCCGTTTAGGGCAGCATGAAGAAGCGCTCGATTTGATGCTCTCTTCAGGCTTGAAACCGAATAATAAGCATCTAATTGCGATGTATCAGATCGGTTATCTCTGCACAGGTGAAGACCAGACCGGGCCTGCCTATAGCGCGGTTGAGCCAGATGGTACGCCACGCGAACTTCGGTTTTGCGATTTCGGGAAGTAAGTCGGTTGCCTGTTGAAGTCTTTTCCTTGCCCTCATTGGGTAAAAATCAGGGAAGAACAGAGTGGCGTCTTGACGAACGTGGTCTTGAATGGACTGACCTGAACGGGAAAGACAAATGGATGCCATTTGCTTGCGTCCGGTTGGTAACACTTGGCCAGTCAGAAAAGGGGTGGCGCTTACGGCTGAGCGGGCCACCTGGTGCTGTTACATTTGGAACAGGGTTGGCACCTTTGCCAAAGGATTTAGGTACATTTGCACATCTTGCAGCCCGTATGATTGAGGGGGCCACAGAGGTTGGATGTAGCGTGCACTTCCGCTTTAATAACCAAACTTTTGGTCCCGCATGGTTATGGGCACGTTGCGGCAGGAAACAGGAATCCGGCAAGTTTCTATTGAGGAAACTCCCAAATTAAACTTAAACGCACAAAAAGGGTGTTTATTTCGAGGTGACGTTACGAGAAGGTGTTAATTCTCTCTTTCCCTCGCGCGCGCCTCATGGTCTTTATTGTTCATAAAAATAAAGTAATGAGGAACGAAACGCATGAGTGCAAAATTGCCTGAAGGCTGGCCAGCAATGCCTATTGCAACAGCAAACGCTGCTCTATCAGCGCCGGGGTCACCCTTGGCCCTGGAGGACACCGAGATTAATGGTGTTGTCTATAAAACCTATGCGGAGGCACCACCAACACTACGTGACTTGTTTGTGGGCGGTCGTGCCGCTTTTGCGCAGCGTGAATTCCTGATTTATGAGGATGAACGGCTGACTTATGAGGCCATGGCCCTGGCCAGTGCGCATTTTGCGCGGACCTTGGCAGAAACTTATGGCATAAAGAAGGGTGACCGCATCGCAGTTATTATGCGGAATTACCCACAATGGCCTGTCGCTTTTTTTGCTGGCCTTATGCTCGGTGCTATCGTTACCCCCATGAATTCATGGTGGACGGGTGAAGAAATCGAGTATGGATTGAAAGATTCAGGTGCACGCCTGGCAATTGTCGACCCGCAACTGTTTGAACGTATTCACAGCCATTGGGAGCAGATACCTGATCTTGAAGCAATGATTGTTGCACGTGATCCGGATGAGCGACCGGATCCGCGGGTTACCGCTATGGAGGATTTTATCGGGCCGGCTAATTCTTGGGCAGCGCTTAAAGATATTCCTATGCCGGATGCACCACTTGCACCTGATGATGACGCTACAATCATGTACACCTCGGGCACGACAGGCAAGCCCAAGGGGGCGCTGGCCTCGCATCGCGCGATCATTTCTAATATGTTTAACGCTCTGACTTGCCGTGCGCGCCGATACCTACGCGCGGGTGAGGCGCTCCCTGAACCTGATCCAGACCCGGAAAATGCCAATAAGACTCTTCTGGCTGTACCGTTCTTCCATGCCACGGGCGCATTTGCCGTATTGATCCCAAGCTGGGCGACCGGTGCAAAAATTATCTCGATGTATAAATGGGATGTTGATAAGGCCTTGCCGATTATTCAGAACGAAAGGGTTAATTCTGTTGGCGGTGTTCCGGCAATTGCATGGCAATTAATCGAGCATCCTGATCGAGATAAGTATGACCTCTCGTCAATAAATACAGTTGCTTATGGTGGCGCACCTTCAGCTGCAGAACTCGTTACAAGTATCAAAACGACCTTCAAGCAGGCTATGCCTTCAAATGGTTGGGGAATGACAGAAACTTGCGCCACAGCCACGCAAAACTTTGGCGAAGACTATGTGAACCGCCCAATGAGTGCAGGGGTTCCGCCTCCAGGGGTGGAGCTTAAAGTTGTTGACCCTGATGGCAACACACTCGGTCCGAACGAGGTTGGTGAGCTATGGTGCAAAGGGGCTTCCAATTGCAAGCTTTATTGGAACCGCCCGCAAGCGACAGCTGAGACCTTTATTGATGGCTGGGTTGTAACAGGTGATCTAGCAAGAATTGATGAGGAAGGTTTTCTGTTTCTTGTCGACCGCGCCAAGGATATGCTTATACGAGGCGGCGAGAACATTTACTGTATTGAAGTTGAAAACGCACTTTACGATCACCATGCGATAATGGATGCGTCGGTTGTTGGCATTCCGCATAAAATCCTTGGTGAGGAAGTTGGCGCAGTTGTTCAGGTTAAACCCGGCAAATCTGTTACCGAAGATGAATTGCGCGCGCATGTTGCCAACCAACTTGCAGCTTTTAAAGTACCTGTTATGGTTCTTTTTCAAGATGAGCCGTTACCGCGCAACGCAAACGGAAAAATCTTGAAACCAATATTGCGTGAAAGATTTGTAGTTAGCTAAGAAGATTTATGGATACTAATCGAAAAGCTTATCCAGAAGGCTCGGATAAGAAACCTCGCACACTTGAGGCACAAACGACAGACGGTGCGCGCAACTTTTCACCATCAGTTATGCGCAACAAAGGTGTTGTTCGTGAAGCTTTGCTCGATAATTTGCCCGCCAGTGCTGAAATTCTTGAAATTGGCTCGGGTACAGGTGAGCACGGTATTTATGTTACTGAAGCTGCGGCCAATGTAGCGTGGACCTTCACAGATTATTGTGAGGAGACTTTGCAAGGCATTTCTGCCTGGATTACGCATTCTGGCCGAAAAAATTTACATGGGCCTTACCAGCTTAATGCGTCCAAAATGCATTGGGGAGCTGATGTTGAGTGTAAGCGGTATGATGCTGTTTTCTCGGCGAATGTTATTCACATTGCACCCTATTCGGCAACGCAAGGCTTGTTTGTTGGCGCGCAGCGCTTGCTAAAGCCTGATGGGCAACTCGTCCTCTATGGGCCATTCTCCCGAGAGGGGAAAATGGCGGCTAGCAATAAGTCTTTTGATGCGGATCTTAAAAAACGAGACCCGGAATGGGGCATAAAAGATGTCGAGCAAG
The DNA here is from genome assembly GCA_964443965.1 of uncultured Hyphomonas sp. GTDB lineage: Bacteria > Pseudomonadota > Alphaproteobacteria > Caulobacterales > Hyphomonadaceae > CALLCD01. The sequence continues at coordinate 1,702 of CAYUFN010000093.1, read as the reverse complement.
AGTTGAATATGCTTGCACAAACGAACGGGTTGAAGCTTCGATTAGCTGCAGGTATGCCTGCAAATAACCTGATGCTTTTCTATACGCGCTCCTAGCCAGCAATGATTGGTGGCTTTCTATCAATCCAGGGTTTGGCTTCTTCCAGTTCATACCCCAGCGCGAGCAACACTAAATCATCGCCTTTGCGAGCTGAAAACATAGAGGCAATTGGGAGTCCGCTTGACGATTGACCAAGTGGAACACTCATGCTGGCTGCGCCAGAAACATTCATTGGAGAGGTGTAAGCGGCAAAATCGAGCACGCTTTTCATCACAGTATCAAAGTCTCCCATCGGGTCTTGCTCTCCAATACGGACCGCTGGGGATGTTAATGTCGGTGTAAGCAGGACATCAAACTCGCCTTCAGTAAACATCGCATCATACTCTGCTTTGAACGCGGATAGATAAGCGATTGCATCTTCTAATTCAGTCGCACGTGAGAGGAAGTTTTGGGCAAGGCCGAGGGTCCAGAGCTCAAGGATATCGGGAGAGGGGGGCTGACCTGAAAAGCTTGCTGCGTCTTGCGCGAACTGGGCAGCGCCTGCGGACCAATAAAGGAGAAACTTGTCTGAAAATTCGTCACCATCAAGCGCCCAACTGTAATCCTTAACCTCGTGTCCGAGTGAACGGCATAGCTCTGCGGTAGCTTCAATTTCAGCGATAACTTCCGCATCGACAGATGTGTCCGTGGCTGGCCGCGGTGCAAATGCTATTTTTAGACGGCGGCTATCTGGACCGATGATAGGTTTCCGCAAGGCTTCGCTGCGCGCAGTGGCAGCGAAAATGGCGGCGCTGTCGCGGACAGTATTGGAGACACAAAGGTCAACGGAAATGTCAACTGGATTACCTTCCTGATTTGGACGTCCGATTGGCACAGCCTGGTGTGAGGGCTTCAAGCCGAACAGGCCGCAGCAGGCTGCCGGAATACGGATTGACCCACCACCATCACTGGCATGTGCGAAGGGAACGACACGAGCCGCAGTGAGGGCGGCTGCGCCACCTGAAGATCCACCGGGAATATGATCCAGGTTCCAAGGGTTGCGCGTCGGGCCGGTCACGGCAGGTTCGGTAGAAGAGATTAGGCCCATTTCCGGCGAGGTGGATTTGCCGAGTGTGACAATGCCGAGCTGGTTGCGCCATGCGGCAGATAACATGCCATCAGCTTCAGCCATATTGCCTTTGAAAGCACGGCTGCCGAACAAGGTGGGTAGACCTTTCCAGTCGGCCAGATCTTTGATGAATGTTGGCACGCCGCCCATGGCGCCTTGTGGATTGGCGGCTGCCATTTCGCGTGCAGCGTCAAAGTCCGGTGTGGCGATGGCGTTGATCTTCGGATTGATCGCTTCGGCGCGGGTAATTGCGGCCTCGGTGGCCTCGCTGGAAGTGATTTCGCCCTTGGCGATGAGTTCGGCTGTGCGCACGCCGTCAATAAAGCCGGTTTCGGCGGTGGCTGTGCTGGTGCTCTCCGGCGCGCAGGCGGTGAAAAATGTTGAAAAAGCAGTCATGGCAGCCCCTGATTTCAGGACAGCGCGGCGTGTGAATTCCGTCATATCGTCCTCCCTTTTGTTTTTATAGAAATATGGTGACGCATGCGTCAGCTTTAGGCAAGGGGGCTTTATGTTTGCTCCCCGTTCGCTACGCTCACGATGGAGCGTGGCTTCGCC
>CAYUFN010000092.1:5131-11640 GCA_964443965.1 uncultured Hyphomonas sp. | reverse complement strand
AAAACAAGTGAATCAGAGTTCGGCCGTTTTGACTCGGAGTTTTTCAACAAAATTGCCCAGAAACGGACACTTGGCAGATCGCACTCTAGATATTTGTTAATGCCTCATTATCGCTAAGACCAAATTCAGTTAGAAATATTGAGTCGATTTTTAGAGAATTTTGCGAAAATGCATTCCGGAGGCGGAAACATGAGCAAATACGGTAAAGTTATTCTTCTGGCGTTGGTATGCCATGTACTCGCATTCGGCGTAGTTGTTTTCCAAATCGCTTTTACGGCGGCCACATTTGGATATGGCGGATTTGTTCTAGAGGTCCCGCTTAATCTTATCCCGATCAGTGCAGTCTTGATATGGGGACTTGTTAGACAATCCCGCACGATGATATTGGCATTCCCGATTTACTTCGCCCTTTGGATTGTTCCTGCTTTGTTGTACCGCGCAGCGATCGCACCGGAATTCAATAAGGTCGCAGCGCCAACCGAAGCCAAGTTTTTCGAGGAAGCGCGTCCACAGCAATTAGTTATTCTAGCCGGAAACGGTCTATCTTACGATGTCCGTCGACTGTTACAGAGTGATGCCATTGAAAAAATTGTGTTCGCGATTGATCAGTATTGGCGTGATGATCAGCTACCAATTTACAACCCTGAAACCAGAACACTCGATTTCAGTAAACTGAACTTCGAGGTGTATCGGAAAGAAGCCTTATCAAACTGCTCGACTGCGAGCATTGACCCTTATGTGCTCTTACAGGACTTTGGACTTCCTTCTTGTATCGAAACTTCTGAAGACGTGAACCATCTACCTCGGCAGATTATTTTTAGTTTTTTAGAAAATGGCCCTATAACACGCACGCATACTGTTTCAGGGACAATCACTCCGACCGATGCGCCAAATATATACAAGTTCGAGGAGCTCGATAGATACACACAAAAATTAAAATATTATCGGGTACCGTCACTTCTTCCAACGGTCGGATGGGGCACGCTTGGTAGGCCAAGTACTGAGCTTTGGACTCTCAGGGAAGGACCCTTGGTAACTTTGCAAGCGGGTTCGAATGATACTCTGGGTCAAGATTTGGTTTTGGAAAGTTATGAGCCAGATATGGCATTGCCAAAACGCCCCGACGATGACTCCCTTGCTTTTTACAACAGACTTAGAAATTTCAAAGCCAGTTATGCGAAGACCAATCCTGCGGATTCACTAGATTATCTGCTTCCTGGGCTGACATCGGACAATTTGCTTGAGCGAATAAACGACGTTAATGCTGTACTGCCACGACACCCTCATTACCCAGAAATTGCCCGAATGTATGCTTTGCGGGGTTTCCGCACACTACCTGAGTTTCTTTGTGTTGCTGGGATTGTCAATGAAGTGACGGCGTTCATGATAGCGAGCTATCATCCAAATCATGAATTGTCAGATGATTGTCGTACTAAAATCTTCAGCGATAGCAATCTGGCCGATGCTTACGCAATGGGTGAAGAAGTATTGCGCCAAGATGAGGCACGTAAGGTGAAAAGGACAGAGTACGCCGAGGCTTTCCGAGAGAAGATCGATGAACTGCGGCGCGATAGTCTCGAAATGACTATCGATGGTATCGAGATAGAATTAAAGCTGCGACGCAATGGGCATTCTCATGAATTGGAAATGCGCCTACTAGGACGTTTTCTTAGGTATGACCCAACGTCAGTTGGCATGAGGTCAAGTGACGAAGGACAATTCACCTTCTCAAAAATTGAGTTTGATCTGGAATCAACGGGGCGATTTAGAGTCTCTAAATATGACCGACGAAATGTTGCTACTATCATACTTTCAGAAGAAGATTTAGCTCAAATGATGCGGACGCTTGACGGGGATAAGTCTGAATTATTCTTCCAAAGCGGGCTGGATGCTCGTCAAGTGAGAATTGGGGCAACTGATGCCGAAAAGCTCAAAAATTTCATTTCCAGTTATTGGGATGCCTTAGCGCTCAAACAAATGGAGGATGAACATGGTCTCTCCTATACGCATTGGTGAGTGTCTTAAAATCGCTCCAGAGCAGACCTAAGCTCCATCTCCCCTTACGTCACCTCGACAAGTGAGCGTTTGTGCGTACACTCTTGCGAATAAGAGATATTCGGGAGTGACATATGAGACGAGCATTGAAGGGTAGCGTGTTGGCGGTGGCAGTTTTATCGCTGGCAGCGTGTGGCGGGCAGGAGCGTGAACCAGCTGGTGGCGCGAGCGAGGCAGCCAATGTGCCCCAAGAGGCAACAGCCCGTGTTCAACCCGGCGCAGATGTAGATGGCGCGCGGATTTTGGCAGCGCGATCAACGCCCGAAGACTGGCTGACCTATGGCGGCACCTATGATGAGCAGCGCCATTCTCTCCTGACCAAAGTAAATAAAGATAATGTCGATCAGCTTGGCGTGGCGTGGACGTATGAGCTGTCGACGGCGCGCGGTGTGGAATCAACGCCGATTGTGGTTGATGGGGTGATGTATGTGACCTCGGCCTGGGCGGTTGTGCATGCGCTTGATGCTGTCACGGGGGAAGAGCTTTGGGTTTATGATCCGGGTGTAGACCGTGCGCGCGGCGTGGCGGCGTGCTGTGATGTGGTCAACCGGGGTGTGGCAATCTGGGAAGGTAAAGTGTTTGTCGGCACGATTGATGGCCGTTTGGTGGCGCTTGATTCTGCGACGGGTGAGGTAAAATGGGATACGCTGACGGTGGATCTCTCCAAGCCTTATACGATCACGGGTGCACCGCGCGTGGTGAAGGGACGTGTGCTAATTGGTAATGGCGGAGCTGAGCTCGGTGTGCGCGGATATGTGTCTGCCTATGATGCAGATACGGGGCAGATGGATTGGCGTTTCTACACGGCACCGAACCCGAACAAGCAACCTGATGGCGCAGCTTCTGATAGCGCGTTTGAAAAAGTTGGTAATGTCACTTGGGGCGATGAAGGTGCGTGGACGACCGATGGCGGCGGCGGCACGGTGTGGGATTCGATCATCTATGATGATATGAATGATCTCATTATCTTTGGTGTTGGCAATGGCAGCCCCTGGAACCGTGATATTCGCGATCCATCTGCCGGAGACAATTTGTTCCTTTCATCGATTGTCGCTGTGAAGCCGGAGACAGGCGAATATGCATGGCATTTCCAGACGACGCCGGGTGACAATTGGGACTATACGGCGACGCAAACGATTATTCTTGCCGATTTACCATTGGGTGAAAACGGTGCCACGCGCCGCGTGGCGATGCAGGCCCCGAAGAATGGGTTTTTCTATGTGCTCGATGCTGCGACAGGCGCGTTTATCTCGGGTAATAATTTTGTGCCACAGACATGGACAACCGGGTTAGACGAGAATGGCCGTCCGATTGAAGTTGCCGAAGCACGTTATGGCGCGGATATTATCTTTCAGGCGCCCGGACCGCTCGGGGCGCATAACTGGCATCCCATGGCGTTTAATCCGGATGAGGGGCTTGCATATATCCCGGCACAGGAAATTCCGCAGGCTTTTGCCGCAGATTCGCGGTATGCGGACAAACCCGTGCGCTGGAATACCGGCGTCGACTTTGATGCCGGGAGTACAACGGATGTGCCGCCGGGCGTTGTGGCCTTCGTGAAAAGTTCGCTGAAAGGTCGGTTGCTTGCCTGGGATCCTGTCACGCAATCAGAGCGCTGGAGCGTGGAGCACCGCTCGGCGTGGAATGGCGGTGTGCTTTCGACCGCTGGCGGGCTGGTGTTTCAGGGACAATTGGATGGAACATTTACAGCCTATGACGCAGCCAATGGAACGCAGAAATGGCAATATAATGTGAAATCAGGCGCAGCTTCCGGGCCCGGCACTTATGAAATTGATGGTGAGCAGTATGTCACGATCACAACCGGCTGGGGCTCAGCCTATGGGCTGGTCGTCGGCTTGGATCTTGATAATTCTGCGCCGACGCTTGGCAAGGTTGTTACTTTCAAGCTGGGCGGGACGGGCACAATACCTGATCCGGATGCACCGATTATTCCGCGTGAACCGGCCACTGAGGCCTTCGGCGATGCGGCTATGCTGGATGCCGGCCGCGTACATTTTGCGCGCAATTGCATGGTCTGTCATGGGTCCCTGGCGATTGGCTCTGGCATTTTGCCGGATCTAAGGTGGTCAGCGATTACAGGCAATGCCGAGGCGTGGAACGCGATTGTGCTTGAAGGGACGCTGGCGGATAATGGGATGGTATCATTTGCAGACTATCTAACCGCTGAAGAAAGCGAAGCGGTTCGGGCCTATGTGACCGCGCGCGCGCATGAGACGCTGGCGAATGAGGCGGCCTTGGCGGCGGGTGAATAAGCTCCAGTTTGAAGGTGGCCCGGTTTTCAGCTAGTATTGGGCCACCTTAACGCGGAGCAGATATGCACATCTTTATTGCAATCGTCACGGTCCTTTCCGGGCTTGCCATTTGGTATATGCGGCTAAAGGCGATTGGCGTGGCCGCGCGGGATATGAAACGGGCTGCGCAGCGCGTTAGAAATGCACCGCGAAAATATGCCTTTATGAGCCGTGCCGGAAAGACGGGGCTCAAAGCGGTTAAAGACCCTCTGGAGGCAGGCGCAATTTTGATGGTGCTTGCTGCTGGCGGACATAATGAGCAGCCGCTGACAAATGAGCAAAAAACCGTTTTCCGACAAGAAGCGTGTAAGGTTTTTCAGATTAGCAACGCTGATGCAGAAGATCTGTTGATACATGCTGTTTGGATGGTTCGCGATGTTGATCTGGTTTCGGGGGTCGCCCTGCGTATGGCGCATGTCCTAAAGCAGTCAACCGGGATTGGCCCTGCAGAATTGGTCGATATGTATGAAATGCTATGCGCTGTAAGTGAGGCAGAAGGGACACCGAGTGAGGGCCAGTTAAGAGTGCTGGACCTTTACAAGCAGAAGGTCGGTTTGACGGTTTGACCTGTCGGTGGTCGGTAAATCTCTACATTGAAAAATAGTGATGGAGCCAAACTGGTTCATGAACAAATTATATGAGCGTAAGGTTCACAAGGATCGCTGGGGTAATTTTACTATTTTGCGGCATGGGGCATTCGACGGCATGTTGTGCACGTCGAAAAATTCCGGCACGCATTGGGTGAAATATATGCTGGCGATTGGGTTGGCTGAAACATATGGTGTGCCACAGCCGGTATATTTTTCTGAAGATGCTGTGCGGCCTTATATCAGTTGGACTAAGGATAAACCGATTTTTGCTGAGCTGCCAAAGCTGGCGTTTAGTCATACGATCCCGCATCAATTGGCGAATTGGGGGTGGGCCCGGACGCTGGCGGGCCTGCCGCCTTATGTTTTGCTTGTGCGCCACCCGATGAGCATCTTGGCTAGCCATTTTGCCAAATGGGAGTGGGACATAAAAGTTGACTGGCTGACCTATTTAAAAGGTGAACCGACCGGTAAGCAGTATCGGTGTGATCTTTACTGGATTGCGCGGTTCTGGAACCGCTGGGGCGAATGGCTGGCGCGCGAGCCGGGGCGTATCCACCTTGTTCAGTATGAGGATGTCCGACAGGCGCCGCGTGAAACCCTGCAGGCGATTGCCGCTCATTGGGGGATTACGCTGACAGAGGCGGCGCTGGACGCAGCTGTGCGGGGCGGTACGAAAGAAGCGATGGCTGAGAAGATTGATCCAAATGCGGAGCCAAATGTTTTGCAAAACCGTAATAATCGTCTCGCAGATCAGTTCAGCGGTGAGGCCCTGGAGATTTACCGCGACAGGGTTGAGCATCTATTCGGGCATTCATTGGGCTATGATTTATTGCAAATACCGACGTAAAAAGGAGTACAGCTATGGGTGCAGCTTTGATTGTAGGTGCAGGTGATGCGACAGGTGGAGCGATTGCTAAAGCATTTGCCGCAGATGGACTAACGGCCTGTGTGACACGTCGACCGCGGAGCGTTGCAAAAGCTGAAGCGCTGGCAAATGAGATTATCGCAAGCGGCGGCGCGGCGCATGGCTTTGGCGTTGATGCGCGTGATGAGGCCGCTACGGTTGGTCTGGTTAAGCAGATTGAACGAGACATTGGGCCGATTGAAGTGGCCGTGTTTAACATAGGTGCGAATGTACGCTTTCCAATTGGTGAGCTGACCGAGCGTGTCTATCGCAAGGTTTGGGAGATGGCGTCGCTTTCGGGTTTTTTGATGGGCCGGGAGGTGTCCAAGGCGATGAAAGCGCGCGGGCGGGGGACGATTATCTTTACCGGTGCAACCGCAGCAATGCGCGGTGGGGCGGGGTTTGCTGCCTTTGCCGGGGCTAAACATGCGCTTCGGGCTTTGGCGCAAAGCATGGCGCGCGAGCTGGGGCCAGCGGGTTTACATGTCGCGCATGTGGTGATTGATGGTGCGATTGACAGTCAGTTTATTCGTGAGAATTTTCCCGGTGCTGAAGATCGTATGGCGCATGATGGGTTGTTGCTGCCTGCCGAAATTGCTAAAAATTATGTGTGGCTGCACCACCAGCACCGCTCGGCCTGGACGCATG
>CAYUFN010000092.1:3651-5121 GCA_964443965.1 uncultured Hyphomonas sp. | reverse complement strand
GCGTATTGGTTCACACATCAACAGCCAAGATCGGCCTGGACGCATGAAATGGATCTGCGCCCATGGTGTGAAAACTGGTAGCGTGCTTTAGTTGTTTTGCTCTTTGGCAGTGAGTGCTTTTCTGATTTTTTTGTGCTCTGCGCGGGTGAGTGTGTGGCCACGTATGATCAGCCCGGAAAAGCACAGGAAGGCAACGGGCAGGCAAATGAAGACGGCCATAAGCCAATCGGCTTGTGTCTGGCTGACCGTCCCATTGGGATCAAAACCGACCAGATCAAGAATATTGTAGGCGAGCAAAGGGCCGAGTGCGAAGCCAACCTTCTGATTAAGGGTAAGGCCGCTAAAGAAGACGGCCATGCGCTTTTGCCCTGTCTCAAGCTCGTCTTCGTCGGCAATATCAGCAACAATGGCCCGGCCGAGGAAAAACCCTGCCCCATAGGCGCAACCATAAAGTGCGGAGACCAATAACGCCCAGAACAGGTTCTGTTCAGGGAGTAAGAAATAAGCCCCAAGTGTAAGGGCGCCATAGAGCATGGCCGCGCTATAGCTTGTGTGTTTTTCGCGGCGCAAGGAGAGCCGCATCCACAGGGGCACGCTGAAAACGGCTGCAGCGAAATAGGCGATGAGGATCAGGCTGGTTGCTTCGCCAAGGCGTAGCGAATGCTCGGTCATCCAGACATAGAGGCTAGCTGTCATGCCGATGGCCGTTGTTGTGGCAAGGTCCGCGCTGATCAATTTTGGCATACGCTTGTTTTTGGCGATGGCGCGTAAATCATCCATCAGGCGGCGCGAGCTATCCATGGATTCCTCGGAAGGTAGGGGGTCGGGAACGAGCAGGCATGTGATGCCGATTGTAACCGGGAGAAGGAGGATAATAAACATGGACATAATGTGCGCGCGCGGCAAAGCGACATTCTGATCGGAGCTGCCTTCAACCAGCAAGGCGGGCAAGATCAAAACGCTTAGCATTCCAGCGGTGACAACGACCTCGCGCCACCCAAGAACGCGCGAGCGGTCATCATAAAGGCCAGAGAGTTCTGCGCCCCAGGCCAGATGTGACAGGAATGCAATTGTGTAACCGATATAAACCAGCGACAGCCAAACGACGAGGAATAGCGCGCCAGCGTCGGCAGGTGGGTGAAAGAGTTTCCAGACTGAATACATCAAAACCGGCACAGAGAGCAGCATCCAGAAACGTCTCCGGCCAAGGCGAGGGCGCATGCGGTCTGCGATCAGGCCAAATGTCGGATCGGTGAAAACATCGCCAATGCGGGAGACGAAAAGCAGCGTTCCAACTAGGCCGAGGGCCAAGGCGGTATGTTCAGCGTAGAGTGGCGGGATAAAGACACCGATTGGTAAGCCGAGCGCTGCGAGTGGGAAGGCTGGCAAGGCATAAGCGGCGATGCGACTGAGGGGCAAAGGTGTTTTCTCGGACATAAGGTTTGATCGTGTCGGTCGCAGCCGCGCGCG
>CAYUFN010000092.1:0-3641 GCA_964443965.1 uncultured Hyphomonas sp. | reverse complement strand
CGTCAACTTGTTTATGCCCGGCAACGCAAAAATGCCCGCACGTTTCAGCGCGGGCATTTTTAAATAGGTACGTGGCAGACTAGCTAGCTTTGACGCTTTCGATCCAGCGGTCGACATTCTTTTCCAGAATGGCAAGCGGGAGTGCACCGCCGCCAAGGACCGTGTCGTGGAAGCCTTTAATGTCGAAGGCATCGCCAAGCTCGGCTTCTGCTTTTGCGCGTAGTTCCAGAATTTTGATCATACCAATCTTGTAGCTTGTTGCCTGGCCTGGCCACACGATATAGCGGCGAATTTCCGAGCGAGCTTGTGCTTCGGGGGCTGCGGCATTGTTCAGGAAATATTCAAGCGCTTCTGCCTCGGTCCAGCCTTTGGCGTGGAGACCTGTGTCGACAACCAGACGGATCGCGCGCCACATTTCAGAACCAAGGCGTCCAAATTCTGAATAGGGGTCCGGGTAGGTGCCTGGAATTTCCTTGGCGAGTTTCTCTGAATAAAGAGCCCAGCCTTCTACATAAGCGGTAAAGAAAAGCTGTGTTCGGAAGGTTGGAATACCTTCGAGCTCTTGCGCGATGGCGATTTGCATATGGTGGCCGGGCAAGCCTTCATGATAGGCGATGACTTCAAGCTCGCGCTTTGGCATGGCTTTCATATCAGACAGGTGTGCATAATAAGTGCCCGGGCGAGACCCATCTGGTGTTGAGGGGAAATAATGCTGGGCCGCGCCATCCTGCTCGCGGAAGGGCTCGACGCGTTTGACCACGATGCCAGCTTTTGGCAGCAGGCCGAAATAGTCCGGGAGCTGTTTTTCTATCGTATTGATGGCTTTCGTCGCATCATCAATATAGCCTTGGCGGCCTTCATCTGTATTGGGAAAATAAAGTCGCTCATCATCCTTGGTGTCGCGTAGATAATCAAAGAAAGCTTTCAGGTCGCCTTCAAAGCCAACACTGTTTTTGACCGTTTCCATCTCCTCGCGGAGACGCGCGACTTCATCAAGACCGATCTGGTGGACCTCTTCTGGAGTAAGACGGGTTGTGGTTTGATTGGCCAGCCGCTCTGCGTAAAAGGCTTGCCCATTGGGTAGCAGGCTGCCAACGCCTGTTGCGATTTCTGGTGCGTTGACCATGTCTTCCTGTTGCCAGGCGATGAGCCCATCATAGGCTGTTTTCCAAGGGCCGAGTAGCGCGTCTTTTGCATCTTGGCGCAGGGTATCTGCGGTGTCTTCAGTGATCTCGTTACCGGCCAGCAGGATATCGATCTTCTTGTTGGCGTCTTTCCAAACCGCATTATCGCTATTGCTGTTGTCAAATGGCGCACCGCTGATCAGGTTTTGAGATTCGGTAATAACCGCTTCATAAGCAAAGCGTGGCGGATGCACACCTGTTGCCGCATTCACTTTGGAGCGGTCGATTAATTGTTCGATGGCGCGCCCTGTTTCAGCGATGCGAGAGATATAGGCCTGCATGTCGCTTTCGGTGTCGACATCATGCTGGGCGATGAGAATTTGCGCAAAAGTGGACTGAGCTGCGCCCATCTGCTCAAAGATATAGCCATTTGTCGCGAAGGCACGGGCGGCTTTTTCCTGCTCATACATGAAGAGCATGATATCGTAGGATGTTTTTGCGTCCGTGGTGAGTTGCTCATAGGGGAAGTTGGCTTGCATTTCTGAGATGCTGGCTTCGAGCCATGCAAACTGCTCATCATCAGCTTCCTGCGACAAGTCATCTATCTTGTCATAATTGGTTTTGCGGCCAAGGGAGGTTTGCGTGAGCGGGCTAAATGCGACTTGCTCTTCATATTTTTCCTCAAACCAGGCATTAAGCGCGGCCGTAGTTGTTTCGATTTGTGCAGCGGCTGTGATGGGTGCTGTCGCCGTTTCAGGGGTGGATGTTGTCTGGTTGCAGGCAACAAGGGCAGTTGAAGCGAGTAGGGCGATCATTAAAGTGCGCATCATGCGTCTCCATATAGCTTATTGCTCTCCTTATTGATCAGTTTTTTGGTTTTGCAAATCAGTCTTTTCGCAGATGTGCATTTTAGAATGTCCGCAGGCGTGGTGCGGCTTATTTGTAAAGAGTTTGTTAAGGTTTTCCCCATTGTGGCTGAAATCCCACACTTCTGTTGGGTAACTATTAAATTAATATGTTTCAAGTGATTACCCAAAGATTTGAGTTGCTTAGTCACCTTGTGTTCCCAAAAGTTTACGAAATGTTCGATTAATGTTTCGTTAATTGATACTTGTGGATAAGCGGTGAATCCAGTTAATCCCATAGCATCCCAGCTATTCCTATGTTAGCCCATAATATGTAATAATGGTCCCAGGGATGTATTCCGACATTAAAGGGTAGGCGCGTGTTTTTTTCCACTTATGAAAGTGCGATCGATGCAAAGGGGCGGGTGTCCGTGCCGGCGTCCTTTCGGGCTGCTTTGGGTGGCGGAAACCGGGTTTATGTCTGGCCATCCTTTGAGGGACGAAGCTGTCTTGAGGCGGGTGGCGAAGCCTTGATGAATGATTATCGCCAAATTCTGGCCAGGATGAGCCCGCATGACCCCGCGCGAGAAGCAATTGCGCATGCTGTGTTCGGGCGCAGTGCGGACCTGAAAATGGATGACCCCGGCCGGATTAAAATTCCTGACGCACAACTGGCCGCCGCTGGCATCAAGACTAAGCTGGTTTTTTCAGGTGCGTTTGATCGGTTTCGTATTTGGAGCCCTGAGGCGTATGCCGCTTATGATGCGGAAATGTCTGCGCAGGCATCTGCGAATTTGAGTAAGCTGGATGCGCCGTTCCAGGCGGCCTTGGCCGCTGGCGCGATTGCCGATGGGGGCGATAGCTGATGCCCGGACACGTGCCTGTCATGCTCAATGAGGTGCTTAAGGCGATCATGCCGCGCGATGGTGAGGTCTATCTGGATGGCACGTTTGGCGGCGGCGGCTATGCACGGGCGATTTTGGGGGCGGCGAATTGCCAGCTGATTGGTCTGGATAGGGACGAAACGGCCTATGCGCGCGCCTGCGGCTACAGCAAGCAAGAGCCGCGACTTATCCCTGTGCTTGGCCGCTTTGGTGATATGTATGCTCTTGCCGGTGAGGCGGGTTTTAAGGCGCTTGATGCTGTTGTGTTGGATCTGGGGGTATCTTCTTTTCAGCTTGATCAGGCGGCGCGTGGGTTTTCCTTTATGCGTGATGGGCCATTGGATATGCGTATGGGCCAGAGTGGGCCGAGCGCGGCTGATATTGTGAATGCGCTTCCCGAAGAAGGCTTGGCCAATGTGATCTTCCGTTTGGGGGAAGAACGAAAATCAAGGCGTGTGGCGCGGGCTATTGTGAACAGGCGTAAGACAGACGCGTTTTCCACAACGCTTGATCTGGCCCGTGTTGTCGAGGTTGCTCTTGGTGGACGGCGCGGCGCAAAGACTCACCCTGCGACCAAGACATTTCAGGCGATCCGCATGTTTATCAATGATGAGCTTGGTGAGCTCGGTCGCGCTCTTGTTGGGGCCGAGCGCTTGCTCAAGGCGGGGGGGCGTTTGGTGGTGGTGACATTCCATTCGCTGGAAGACCGGATTGTTAAGGCTTTCATGCGCGCGCGGGCTGGCCACCTTGCGGGGGGATCGCGGCATGTGCCTGCACAGTCAGGCGCG
>CAYUFN010000091.1:6749-11751 GCA_964443965.1 uncultured Hyphomonas sp. | reverse complement strand
GTGAATATAGAGTTATTCCGCGTACTCAGGACGCAGCACTGCCTTAATCCTCAGCGTGTTTCATTTGCCCAAGCAGGCGTTCCAGCCTCTCTTGAGAAGCCTCGATTTCCGCATCGAAATCTGTTGACGCTTTTAATTTCTCAGGCGTGAGCATGGGCGCAACCAGCGTGGTCGTCAGAGACGCCGTCATACGCGCTTGAGCAACGCGCTCGGCAGGCGATCCGCCGAAATGCGATGTCAGCAAAGCAGCCAGCTTCGCCTCGATCTTTCCGCGCATCTTGTTCAACCCATCTCTAAACTCTGGTGCCTGAAGCGCACGGCGCATGCGTGTCCGAGACGCCTTCGACGAACAAAAATGACGGATCTGATCCAGCCGTCCATTCAGAGCCGCGCGCGCAGGCCGCTCCGTTTTAAGTCTTACAAGCGTAAACTTTTCAAGGTCAAGAATGGCCTGCGCACTGTCCAGATAAATCACATCCTGCTTGCTTTCGAAGTATCTGAAAAAGGTTCGTAGAGAGATGTCGGATCGTTCGGCGATGGCTTCAACGGTGGTGTTCTCAAACCCGCCATTATCACCCCCATTTTCAACATATAGCCTCTCGGCTTGCGCAATAATATGCAGGCGTTGTCGTTCTCGCCGGCGTTCAGCGGCGGTTTGTTCGGCTTGGTCACTCATGGCATCACAGCTAAACGCCATGCTGCCAAATTTCAATCTTGAACTGCTTATAATGATATTTTATGGCACCCGCTACATCCCGATCATTTTAACCTGCCCTGCATCTGCACTTAATAAGCGCATGTGTCACTATTTGGACAATACCCTCCCCTTCTCCATTTGAATCTCTATGTCCGCTTCATCAAATGCCTAGGGTTTGTATAATAACTATATTGACATTTAAAGTGCCACTATACATGCTTGCTTGTATGTTGGGAGGGCGCAAAATGACGGATAGAGTGCGTCTGGAACTCACAGGAGCAGCTGGCTCGCCCTATACACGCAAAATGTTAGGTGTGCTGCGTTACCGCCACATCCCTTATTCCGTTTTTTGGGGTAATGGGAATATTCCTGACGGCTACCCAGAGCCGAAAGTGCGCCTCCTGCCAACGTTTTTCTTCCCTGATGGCGAAGACGGTGGGCTAGTTCCTGTCACAGATTCCACGCCGATCATCAGGCGGTTGGAGGCCGAGCATGAAGGTCGTTCGGTTATTCCACATGACCCCGTCCTGAAATTTCTTAATGACCTTATCGAAGACTATGCTGATGAATGGTTGACCAAAGCAATGTTCCACTTTCGCTGGGCCCATGAAGCTGACTGGAAAAATGCCGGGCCCTTGCTCGTCTATTGGGGCATGAACACGGCGCCCAAAGAGATGGCCGAAGAGTTTTCCAACACTTTCACCAAACGCCAGATCGAAAGGCTCTATGTCGTTGGCTCAAACGCGATAACCGCCAAAACAATCGAATCTTCTTATGAACGCCTCGTCGGTATTCTGGATACGCTTTTGCAGACGCGTGGCTTTGTTCTGGGTGCCCGCCCGGCTTCGGCCGATTTTGCGATCTACGGACAGATGACACAGCTTGCAATTGTCGAACCAACTTCTGCGGCCATCACCAGCAAGACGTCACAACGTGTTCGCGCCTGGATCGATATCATGGAAGACATGTCGGGTCTCAAGCCATCTGATGATGACTGGTTTAGCGCTGACGACGCGCGCGACGCCCTCGCTCCTCTACTCGCAGAGATTGGTCGCACATATGCCCCGGCCATGATCGCTAATGCCAGGGCGGTAATGGCGGGCGAAACAACATTCGATACCGAAATAGATGGCCGCGCATGGACCCAGCCAAGCTTTAAATATCAGGCTAAATGTCTCGGCTGGTTGCGCGACGATCACAAGGCTTTGTCCGACAATGAACGCGGCGCTGTCGATGCCATGCTGGCCGGTTCAGGCTGCGACGCGCTGTTCAAATAGGGTCACGGTAATGTTGAAAAAATTCCTAATCGGGTTTGCAATTCTGGCTCTAGGTGCGGCTGGTCTCGCCTATCTTAACAAAGCCAGCATATTGAAAGCGCTCGTTCTTAAGCGCGTTCAGGCAAACCACTACCCCGTTGCTGAGCACAAGCAAATTGTATGGCAGCGAGGCCCGAGCGCCCCCGTAGCCCCCATCGATGATCGCCCACCTAATATTGTGTTTATTCTCCTTGATGATCTCGGCATCAATGATCTGTCAACCTTCGGCGGCGGAGTTGCAGGGGGCCAGGTGCCCACACCCAACATCGACAAACTGGCTGCAGATGGTGCGATGTTCTCGCAAGCCTATTCCGGCACCGGCACATGCGCACCCTCGCGTGCCATGTTGATGACAGGGCGTTATCCTACCCGCACCGGATTTGAGTTCACCCCCACACCTGAAGGCATGGGACGGGTGATTTCCACAATTGCAAATGGGAATGATCGCGGCGCGTTGCCATCGCTTGACTTTAATCGCAGTGTAGATGAAGCCCGCATTCCTTATGATGATATGGGGTTGCCGGGTTCAGAATTGACGATTGCAGAACTCCTGCAAAATAATAGCTATCACACCGTACACATCGGCAAGTGGCACCTTGGGCGAAATGAGGAGAGCCGCCCAACTGCGCAAGGCTTTGACGAGAGCCTGCTGATGCACAGCCTGCTCTATTTGCCAGAAGATGATCCGGACGTGGTGAACGCTAAGCTGGACTTTGACCCGATTGATCAATTTCTCTGGGCGCGAGGCCAATATGCAGCCTCCTTCAATATGGGCGAACCGTTTGCGCCGGGCGGCTACCTCACCGATTGGTGGACGGATGAAAGCCTTAAGGTTATTGAGGCCAATAAGCACCGCCCCTTCTTTCTCTATCTTGCACATTGGGGCGTACACACTCCCCTTCAGGCGACCAAAGAGGATTATGATGCCGTTGGCGATATTCAGCCGCATCGCCTTCGCGTATATGCCGCCATGCTGCGCGCACTTGATCGAAGCGTCGGGCAAGTTGTGCAGAAACTTGAAGATGAAGGCCTTGCCGACAATACGATCATCGTGCTCTCCAGCGATAATGGCGGGGCGGGATATATTGGCTTGCCGGAGGTCAATGCGCCTTATCGCGGCTGGAAGATTACGCTGTTTGAGGGCGGAATTCGCGTACCCATGTTTGTTAAATGGCCTAGCCGGATCGCGCCGGGCACAGTGGTCGACACACCCGTTGCGCATATTGACCTTATGCCGACGCTTGCTGCCGCCGCCGGTGCGGCGTTGCCTGCTGATCTGACTATTGATGGACAGAATCTCTTGCCTGCGGTAACGGGCACAGGAGACATCAGCCGACCAAATGATGCGATCTTCTGGCAATCGGGATATTACCGTGTGGTGCGCGCAGGCGACTGGAAATTACAAGTTGATGGACGACAAAATAAAGTCTGGCTGTTTGATCTGGCTGCGGATCCGACTGAGCAAAACAACCTGGCGGACACGCGCACCGACAAGCTGACAGAGTTGCAAACCTTGCTGAACGCGCATCAAGCCACATCGGTAGGTGCGCTATATCCCTACACTCTTGAAAGCCCGCAAGCGATTGACATCACCGGCGCCGACAAGGCAAGCGAGGGCGCTGAATATGTCTGGGTGCCAAACTAATGGCTCTGTTTCCTGCTTCCACCAATGCTGACTATGAAGGCGCGCGTATTTCACTCTTCATCCTCGGCCTTGCCGCGATCATCACACTTATTCCAGCCTGCATACATGCCTTTCTACCAGATGGAGGAGCCAATTTGATCGCAGGCTTGGGTCTGGATCTAACGAGTGAGCATGGGCGTCAAATCGTCAGACTGTTTGCGTGGGCCGGTATAACGCAATTGGTCTGGGGTTTATTACTGCTGACAGTTCTGATGAAGTATCGCTCGCTTGTTCCGCTTGCGCTCGCGCTTCTGACAGCAGAACGGGCTCTGCATTGCTTGCATATGTGGGGACCCAAGAGCGGCGAGCATCATCCGCCGGAAGCCTATGCAACACTCATTCTTATTCCATTATTTGCCCTTGGGTTTATATTGTCTGTTCGAACGCCAAAATAGAGACATATGATTATGCCAACCAAGCAACAGTCCACTAGCCCTTGGCCGAAGCTGGAAATAGCCACGCAGGATGGCCGCAGGCAGCGCAGTGATCGCAGCCGAAGACGCATTATTGAGGCCCTTTTTGACTTGATCGGTGAAGGGAATATGTCACCGAGCGCGGTAGACGTCGCCGCGCGGGCCGAGGTTGGGCTCCGCACGGTGTTTCGCCATTTCGAAGATATGGACTCTATTTATGACGAAATGACCGCAGAGTTGAGCGAAGCTGTCATGCCAAAAATAAAGGCGCCCTTTCAGGCCACCGCATGGCGAGAACAGCTCATGGAAAGTGTCGAAAAGCGCGCCGACATATATGAAATGGTTTTCCCGATGAAGGTCTGTATGTCGCTGCGGCGTTTTCAGTCAGAGTTTATCAAAGCACAATATGAGCAAGATGTGGCTCTCATGCGCTCATCTTTGAAAGCAATCTTGCCCAAAGAGATCATAGCGAACCGTCCCCTATTTGCCGCGCTGGAGACAACACTCGCATTCACAAGCTGGCGCAGGCTACGTCAGGATCAGAGCCTATCTATAGAAAACGCCAAGGCGGCGATACGGTTAATTCTTGGGGGCTTGATTGCAAATATAGATGTCGCGTAATCGCAAACTCTATCAGCGCTGGCTCACCGCGTTCCCCTTGCTTGCTTTAATGGCCGCATGCGGGCCCTCTGCGTCATCTGCAAAAGTAAAAGCAGACACGTGTGGTTTACTCAGTGATAAGATCGGAACGTTTGTCGAGATTCCGTCCGGTAGCTTTCTCAAAGGCACCTCTCCTCTTTATCCTGAAGAGGCACCAAGCCTGCGTCTTCAGGTCAATGGTTTCACAATACAAAGCCACGAGGTAACAAACGCACAATTTAAAGCCTTCATT
>CAYUFN010000091.1:2734-6739 GCA_964443965.1 uncultured Hyphomonas sp. | reverse complement strand
TGACGCAACGCACTATCTAACAGACGCAGAACGCGGCGTTTTGGAAGGAACAGAAGGCGCTGGATCAGCAGTCTTCATCTACGCTGACGCGCGAGCCGGCAACCCTTCCGAATGGGCACTTCTAAAAGATGCCAGCTGGAAGACCCCTGAAGGCGCAGGCAGCTCTATTAATAGTCGCGCCAGTCACCCCGTCGTGCACGTATCAAAGCGCGATGCCGAAGCCTATGCCCGCTGGGCAGGCGGCCGTTTGCCAAGCGAGGTGGAATGGGAATATGTGGCAAGCCTTGGCTTGTCCAATCCAAATGATCAGTCTTCAGGCGCATACGCAGAAGGTGCCCCTCGTGCCAATACGTGGCAGGGCATATTCCCCATCGCAAACCTTGAAACCGATGGTTTTGAAGGCACAGCTCCAGTCGGCTGTTTTGAGGCAGACAAACAAGGACTCTATGACATGATCGGCAATGTCTGGGAGTGGACTGACACACCTTACACCAACCTCACGCACACAATAAAAGGTGGCTCATTCCTCTGTGCGGACAATTTCTGCCGTCGCTATCGCCCGGCCGCGCGCCAACCACAAGAGACAGATTTTTCTGCCAGTCATATCGGCTTCCGCATCGTGCGCGACCTCAAGGCAGACAATCAGAAAGAGGTTCAAGAGAGATGAGCAAAATGCATTCGGTAAAGACCGGATGGGTCGCGTGGTTAGGCATTTTCCACATGGTATGGCGGCGATTGAAAACCGCTTGCGCCTGAGGAAGGCGCGGAACGTTTAAGGCAGTTACGCACGAGCCATGATGGCGCATGTAGTAGTTCGTACCCGTAAGTCTGCCCTGCTCTGAGCTCGCTGGCTTATATTTTGGCTGCTTTGATAATATTGTAACTGTAAATTTTGTCTTGGCGAGCAAGGCCAATGCTCGGCGCTATTTTACCTGCTAGCCACATCGGACCGTAAGTTTTAAGTCTACCTATAGGCGTGTGCTGATGGAATGTCTTCGCGTTTTGGCGCGAGCCAGCCTGCACACTGGTCGCGCGATCAAACCTCAACGCCCGATACGATGCTAGAGCAGCCGTAATATCTTTGCCATGGGCCAGTTTTGCAGCGAGCGCCCAGGCATCTTCAATTGCCATGGCTGCACCTTGTGCCATGAAGGGTAGCATCGGGTGCGCCGCGTCTCCCATCAGCGCAACACGCCCCTCCACCCAACCCGAAAGTGGCTTACGATCATAAAGAGCCCAGCAGAATAAGTTCTCGCTTTCCTCAATCATCCGCGTGACTTTTGGGTGCCATCCTGCAAAGTCGCGCAAGGCCTCTTCGCGTGTGCCCGGCTCAGTCCAGCTTTCAGATACCCAATCCTCTCTTTCAATAACGCCAACGAGGTTGGCTAATTTCCCTCCGCGCAATAAATAAGTTACAGCATGTTTTCCGCGGCCCACCCACGCACAGGCCACCGGATCGGGTACATCGTGGCCAAGGCGCTTAACAGGTACAACACTTCGCCATGCAACATTTCCGGTAAAAACGGGTTTATCAGGACCCAGCATTTGCTTGCGAACAATCGAATGTATGCCATCGGCACCAATTAAAACGTCGCCATACGCCTCAGCCCCACCGCTATGTGTCACACATACTTGTCGATCATCTTGGTCGTACCTATCGACATGCGCTCCAAGCGATAGGCAGCTCCTTTTCTGTATAAGCAGAGCCTTTCGTAGGACAGCAATTAAATCTGCACGATGGATGTGTATGTACGGCATATGCCAACGCTTAAGCGCTGTATCTCCAAGAGGTATGCGCATCAGATGCATACCGCTCTGCCCCATGCGAATTTCAATCGCTTCTGGTTGAAAGCCTGCCTTTAGTAAAGCTTCTACCAGCCCCAGTTTTTCGAACACTTTCATTGCATTCGGGCTAATCTGAATTCCAGCTCCGATATCTTCGAGTTCAGGTGCCTGCTCTAGGACTTCAACGTCCCAACCGAAATGAAGAAAGCAAAGCGCTGCTGTTAATCCGCCAATGCCGCCACCTGCGATAATCGCTTTCATAATTATCAGCTCCTCATTGCTGGTCACGTTAAGCGCGCCATTCTTTAGATTGCGCCAAGTTATGTGTGTATTGCATTACTCGAGCGAGAAAAATGTAAAATACACTTATAAACAATGGTTTGCCCATAATAGTATGAATGGGTTTCCATACATTTAGACTCAGCCGATATTTCGGGATGACTGATGCCAAAGCCGTACTACCAAAAGTCCTCGTTGACGGGGATGCATGCCCAGTCAAAGATGAAATTTACAAAGTCGCTTTGCGCCACAAGGTACCTGTCTTGTTGGTCGCTAATAGCTGGATCCGTATGCCTGACCATCCGCTGTTATCTTTTAAGCTCGTCAGTGACAGTTTCGATGCGGCAGATGACTATATTGCCGAAGAATCCCACCCCTTCTCAATTGTTATCACTGCTGACATCCCGCTGGCTGATAGATGCCTCAAAGCTGGCGCAACAGTGCTCGGTCCACGTGGGCGCCCATTTACAGAAAGCTCAATCGGTAGCGCACTTGCTACCCGCGCAATAATGGCAGATCTGCGTGCAGGGATTGGCAATGAGAATATTGGTGGCCCGGCGGCATTCACAAAAACAGACCGTTCAGCCTTTTTGCAGGCGCTCGATACGGCTATCGTAAGGCTTAATCGAAAGCCCCCCACATGAGTCAGATTACATCATTTGGCCGCATAACTTATCCCAACATTCCACTTCTGGAAACCGAGCATTTGTACCTGCGTGCCCACAAGATTGAGGATTTGCAGCCCTTGAGTAATATATGGGCAAACCCGGAAACGACCCGATTTATCGGCCAGCAACCGCGCGCGCGTCAGGAGATTTGGAAACAGATCCAGCGTACGATTGGCGGGTGGAGCCTGCTTGGTTATGGCTATTGGGTCATCACAGTGAAAAGCACAGGGACTGTTATCGGTGAAGCTGGATTTATGGAAGGTCTGCGTGATATTTCTCCATCTTTCATAGGAACACCTGAAGCTGGCTGGGTGATCGCCCCTGCACACTGGAACAAGGGCTATGCCAGTCAAGCACTCGCTGCAATCCATGAATGGAGTGACGTAAATATTGCAGGTAAACGCACAGTCTGCATCATCGAGGCAGAGCATACGGCTTCTATCCATCTGGCTCAAAAAGTTGGATATTACCTGCTCCATGAAACACATATCGGCGCGTCACCCATTAATGTCTACGAACGCTGCATTTAGCTATTAAGGTATGTCTTTATCTAAAACACACAAAGGAACACGCAAATGGATCTCGGACTTAGTGGAAAAACAGCCATCATTCTTGGCGGCACACGCGGCATAGGCCGAGCAATTGCCGAAACATTTGCTAATGAAGGCACCAACGTCGCGATTTGCGCGCGCAATGAAGATCAGGTCGGTGAAGCGGTTGCAGAACTCACAGCAAAAGGCATCAAAGCAAGCGGAGCCTCCGTCGATGTAACTGATGGCGTGGCTGTCAAAGCCTGGATTGAAAGCGTCGGCAAGGCGCATGGCCAAATTGATGCCCTTGTCTCGAATGCCGGCGCAATGGCTCAGGGTTTCGATCCAAAATCATGGGAAAAAAATTTTCAACTTGATGTGCTGGGCTGCGTCAATGCCTTTGAAGCTGCTACCCCATACCTAACCAAAGCCGCAGAAGCCACCGGTGACGCCTCAGTCACAATAATTGCGTCGGTTTCTGGCGCGGTTGCTGATCAAGCTGAGTCCTACGGTCCAATAAAGGCCAGCCTGATTCATATGGCCAAGGGGCTCTCACGCCGATATGGAAAGCAAAGTATCCGTGTGAACACAGTGTCACCGGGCATGGTTTATTTCGAAGGCGGTGTTTGGCACAGGGTAGAACAAAACATGCCAGATTATTACGCTAAAGCGTTGCGCCGCGTGCCATCTGGCCGTTGCGCGACGCCCGAAGAAATTGCAGCTGCAACTGTCTTCCTTGCCAG
>CAYUFN010000091.1:0-2724 GCA_964443965.1 uncultured Hyphomonas sp. | reverse complement strand
AGCTACACCAGCGGTATAAATCTCATTATTGATGGGTCAACGACCAATCGCGTAAACTTCTAGCACTCGCCTAGCACGGCGTCACCATACCGGGCCAACACCTCGCCGCCGCCAACTATTCCAGGCACGCGCGCGGGGGCTTCGGCTAGGTCAGTTTCTGCAAAGAAAGCAGCCAGGGCCAGCATATGTGCCCGACCAGAATCTCCACGAGCAACCAGAGCCCCGCGTGTCAGGAAGTGTCCGCCAATCACATCGCCAGCCAGCGCCAGATAAGCCGTTGCGCCGCCAAGCGCGATTGTACGATTGCTCTTCATTGCTTCAATCATCCAGCCTGTAGCTTCTTCCAGCGCAGCAGCACCTGCATCAAGGTGATCGGCAATGGCAACAAAATCAGGTTCATTACTTTGGCGTGCTTCACGGGCCGTTACAGAAATATCCTCCAGCATAGTGCGCATCGCAATGCCATCTCCCATGGATAATTTACGTCCGACGAGATCCATCGCCTGAATGCCGTTTGTACCCTCATAGATCGGCGCAATGCGTGCATCTTTATAAAGCTGAGCAGCCAGCGTCTCATTCATGAAGCCCATCCCTCCATGCACTTGCACACCCATGCTCGCGACCTCAACACCCATATCGGTCGACCAGGCTTTTGCGATTGGCGTCAGCAAATCCTCACGCAATTTGGCTGCCGCGCGTCCCTCTTTGGGGCCATGCTCAGCCAAATCGGCCGCAACGCCACAGGCGTAGCAGATAGCACGCGCAGCCATTGTTCGTGCGCGCATCGTCACCAGTGTCCGGCGAATGTCCGGGTGGTGAACAATGGCCGCAGGTCCTTCTGTGACTTCTGCTTTGCCCTGCTTGCGCTCACGGGCGTAATTAAGTGCGGTTTGGTACGCAGCCTCACCAATACCAACACCCTCAAGGCCGACGTTTAGGCGTGCAGAGTTCATCATCGTAAACATGCAGGCCAAGCCTTTATTGGGAGCCCCTATAAGCCAGCCAGTCGCGCCATCAAACTCCATTACGCATGTGGGTGAAGCATGAATACCGAGTTTCTCTTCAAGGCCAATACAGTGTGCTTTATTACGTGCCCCTAGCGAGCCATCTGTATTTACGAGAAATTTGGGCACAAGAAAAAGCGAGACGCCGCGTGAGCCTTCTGGGGCATCAGGCAGACGCGCCAAAACAAGGTGGACAATGTTTTCAGCCACATCATGATCACCCCATGTGATATAAATTTTCTGCCCCGTTATCGCGTAAGAACCATCATTATTTGGCACCGCTTTCGATTTTAGCGCACCAACATCAGACCCGGCTTGTGGCTCGGTCAAATTCATTGTGCCTGTCCACTTACCAGACACCAGTTGTGGCAAATACATTTGCTTTTGTGCATCTGAGCCATGTGCAAGAAGTGCCTCGATTGCGCCGAGGCTTAACATCGGACAGAGGCCAAAGGCCATATTTGCTCCGTTTACAATCTCCATGACGGCCAGCGCCAAGCCTTTAGGCAGGCCCTGCCCGCCCCATTCTTCGGGAAAGCCAAGTCCAATCCAGCCACCATCGCGGTAAGCTTCATACGCTTCTTTGAACCCTGGCGCAGCAATCACGCCATCTGCTCCCAATGTGGCACCTATTTTGTCACCGTGTTGGTTCAGCGGTGCCAACACATCGCGCGCGAGCTTACCAGCTTCTTCCAGGATGGGCAGGATCAAATCTGGGTCATAATTTTCAAACGCCCCATTGTCTTCCACACGGGAAAGGCGTGCCATACTTTCAAGAGCGAAGGCCATATCGCGAACCGGGGCATCATACGCCATGCTGATTTTCTCCATAAGCTTTTACTTATAAGGGCTTTAATTGTACAAACTAATTGAGACAACGCGACTCAATGGCTTTTGAAAGGCTTATATCATGCGAAGATTATTTTTAGCCGCGGTTACCGCACTTTCCCTAACTGCGTGCGCAACGGCAGGTGAGCAAACATTCGTGGAAGCCAGTGGCGGCAACTATCAGCTGGAAAAAACCCACGCTTTTCTGACTTGGCGCGTCAAGCATAACGGACTTTCAAACTATACAGCGCGCTTTACAGATTTTGACGCCAGTATCGATTTCAATCCGAATGACCCTGTCAGCTCCTCTGTTGTGGCAACGATTAATCCGTTATCAGTTGAAACCGATCACCCAACCAGTGAAACTTGGAATGATACACTCGCAACGGATAAAAAGTGGCTTAACGGCGAGGCATTTCCACAAATTGTCTTCAAGTCTACTGGGATTGAGCAAACCGGTGAATTTACGGGTATTATTACCGGTAACTTGACCCTGCTAGGGGTAACCAGAGAAGTCCAACTGCAGGCCACTTATAACGGAACTGGGAATGCACCCTGGTTCGGGACCCGCGATATTATCGGCTTTTCAGCAACTGGCACACTAAACAGGTCAGATTTCGGGATGACCGCATTACTTCCAAACATTGGAGATGAAGTAGAGATTATTATCGAAGCTGAATTTGTTGAAAAAGGTTAGGTAAAGGGTTGATTATGTTGAAATATTCAGGCCTTATTGTTGTGCTGATGGTAGCGCTGTCTGCTTGTGGTGGTGCAGGTCAAGATGACACAACACACGCCGCACCAGAACAAATTCTCGCTACCACTGAGCCAGTCCGGGTACCAAATATACTTATTATAGAGGGCGTAAATAGCGGCACATACAACCTAGAAG
>CAYUFN010000090.1:0-11763 GCA_964443965.1 uncultured Hyphomonas sp. | reverse complement strand
CGCTACAATCTGCCTTTCCTAAGGACGAGTTTGAAGTTGTCGCCGTTAGCGTCGATGACGAGGCAGACAAAGACCATGCCGCAAGCGAACTACAACGCTGGACCGGTGGCACGCTCGGTCTCTACCACACGCCGGAATTCGCCCTCACCTACGACCTCGGCGCCCGTGGCTTTCCCACCAGCATCATCTACAACGCAGAAGGCGCCGAAATCGCGCGCTATGCTGGCGAGCTGGATTGGGCTTCTATTGAGGCGGTCGGGTTTGTGCGAGCTATTGTGGGGAAATGAGCCACTTTGTGGCAGTCATCCCACGGCTTGACCGTGGGATCCATCACCCGAAATTTGCATCAAGATGGTAAGACCGGAGATGGATTGCACGGTCGGGGCCGTGCAATGACGCAAAGCGAGGTAATGGCGGCTGAAAAGCTGAGAATACGAAGTTATACTTGATCTATTTTGCAGATGAACGCTTGGCTTCTCTAGCGAGTTCAGATGTGATTTCGAGCGACAATGCCATGCATTTTTCAGACTTGCTAACAAGGTAGCTTCCATACCCAAAAAGCATAAATGGCGCCACTAATGTCAAAAAGAATAACTTGCCACCAATCACACCTAAGCCAAGCAAAACGAAACCCGAAAGCGGAACGATCATGTACGCCTGTAATGATCGAACTCTCAAACTCTCCCCAAGTTTATAAAGCCTGCCGGACTCTCTCAGATAGTTTGTTGCCAGTTGCTCTCTAGTGCAATCAGTCATGAACAAAGACCTTTTTCGTTATTGCCTGATTAAAAGGCAAAAAAGTCGCGATAGGCCTGAACTATCCATGAATGTGCCGCCTATTTTAAAAATCTAATCTTCTCTAAGATACATAGACCGCACAGGCTTTGCAAAAACCCGCCGTACCATCGGCTCGAAGAATTCCAGCGGTTCGCTCTCATATTCCGGGTCAAACGCGGCCTGATCGTAGAGGTGGCAGAATTGCGCGGTATATTCATACCACGGATGATCCTTAAACTGATCGCGCATATTCTTGTCTAGGCCCAAATGCTCAAAGAAATAATAGCCCTGAAACATGCCATGATTGGCCACCATCCAGAGGTTTTGCTCGCTGACAAATGGCTTCAGGATCGCCGCCGCTACGTCCGGGTGGTTGTGCGAGCCCAGCGTATCGCCAATATCATGCAAGAGCGCGCAGACAACATATTCCTCGTCCCGCCCATCGCGGTGCGCGCGCGTTGCTGTTTGTAGCGAATGCGTCAGTCGATCGACCGGAAAGCCGCCGTAATCGCCATCAAGCAGCTTTAAATGCGTCAAAACGCGGTCAGGAAGCTGCTTATTGAACTCCGCCGCATGCGTCGCAATCACGGTCCAATCTTCCTTGGTCCCTTCGGTCATCGCGCGAAATTTAGCCTGTTCGCCGTGCTCGCCATCTGCTGCCATGATGTTTCTCCTGCGTTTTTTTCGACTATAACCCCAAAACCATTTTCGCCATAATATTGCGCTGGATCTCGTTTGAGCCCGCATAGATGCTGGTCTTGCGATAATTCAGATAGCTCGGCGCGGCCGGCGCAGCATAGGCCGGTGTTGGCATGTCAAAATTCGTGCCCGCGCGCAGATGGCCCCATGTGTCTACCACAAATGGCGCAGCATATCCTCCGCAAGCCTCAACCACCAGCTCGCTGATCGCCTGCTGCGTTTCAGAGCCTGCGCATTTCAGCATAGAGCTTTCCGGCCCTACCGCTTCGCCCGCTGACAAGGCAGAAAAGATGCGCAGCTCGGTGGCGTTCAGCGCCTCGATGCGCATTTCCATGGCCGCCATTTTACGCTGGAAGTCCGCGTCTTCGATAAGCGGCCGCCCGTTTGACTGCTCAACGCTTGCAATTTTCTTCGCCTTGTTGAGCATGTTTTTCAGGCCCGGCGCATAGGCATTGCCGCGCTCAAACTGGAGCAGATATTTGGCATAGGTCCACCCCTTATTCTCTTCTCCGATCAGCGCATCATCAATCTTTACACGCACACCTTCAAAGAAGACCTGATTAATTTCCTGCTGGCCCGCAACCGGCCCGTCAAGCGTCGGCAGGGACGAAACAGATATGCCCGGCAGCGTCATCGGGAACACAATAAAGCTGATCCCTTGCTGGGGTTTACCCTCTTTGGAGGTGCGCACCAGACAGAACATCCAATCTGCCCATTGCGCATGTGTTGTCCAAATCTTTGACCCGTTGAGCACATATTCGTCGCCATCGCGCACAGCGCTCATTTGCAAGCTGGCAAGGTCTGATCCAGAGCCCGGTTCGGAATAGCCCTGACACCACCAAATGTCTGTGGAGAGGAT
This sequence comes from uncultured Hyphomonas sp., assembly GCA_964443965.1. Taxonomy (GTDB): domain Bacteria; phylum Pseudomonadota; class Alphaproteobacteria; order Caulobacterales; family Hyphomonadaceae; genus CALLCD01. The sequence continues at coordinate 9,428 of CAYUFN010000090.1, read as the reverse complement.
CGGCGGCAAATGCTGCTTCTTTTGCGCCTTATTTCCAAACGCCATGATGACAGGTGCAACCATGCCAAGCCCCATAGGGGTGACTTGCGGCGTACCCGCAGCGGCCATTTCCATATGGAAAATATATTTCTGCCCGGCCGTAAATCCCGCTCCGCCATATTCGGTTGGCCAGTTCGGTGCAATCCAGCCGCGCGCATGCAGCTTCTTTTGCCACTCCACCATGCCTTCCTTGTCGAGATAACCATTCTTCGACATGGCCTGCTTGGCGCGTAATTCAGGGGTGTAAGCCTCTTTAATCCAGTCGCGCACTTCCTTGCCAAAGGCGCGTTCCTCTTCGGTAAATGCAAGATCCATGGTGTGGGTTCCTATTCGACGATATCGAGCATTTCAATATTTGGCGCGCCAGCTAGGCAAGCTCCAAGATTTGGTTGCGCAGCAAGGAAATAATCCGTTTTGCCATGGGCATCCAGCGCTTCTTGAGACGCGTACTGCTCCAACACGGTATAGGTCGTCGCGGAGGTTTTTGATTTGAACAATTGATACCAGATGCAGCCCGGCTCATTGGCTTTCACCTTGGCCATCAGGTCCTTGAAGACCGCTTCAAAGTCTGCCTGTTTTCCATCTTGAACTTCCAGCGTAACGACGATCCCGATCATAGCGTTCTCCATTATTATTTATGTCTGACGCTACACTAAGCGGGCAGGCCAAAACAGCAAGGCATGACGTAGCGGGAAGTAGAATACCTTAAAGTCCTTCAAACAATGCGGTGGAGAGATAGCGTTCGGCGAAACTTGGCACGATGGCAACAATTGTCTTGCCGTCCATGTCGGCGCGGTTTGCCACTTTCAGGGCTGCCGCCGCAATCGCGCCTGAGGAAATGCCAACGGGAATCCCCTCTGATTTGGCCAGACGCCGCGCCATCTCAAACGCCTCATCATTGGAGACCTGCACTGCGCCGTCCATCAGCGCCGTATCCATATTGGCAGGAATGAACCCTGCGCCAATGCCCTGAATTGTGTGTGGGCCAGCCTCCCCGCCCGAAAGCACAGGGCTGCCCTCAGGCTCAACAGCAAACATTTTCAAGCTCTGTTTTTTGGCCTTTAAAACCCGCGCGCAACCTGTGAACGTACCGCCCGTGCCAACGCCTGCCACTACCGCATCCACTGCGCCATCGGTATCGTGCCAGATCTCTTCGGCTGTCGTGGCTTCGTGCACAGCGGGATTGGCCGGGTTGTCAAACTGGCTGGGGATGATCGCGCCCGTAATGCTGCTGGCAATCTCTTTGGCTTTTGCAATTGCCGCGTTCATACCGCCTTCCTTGGGTGTCAATTCCAACTCAGCGCCAAGCAGTGCGAGCATCTTACGCCGTTCAATCGACATGGATTCCGGCATGGTTAGAATAAGCCGATAGCCACGCGAGGCAGCCACAAAGGCCAGCCCGATACCGGTATTGCCCGAGGTCGACTCCACCAGCGTCCCGCCGGGCTTCAACCGCCCGTCCGCCTCCATCGCAGAGATCATCCCAATCGCAATCCGATCCTTAACGCTCGCCAGCGGATTAAAAAATTCCAGCTTGAGAAGAAGCTCGCTTTTCAACCCTTCCTCGCCCGCAATGCGCGGAATACGCACCAGCGGCGTGTTGCCAATCGTCTCAAGGATAGAGCCATACACACGCCCGCGCCCCGGCGCGTCCAGGGTAATACCGTTAAAGTCTCTTGTGTTGGTCATTTTGATTTCTGCTCTATCGTTTTGAACTGTAAATTTTGTGAAGAATCATCAGGCATCCAAACCATCAGGAATACATCTTCGGGCACACTATCAGCGTATCTCTCAATAACATCGCTGGCAAATGCGCACCGCTGGTCTAAAATTTCTTCATGTTTTCCGCCAAAAATCATAACCCGTAATTTCGCGCGCACCTGAATTAGCTTTTCAAAGTCATCAAGAAAATTACCGTCAGAACTGAGCCATTCACATTCTGCGGCCATAGCAACTGACCTCAGATAGCGTACTTGCGGGGGCGGTATTTTCGAAGGAGAAACACCATAATCAATCCAGCATGCATCATAAAGCCACTCACTCCGGTTAAAGCTTTCAGTCCGGTCAGGATAAGCATGGTAATTCTGCGCCCGCCCTGCCTTGGCTAATTCTTCTCGAATTATGCGGGTCCAGTGGGCAACTTTCGTGCGTTCATTATTTTGAAGATCGCGTATCCTCATCTGCGCACTACACAGCGCGCGTAACACACAAGTGTTCAACTCACCATTAGCGTGCTTCATTCCTACCTCCCCTCAAACACGCCTTTACGTTTTTCGAGGATGGCGTTGACGCCTTCAATATGGTCTTCAGTGTGGTGCATCATGGATTGAGCGGCTGCTGACATTTCCATAATGGTTTCATAGCTAGCTGTTTGTCCGTGGCGTAGCAATGTCTTGGCCACGCGCAAAGATTGGGGCGGTTGGGCGGCCATCTCTTCGGCAAGCTTCATCGCTTCATCCATCAGCGCCTCGGGGGCCACGCTGCGCGAAACCAACCCCCAGTCGGTTGCCAACTCTGCATTAATAATACGCCCTGTAAAGAGCAATTCAGCTGCGCGGGAATTACCGATAATACGCGGCAAGAGCCAGGCCCCGCCATCGCCCGGGATTAGACCGAGCTTTAAAAAAGTTACGCCGAACTTTGCCTTTTCAGAGGCAATACGCACATCGGCCATACACGCCACATCACAGCCGAGCCCAATTGCAGCACCGTTCACCGCAGAGATCAGCGGAATTTCAAGGTTATAGAGACTGTTCACGATACGGTGGATATTCCGGCGATACCCCTCGCGCACATTATAAGGGCTACCTGCAAAGGCGCCTGTCCGGTCGCGCATGGCCTTGACGTCTCCTCCCGCTGAGAAAGCCCGGCCCGCGCCGGTGAGAATAGCAACGCGGATCGCTGGATCATCCTCAATCGCGGCGCACGCGGCCGCCACCGCCGCACCATCACCCTCTTGCCCTAGCGCATTCATCATGTCCGGCCGGTTCAGTGTGAGGATGGCAATGGGGCCGCGTTTTTCGGTGAGGATAATATCTGACATGTTAAGCGCCTTTCTGCGGCAATAATTGATTGCCATAGGCTTAGCTCGTCCTCGTAATGCGCGAAAGACCTAAGCGTTAACCTCGGCCTCTTTATGTTTTTTAGCGTCGCATCATATCCGGGTACAATCACCCATTTAATCGCCAGCGATAACACGACCATCGCAACGATAAAGTCACCAAATGTCGTATAATAAAGCCAGACATCCTTGGAGACGAGCTTCACCACGCCCCAGTTCAAAACGGCCATAATGATTGAAAGCCCCCCAAGTGCGAGCGACAATCTGCGCGGCACAATATCGGGCATAAACAGGTAACGCGCCGTCCGTTCGCCCAGATATTTCCCACCAAACAGGCCATCCAACAGATACAAAACCGCGCCCAGCCCGCCGATCACTGTGGTACGCATCTGGATCAAATACTCATCCTGAAACACGAGCGCATAGCCAGCCGAAATGAGCATCATCACAATGCCAAAGAGCGCAAGCCCGCCGAGCAAGTCGACCTTTTTGACAAATTGCTGGACCACAACAAGCGCCAAGCCCGCCGCTGCGCCCCAGAGCGCCGCCGTCGTCAGGTCGGTCCATTTTGCCACAAAGAAAAAGATAAATCCGAGCCCAATGTCTACCGCGAGCGATGGCCAGTTGCGCTTAAGCTTTTCCCGTTGCGAGGCAGGAAGTCCGTTATTCTGCGGCAACCGCCATGCCCGCCGCTGACAGGGCAGTGTAGCGCTTCATGTGATGGGCAACATTGCCAAGCTCGGCATCAATCATGGTGAGGCGCTTGAAGTAATGGCCCACGGCCAGCTCATCTGTCATGCCCATACCGCCATGAATCTGGATTGCCTCCTGCCCGACAAAGCGTCCGCCCTGCCCGATTTTTACCTTGGCTGCGCTGGCAGCCATTTGACGGGCGACTTCATCTTCTTCAAGCTTTAGTGTCGCCATATAGGTCATGGAAATGGCCTGTTGGTGTTCCATGAACATGTCGACCATGCGGTGCTGAAGCACTTGGAACTTGCCAATTGGCGTACCGAATTGTTTGCGCTCGCGTGAATAATCAACGGTCATCTGGTGCGCCACGCCCATGACACCGCATGCTTCTGCGCAAAGCGCCGCAACGGCTTCATCAGCCACGCGCTCAACCAGACCAAGCCCATTATCAAGCGCACCCACCAGATGCTCACCCGGCACAGAGACGTTCTCAAAGTAAACCTCAGAAGCCCGGCGTCCATCCACGGTCGGGTAGTCCCGTGTTGTTACGCCAGACGCGCCCTTCTCGACGATAAAGACAGACACCCCGCCTGCGTCACGCTGGCTGCCACTTGTGCGGGCTGTGACGATGAAATGGGTCGCCCAAGGCGCGCCGATGACGACAGCCTTGTGCCCGTTAAGTGTATAGCCGCCATCTGCTTTGGCCGTGGTTTCAAGGTCTGCCAGATTATAGCGCCCGCGTGGCTCAGCATAGGCAAAGGCGAAAATCTGCTCGCCGCTCATAATACCAGCAAGATGATTTTCCTTTTGCGCGGCTGTGCCCGCATGCTTTAAAAAACCACCACCACACACGACGCTTGGAATAAAGGGTTCAGTGACAAGCCCCTTACCAAACTCTTCCATGACGACCATGGCATCAATGGCATTTCCGCCAAGACCGCCATCCTCTTCACTGAAGGGCGCCATCAACAAGCCGAGTTCTGCAAATTGTGCCCATAATGCCGGATCGCGTCCAAGCTCGGAACTGATAGCTTTGCGGCGTGTGTCAAAGTCATACTTTTCGCGGATCAGCCGAGCCAGGCTGTCTCGGATCATGCCTTGTTCTTCTGTGAAATTGAAATCCATCTTGCGGTTCCTCAGGGTCTTTGATGGCGCTTATGTGTATGCGCCGCATCTCTTGTTTAGATTGTCGTCTCTCTCAGGCGAAGGCAAGCGCCTTTAAAGCCCTAAAATCATTTTCGTGATGATATTGCGCTGAATCTCGTTTGATCCGCCATAGATGGAGGTCTTACGCATATTGAAATACATCGGCGCACTTGCAGGAGCATAGTCTGGCCCGATAGCAAATTCATTATCACCATCTTTGGGGAAACCTCTGAAATAAGGGTGGCCATAATTGCCAGCCGCTTCAAGCGTCAACTCTGTCAGACGTTGCTGAATCTCAGTTCCTTTGATTTTCAGGATCGAGCTTTCAGGCCCCGGCCCTTTCCCTTGTGCCTCGCCTGCCAAGGTGCGCAACTCGGTGAATTCCAGTGCTGTCAGGTCAATCTCCAACTGGCTGAGTTTGCGGGCAAAATCCTTGTCTTGTATGAGCGGCTCTCCATCCAACAATTCAACGGAGGCGAGCGTTTTGATCTTTTCAACGCCGCGCTTGGAGCGTGCCACGCCCGCAATGCCGGATCGCTCATGCGCAAGCAGGAATTTGGCATATGTCCAGCCCATATTCTCTTCACCGACCAGGTTTTCAACTGGTACACGTACATTTGTTAGCCAGGTTTCGTTCACCTCGTGGCCACCATCGATCGTAATGATGGGGCGCACTTCAATACCGGGTGATTTCATGTCGATCAAAATAAAACTGATCCCTTTTTGCGGCTTGTCTGCATCCGGGTCCGTGCGGCAAAGGAAAAAGCCCCAATCGGCATGTTGGGCGAGCGTCGTCCATGTCTTCTGACCATTGATGATATAGTGATCGCCATCACGCACAGCTGTTGTTTTGACACTTGCAAGGTCTGAACCAGCACCGGGCTCTGAATACCCCTGACACCACCACTCTTCGCCAGAGAGGATCTTAGGCAGATAGCGGTCTTTTTGTGCTTGAGAGCCGAATGTATAGATTACCGGTCCAACCATGGAGACCCCGAAAGGTAGCGGCGGGATCGCATCGACAGCAGCATTCTCCTCTGACCAGATATAACGTTGTGTTGCAGTCCAGCCCGTGCCGCCATATTCAACAGGCCAAGCTGGCGCAACCCATCCTTTGGTGTGAAGCACTTTATGCCAAGCCAGAAACTCTTCCTTGGTAAGATCGCGCGCGCCGCGTTCAACACCGTTCTTTGGATAATTCTCGGCAATAAAAGCCCGAACATCATCACGAAAGGCAAGTTCTTCAGGGGTAAAATCGAGGTTCATGGCGGTCTCCGAATGTTTTGCTTTTCTATACAGGTTGAAACCCCAACTGGAAAGAGTGACAGATTGTCCTTTACGTAAACGTAAAGTTATCTCAGCTCTGACCTATATCGACGTCATCTGTTCTGCGGTTTTGCAATAAATGGGGCACACGCCGTACGAAGCAACCCAATGGCCGTGGCTGATCCTAGTCCGCCACCTGTCTGATATTCTAAATCCATTAGCGCACGTTTGCCAATTCGCTCAAGAGCAGCTTCGTGGGCTGGTCGGCGTGTGGCGTGAGCGGCCACTACATGGTCGAGTGCGTTCGGGTTGATTGCATGTACAACCCCGGCGGCAATTGTTGTTGCAAACCCGTCAAGGACAACCGGGACACCTTGTAAGCGAGCAGCCAATATCGCGCCCACGCATGCGGCAAGCTCCCGTCCACCCAATCTGGCAAGGGCTTCAAGCGGGTCTGACAGGTACTGTCGGTGCAGTTTGACAGCTTCATCTACGAGAGCAGCCCGCTTACGCGTCATATTTTCAGGCGTGCCAGGCCCCGGCCGCACCCAGTAATCAGCAGATCCACCATAAAGCGCATAAGCAACAGCAGCCGCGGCCGTTCCGATACCGGCTCCGCTCACACCTAATGCGAGCAGATCAGGCTCACCTGCTAACGCTTCAAACCCGTAGGCAATTGTGGCCGTGCAGTTCTTCTGGGTCATTGCCGGTTCCTTGGCAATATTTCCGGTTGGCACATCAAGGGCCAACTCCATCACGCGGATCTCAGCGCCTGCCTGCGTGGCAATAGCCGAGAGTGGCGCGCGGCCTTCTCTTAGAGCGCTCAGATGCGCGCGCGTTCTGTCATCCGTAGCAAGCGAGACGGCTTCTTGAGACAGGCCGTGCGATCCTGCAAAAATGGCGAGCGTCGCTTTCTCGATTCGTGGTGGATAACGCCTTTGCCAGCGGGCCATCCAGGCCGCAGCTTCCCCCATCCGGCCAAAATCAGTCTCTCGTCCCATCTTGCCCAGCGCGTCAACAACCTGCTGGGCCTCTGCCTCATCAGACGTGGCCTCTTGCAAGGTAAGCGCGCGAATATCCTCGAAGGGTTCAGAATTTTCAGCTTGATTTGTCAATCGGGGACCTCTGACTTCGACATTTATTTACATTAGAGCCTGTTTATGGCTCTTTCATCATAAGTTGATTTAATGTTTGTGCCTATCTTGCCAAGGTCAAATCGCAACTTAAGGAAACTTTATGTCTCAAGCGCCTCCCCTTTCCCCCTGCATTAAAGTCTGCGCAGTCGATAGCAAGACAGGATGGTGCATAGGATGCGGTCGCTCGATAAAGGAAATTACAAACTGGGTCAAAATGGGCCCTCATGGTCGTGATGGTGTTATGTCAGATCTGCCTGAACGCATGGAAACACTACGCACAGGTGGGAAACTGGGGCCTATGCCATGAACACAGATCGCCTGATATCCTTGATTCTAGCCTGCCTCTTGATCGCTGGCAGCGTGGCCTGGCTCTCACAAAGACTGGACGCACCGGAGCCTACACCTGCTAAGGTGCAAACGATTAGACCTACCCCACCACAAGCTGAGGCTTTGCCGCAAAATGCTGCGACGATCAGGCGTGAAAGCGACGGACATTTCTGGACGCGCGCCGATGTTGAAGGGTCTAGTCTGAAATTTCTGGTCGATACAGGCGCCAGCGTTGTTGCCTTAACCCAAAGAGATGCCAAACGCCTGCGAATTGATCTTGATGAGCTTGTCTATGATAACCGCGTAAGTACAGCAGGCGGTGACGTTATGTCAGCGTCGATCAGGCTGGCTTTTATCCGGATTGGTAATGTGCGGCTTGAAGGCGTAGACGCCATCATTATCGAAGACGATGTGCTGGAAAACTCTTTACTGGGTATGAGCTTTCTTGGTGAGTTGTACTCATATGAGTTCAAAGGCAACACGATGATTATCCGGCAATAGACGAATAGATCATGCGCGCGGCCACGATCGCCAACAGAACACCAAATGCTTTCTTTAATATGGCGCCATCTAAACGGTGCGCCAATGATGCGCCCACAGGGGCCACCGCAACCGTCAGCACCGAAATCATTACAAAGGCCGGCAGATTAACATAGCCTAGCGAACCAGGCGGTAACCCTGCTTTGCCCCATCCGGTAAAGATAGCCGCCAACGCACCGGGCAAACCGATTGCAACACCAAAGCCAGCCGCTGTACCAATCGCCTGATGGATAGGCCGCCCGCTCATCGTCAAAAGAGAGACACCGAACGTCCCCCCGCCAATACCCATTAACGCAGACAGCGTTCCCATCGCGCCGCCAAGCCCTGCACGCGGCAAACCTGTTGCCAGATCTTCGGCCAGACGCCAATCTGGACGCCCAAAGAAGAACTGCAATGCAATAAGCAACGCAACCCCGCCAAACAGCATAGTCAGTGCGCGCCCTGACATAAAGCCTGCCAGCATCATGCCAATCAGCGCGCCCATTACAATCCAGGGCGACCAGGCTCTCAAAACGCTCCAATCAACCGCGCCATGCTTATGATGCGCCATAACAGAGCGTGAAGAGGTCGCAATGATTGTTGCCAGTGAGGTTGCCACCGCCACATGCTGGGCTGTCTCATCAAACCCCACGCCCCCCAGCAAGAAATAAAGCACCGGCACAATCACGGCCCCGCCACCGATGCCGAAGAGGCCAGCAGCCACTCCCGCAAATAAGCCCGCGCCAGCCAGCGCAAGCAAAAGTGTCAGATTTTCAGCGATTAGTTCCATAATATTTCCTGTGACAGGCCTTTGGATTAACCGCAAGAAAATACGCATGTTTTGTTTCTTATTTTGCCTCACGGGCCGGGAGCGGTGTTTATGTTTGCTTCCCGCTGGCGCATCTTGTTTTGCCTCACGGGCCGAAGGCCCTCCGGCGGGGCGGGCTTTCGCCCGGCGGCCAGTCGGCCTTGCGAACGGAGTTCGGTTTATGTTTGTCCCCCGCGTCGGCTTCGCCTTGCGATGGGACTCCGCTTCGCGGGCTCAAGGCTGTTGTCTTGCGCATAATTTCCTTCTTGCGTCTTTGCACGGCCCCGACCGTGCAATCTATCTCTTGTCGGTTCGTTCAGGTGATGGGTCCCACGGTCGGGGCCGTGGGATGACTCCAAGAGGAGGTTTGGTTTTGTATCTTCCAGCACGCTTATTTTGTTTTGCCTCACGCTGCGCAGCAGCTCCGGCGGGG
>CAYUFN010000089.1:0-11856 GCA_964443965.1 uncultured Hyphomonas sp. | reverse complement strand
AGTTGAAATCGCAAGAGACGGTCAAGCCGTGAGCCTTTGCTGCCTTCACGCACTCAAGGCTAAGGTCGGCAGCTGACTGGCTAAGCGCAGGTGTGATACCCGTAATGTGGAGCCATTTGGCACCGCTGAAAGCATGTTCCCAATCAAAATCGCCCGGCGCACATTGGCTGATGGCGGAGTTCGCGCGGTCATATATGACCTTTGATGGACGTTGGTTTGCCCCGCGCTCCAAGTAATAAATCCCGACACGATCACCTGAACGACGCACAAGCGAAGTGTCTACCCCAAAGCGCGCAAGTTCTCCAAGTGCGGATGCCCCAATATCATTATCTGGCAGGGCAGAAATAAAGCCGGAGGAAAGGCCGTAATTGCTCAAGGCAACAGCGACATTGGCCTCGCCTCCACCAAATGTTGCTTCAAAGGCGGGGGACTGGAAAAACCTTTCGTGATTTGGTGTTTTAAGCCGAAGCATGATTTCTCCAAAAGACAGAAAATCTGCCATTACTATTCTCCTAATTTTCTGATCTTATTTCCATGGCAAGCGCGACGGCTTCCCGGGCAAGGACTGTGATTGCATCGAAGTTGCCGTCATCAATCGCAGCCTTCGGTGTCAACCAACTTCCCCCACACGCAATAACGGCTGGAACCGCCAGGAACGCCTGTAGATTGCTCGCTTTTACCCCGCCAGTCGGCATAAACCGCATATCACGATAAACCGATGAAAGCGCTTTTAGCATAGGGACGCCGCCGACGAGACTGGCAGGGAAAAATTTGACTGTGCGCAAACCCAAATTCCAGGCAAGTTGCACCTCGCTCGGTGTTGCGACGCCGGGATAAATGCTCACATCCTCAGTTTTGCAATAGTCAACAACGTCCGGATTCAACCCTGGGGACACAATGAACTCAGCCCCCCTTTCAATAGCTGTTTCGGCTTGGAGTTTGGACAGGACAGTCCCTGCCCCAACCGTTACACCTGTGACGTCGGACCGGATCGCTTCCATACAATCCATGGCGGCATCGGTGCGCCAAACAACCTCCAGCGTAGTCAACCCACCAGCTTTCAGGGCTTCAGCTATCTTTATTGCGACCCGCGGCTCATCAGCTTGAATAAGGGGTACAACAGGCTCTTTCATCTAACCGCTCCTAAGGGTGCGCCAAAGACATATCAACACAGGCATAAAAGCCTGAAGCGAACGCAAAATTTTTGGACACGCAATGAGCACTGCTCATTATCTATTTTTTCAGCCCGACAAAGTAGTCGTAAATCTCTGGAACGTTTCCTACACCCATTCCAGCGTCAACAGCAGCCTGGAGGCTTGTTGAAGTGCCTTCGGCGACGAGTGAACGCGTTCCAAGATCGGACATCATACGGACGAAATAGCCAAGATCTTTATTTGCGTTATTCAATGAGAACCCAAGGTCGCTTACACCATCAACTGCATAATTTTTACAGAACTTCATGAACGGTGAATTCGAAGGTCCGGCAGACATAATCTCATAGAGTTGCGCGCGGTCAACGCCGGCAAGCTCTGCTGCCGCAAAGGCCTGTGACATGGCCGTGACCGTCGTCATGCCCATGAAATTATTAATGAGCTTAGTTGTGTGACCCGCGCCAAGTTTCCCAAGGTAGAAAACGTTTTCGCCCTGCTCTTTGAGGATCGGCTCGTATTTATCAAATGTGGCCCTGTCTCCGGCTGCCATAATGTTCAGCAAGCCATCCTTAGCATGCGCAGGTGTGCGGCCCAAAGGCGCGTCTAACATGCCTGCCCCTTTCTCGGCGAGCGCAGCGCCTATCTTCTGTGTAGACGCTGGAATAGAGGTGCCAAAATCAATCAGGACCGAGCCTTCTTTAATGCCTGCCAGAATACCATTTTCACCATAGACAAGTCCCTCAACCACATCTGATGTGGTAACGCAAAGCTGGACGATATCGCTCTGTTCGGCGAGTTCTTTTGGTGAACTGGACTCTGTCGCATTGCCGCGCGCCAAAACGGCACCGACTGCATCTTTATTAAGATCCATAACATTAACATGGAAACCGCGCTTTTGCAGGTTCTCCACCATATTGCCACCCATAAGGCCAAGGCCAATAAAACCAATTACAGGTTTTGTCATTTTTTCCGACTCCTAATTCTTGTCGATTATTTTCATAAATTATCCCGCCTCAACTGTGCGGGGCTTGAGGGGTTTAATGTCACCGCAGAGAAGCCATATGGCTGCGATAGCTGTTAAAGCTAGGGCCGAACCCAATATGAAGACAGGCGCATAATTGGCACCAGCGGTCAGCACAGGAACAAATAGCGTTAGAAGAAACCCTGTTAACTTGGCTGCCATGCCTGCAAGACCAGCCAGTGTCCCAACCGTCTTTCCACCGAGAAAGTCCGCCGGTAGCGTCTGGACATTTCCGATAGCAATCTGGAATCCAAACAGAATCAGGAACATCAGCGTAATGGCAAAAACGGGTGTCGATGCTACCGCCATTAGCAAGAGGCAGGGCAGCATAATCAGGCACCCCATTGTAATGGTAAACTTGCGCGCCGCGTTTACGGTCCACCCTCTACCGATAAGAAGTTGAGCAAGATAGCCACCGAAAATAGCACCAACCATTGCGCCCACATAAGGAATCCAACCTGAGCCTGCGAGTTCCTTCAAGGTGAAATCATGGACTTCAAACAGGTACGTTGGAATCCAAACAATAAAGAGCCACCAGATTGGATCAATAACAGCCGAGGCGATGATAACCCCCCAGCTTTGCTTGCGCGTTAAGAGTTCGCCTGTAGACGGATTGTAACCGCCATCACGTTCGCCGTCCCCGTCAATATCCTCATTTATCTGGCCGGATAGAATGTATTCGCGTTCGCTATCGCTGAGCCAGGCATGAGACGCGGGCGGCGCCTTAACGATAATAAGCCACGGAACGAGCCAAAGCACCCCGAGGGCCGCAACGGCAACAAATATAACTTTCCAGTCCAGATATATAGCCAGATACGCCAATAAAGGGATGGAAATGATGCCCCCTATGGCCGCGCCGGAATTGAAAATACCCTGCGCGAGTGCACGCTCCTTTGTCGGAAACCATTCCGCATTCGCCTTTGCGGCACCCGGCCAGTTCCCAGCTTCAGAAAGCCCCAGCAGGACACGAAAAAAACTCAAGCTCAAAAGGCCTTGCGCGAACGCATGAAGCGCTGTTGCAAGCGACCAGACACCAATCGAGAGCACAAATCCAAGTCGCGTGCCGATCCAGTCAAAGATTTTTCCAAAGACCGCCTGACCCGCAGCGTAAGCGAGGATAAAGACAGCCGAGACAGTCCCCAGAATGGCTTTATGGCCATCAGCATCCATATCTGGAAACAAGTCCGGGGCCATATGCTGCGGCCACAGAACAGTTATTGTTTGTCGGTCGATATAATTAATTACGGTCGCCAGTGCGACGAGACCAACCACCCACCATCTCAACCCCTTGATATTCATGATCTATCCGCCCTCAGCATCAAGAAAATCTTCCCGAACGGGGCTAAACACATCCAAGAGAATGCCCGGCTCCAGACAGACAGCACCGTGCATGGCCATGGACGGCACAAAAAAGCACCCCCCTGCTTCCAGAACCTGCTTACGTCCATCAACTTCGACTTCGAACTTGCCGGAAACAACATAAGACACCTGAGAGTGATGGTGCGCGTGGACCTGTCCAACCGCCCCTTTATCAAACCAGACTTTGGCCATCATGAGCTTGTCATCGAACCCTAAAAGTGATCGATAAAGTCCGTCACCCAGATTCTCCGCTTTGCTGCGGGGGCTGTCTAGAAAAAACAAATCCGATTGTACCAGTGTGCTCATTGTGCACCCTCCCTTATTCTATTTATCTTGCATCGCCCACGAGACATGCAGCCCGATCGGCCCCGTCCAGGTAAGCGTGTGTTCATTATGATTTACGGTATGTTCTGCTTGCGGATCTGGGGTCTCAGCGATCGTCAGATATGCCGCACGTCCATCTGTCGTGGTGAGCGTAAAAACATCGCTCTCGCCGACTCGCGCAATGTCCAGTGCCGCAACTGAGCCGCCATCAAAAACAGTCACTTCCTCATCATTATCATACCGACCATGCCGCTCATAGACTGAGAAAAAGCTTGCCGTCTCATCCTCCGCGCGCAGAATCATAGCCTGCTCATTACGTAAATTATTTTCCGGATCGTTTGCTCCGAGACGCGTGAGAAATGCTTTTACAGGCTGATCAGAGACATGCGTTAGCGTATAAAACTGATCATTAATCAGAAAAGAGAGGTCCGAGACCGTGCCTGCGGCGACTGGCGTCGACTCAGCCGTGCGCCAGAGGTGTTGATATCCGGCCTCTTTTCCAAGCGGCTCCAGACTACCTGTTTCGTACGCAAACGGAAGACTGGTCTCAATGACCTGGCCTTTGAAATGAACTGGCAAGTCATAAGATCGCGAGACCGCGCTGCGAGCACGTACAATATCAATCACATATTGCTCGCCACCTTCGCGCGAAACCATAGCAAGTATACGCTGAAAAGACACATCATCATATGTAGCTGTCGTTTCTGCAGCAGCGAAACTTGCACCCGGCGTATCGTCAAAGGCAAGAATACTCGGCGTGTGCTCTTCAGCGCGCCGCCAATCAGCCCCAAACTGACTCGACTGATCAACCACCAGTGTATTGTGCGCAACCGTTTGCTTAGCCCAGCTCAAATTCTCTGGCAGGTAACGTCCGCCATGTTTTGGCTCCACGTTTAGAAATCGAGCCGCCCCATAGTCAGCGATAACCTCAGCACCATTGTCGTAATAAATCATACCCAACCGGTCAAAGTGGCCATGTCCGAGCCCTTGCGAGGCCGCCTTGAAGACAACCGCCGCATCATCTGGAGCAGGTCCGGAGCGAAGTACCATCAAGGCGCCGCGATCCCCCTCTGGACCATCACGCAGCTTCAAAGTTTCAAAAGCGAACGGCTCTGCCAGGCCTGCATCCAAGGCATCGGCAACAGCCCGGCCTCCTGGGGTGGGCACCACAAAAGCCTGCTGCTGAGCAATACTAAGAAGCGACTTGTCTCCTGTAAGCTCATAGGCAATAGCAATAGCGTAGCGTAGTTCAGCCGTATTAAGGCCCTTTTCACGGATCGCATCATTGATCGGAAAAAAGCGTCCGCCATAGCTTTGCTGTATAACCGAATAAATAGCCTTCTGAAGCACTTGGTCGCGGTACGTGAAAATCTCAAGATCAGGATCATTTTGCGCGATCGCTTGCGCAAACAGCACAAATGGCATCAAGGCATAGCGCTGATAGTAAGGCCCTTCAGTGTAGTATCCGTCTGGGGAAAAAAGCAGCTCTACCTGCCGCAGAAAACCAGCCTCACCGGACTTATCAAGCCCATAAAGTGCCTTGTCGACAAGGTCGCGATCCTCCAGCACATAGCCGGTCATCCCGACCGCAGCTGCGGCCCACGTTCCGTGATTATGAATCCGGTTAAAGGTCTGTGGCGACCCTTCCGACAAAAAATCCGCCATTGGACGAATGAGGCCGGATTCAATGCGTCCACGATCAGCCTCACTAAGATCATCTTTAATCGCTTCATAGCCCTGAATGACATAAACAAGCCACCAGGCCTCATTCAAGCCTTGCCAGAAGAGGCGGCTGGGTGTCTCCGGCTTCACCTTAGGGTGCAAACCAAGCGTTGGGTAGAGATCGGCATAATCAAAGAGCACATCTCTTGCGAAGTCACGATAGTTCGCATCCTTGGTCTGCTGATAGAGCATGCCGGACTCGTAGATCGTTTTGGCGTTCTGCTTGTGCTGCTCATGTGTGTAGCCGCCACCGGCATCAGCCGGCACAGGCACCGGAACACCCGCAGCGCGCCGCGCATCAACAGACACACGCAAATCCGCGATCACGTCGTCAAAGGTGGAGGATTGGGCCGCACTTGAAACAGCATCAGGCTGATCGGTCCCCGGCCCAGCAGGCGCACATCCAGACAGCATCAAAGCAGACGCCGCAATACTGGCGATCAGGAGGTGGACCCTCCCCTTATGCGCAAATCCCTGTTTCATTTACGGTTCCTCAGATCCTTAATATTGGCAAAGACATCCTGCACGGCTCCATCAACCCGATTATCCGTCATCGCGAAAATTGGAAGCCCGGTTGTAAAGGTAACATCGATCGGCGCGGCATCCTTTATCGTGTTTCCAGTAAAACGTCCTCTCTGAATGCCGTGCAGGCGCATTAGCGGCGCGGCATTCCGGCCGATATTCGTGAATGTCGATCCTGTAACATCCACATGCGGCCCGAACGTACTCTCATCACGCCCGCCACGGTAAACAGACGCAATGGAGCCACCAATATTCTCAAACCGGCTATCCTTGAGCGTCAGATACTCTGCGTTGTAAATGCCGTAATCATCTGTCTCTTGATCAAGCTTGAACACGATGCCGGAAATGTCCGCAAAAGAAGAATCGCTGACAGTAATCTCATCAAAGAAAGACCCCTTTGCCGCAGAGACAACAGAAAAACCCCGATTCACATCGAAGTCCTCAAACTGCATATCAGTCAGTCTGAGAAGGTGGTTGCCACTCCCCTCTACAGCGCTTGTTGAGATGAAACTATTTCCCGATCCATCCGGCGCAGACACACCCGTGGAACGCAGCCCTTCAAGGTCAAGCCCACCATTACCCGTCAGAACGAACAAGTGCGGACGCTCGAACGAGAGAACAGGCGTCGTACCGCTACCTGCGCGCACGGTTACAGGAACACTCAGCGTAATAATTTTAGATTCGCGGTAATGCCCCTCAGCCAGAATGAACTGATCACCCGGCGCAGCGCTTGCAAGCGCTGATGACAAAACGTCTGTTCCCGGCTCAAGCCTGACCTCTCGCCCCGTGCCGAACGGCGAGCCTTCAGCAGGCTTTGAGTACCAGGAGACACCAGTGTCAGCTTTAGGGACACCAAAACCTGCAACCTCTCGGTTCACTGCCCCCAGACTGGAAGTGACAGTGAAGCCGCTAGCTAATGCTGCAGGTGGCGCTTGAGAGGCAGTGTTGCCTGAAAAGCGAATACCGCTCATATCATCGTAAAGTGAGAACGGCGACTCCTCCCCGATACCCTTTACGATATTATTCTCGAATGCAGAATTGATGGGCACCGCCGTGCGCTCCGCATCCGAGCCCTCACCAAGCTCGATCGCAGCAACGCCATCAAAAACATTCCCTTCAATCACAGCACCGTCGACCTGATGATAACGATTAATAGGTGAATTAGGCACACCATTCATAACGACCAGCGCACCGGAAAACCGGTTACCGGTCAAATCGCGGAAATAGTTATTCCGAATAGTCTGACGCGCATTAATGACACGCACACCTCCCGTATAAGGCGCTCCAGCCCCATCAAAGAGATTGCTCTCTACCAGCGTATCGTTGCCATGGCGCAGCGTAAGCGTACCGCGCGAAGCGTAAAACGTGTTACCGCGAAAAATATTATCACCAGATTTATTGGAAATGATTTCTACTTCCCCACTGCACCTGTCAAAGTAATTGCTCTCCACGATTGTGCCAGACGAGGTCAGCGAGTAATGGCTGGTGCCGATGCGGAGCGTTTCACCCCCGTTTGATCCAAAGACTGGTCGTGGCCCGAAATAATTATTGGCAATACGATGGCCGTTCTTCTGACTATCTTCCGTATTGAGACGGACAGCAAAGGTAGGGCCTGCATTCTGTTTGCCGGAAAGGTGATTGTAATCAAACACATTGTTCCGGCCATACATCCCTACCCAGAGGTCTCTTTGACTGCGATTAGGATTGCTGTACCCATCGATTACCGTATTGGTAACCTGAGAATTAAACGCAAGCGTATCAGCATTCTTCCTGAAACTAATGACTTCGTTTCGTGGTGTATATCCGTCTTTGAAAACGAGCCCCGAAACAATGAGGTGCTGGCCAGCAAGTCGCAAGCTCGACTGCCCCGATAGAATGACTTGCCCAGGTGTCTCCGCAACTAGTTTAATCGGATTTTCTTCGGTTCCTTCAGCCTCGAACAGTATGTCGAAATCTGTCCAGACACCATTGGCGAGAATAATACGATCGCCAGGTTCGGCATTTGCGACAGCTTCCTTAAAAGCCTCTGGCCCCGAAACCAAGACACCGTCCGCAGACTGCTCAATAGAATCAGATCGTTGCGCATCTCCTTGCTGATCACCGCAAGCGGCTAGCAGCGCGCTGGCCAGAAAAATCGCCCAAATATGTCGCGTCCAAAATCGCATGTTTCCTCCCAGCTCCGTTCCAGAGCTTTACGCAAAGCTACGCTCGCGCACGAAGGCCTGTCAACCAATTATGCATACCAATATTCAAAAACTTAGAAATTATCCTGCGTCGCCTTATCAGCTACAGATCGCTTATTTATTTAAAATACTTATTATCTATTAGATTTCTGCTCTAAAAATGGTCTGACCTATACAATTTTACTAAATCTACGCGCAGGCGTTGCAACCCAAGTGACACGGGTTTTGAGTCAAGCGTCACACCTGAGATCTAGCTGCGCTCAAACGTCAGCTTCGAGAAATTAACGAAACATCCCGTCTTGAAGCCCACATCATCAATACGCAGGATCAAGAACTGGAAAATTGGTTAGTTCAATTTGTAAGCCCCAGCATTCAATGATAAGAGATATCTCTATTTTAATATCCCCAATCCGCCGTGACGTACATTTTTGGGACAAAATCAGGAAGACCAGAATGAGCGAGAAACGCCTCTATCACACCATTGCTCGCGAAATCCTAGAGATGATAAATAGCGGTATGTACCCACCAGGAACACGCCTCCCGGGCGAGAGAGATCTGGCCGAACGCTTTAATGTCAGTCGCGTTGTTGTCAGAGAGGCTGAAATCTCCCTGGAAGCAATTGGTCGACTGGAGATCAAGGTGGGTTCTGGCGTTTATGTTCGAGACACAAAAGCTGCGAACGGCTTATCCCTGCCTAGCATATCCCCATTTGAGCTAACCCAGACACGCCTGTTGTTTGAGCCGGAATGTGCAGCATTGGCGGCTAAAATGATTACCGATGAACAGGTTGCTGAGCTTGAAGCAACAGTAGATATTATGGCTTCTGCGCCGGTCGACTCTCCAGAGGGCGAACAAGCTGATATGGATTTTCATTTCCTCATTGCTAAGGCGACAGGGAACGAAGCCAATGTGTTCTTTTTACAGACTCTTTGGCGAATGAGGACTGAAATAGACGCTGTCAAACGTGTCTACTCTGCTGTCTGTCATGATGATCCGTCACATCGCGTAAACGAACATATGGAAATCATGACGGCGCTTAAAAATCGAGATTCGCAAGCTGCGCGAGAAGCCATGAGAGGTCATTTTGCAAGACTACTCGAAGCTTTACTGGATGCTTCTGAACAACAAGCTATAGAAGACGCCAAACGCCTCTCAGACGCCAACCGCCAGCGTTACCTGCAAGGCAGTCTGCCCGCTTAATTACAAACGCTGCACGGAAGTCTTTACCGGCATGTCCATTGCCCGAAGGACCTAACGCCCGTCCTCCGTCCCCCGCCCCGCACCTCACAACACCTCTAAACCAGAGCTAGCCCGCAGGCGGATGTGTCAGATTCGCAACAATTTTAAAAAATTACCTATTGGTCCTACCAATTATATGAAATTGGTGGACAAAACAGGTTGACAATTTATCCCCATCCGGTCTCTAAATTAATCAGACTAAACAAAATAAAATGTCCATGGGAGGATAAATCATGCGAATTTCGGAGCGCGGCAGCGTCAGCACGCAAACGACAAAACACATTAACTGGCGGGGCACGTTACTCGCGAGTTCAGCCTTCGCCGTCTTATCGGCACTCACACCTGCACTGGCACAAGACAATGACAGCGGCCAGTCAGAGGATGAACTCACTCAAGACGTCATCCTTGTGCAAGGCATTCGCGGTTCTTTGCAAAGCGCGCTTGACCAGAAACGTAACGCAGACTCTCTGACTGAAGTCATTGAGGCCATCGATATCGGTAAGCTGCCGGACCAAAACCTTGCTGAGGTTCTCGAAAACATCACAGGCGTCCAGATCACACGGACAGCTGGTATTGGTACCGGTGTCCAGATCCGGGGTACGAATGCCAACCGAACCGAAATTAATGGTGTCTCAACCGTTGGGTCAGGCTCAGGTCGGACTGGTATCAACTTTGAAGATGTCTCGGCTGCAATCATCTCTAGCCTGGAGGTTATCAAGGCGCCGCAAGCCAACACAATTGAAGGGTCTGTCGGCGGCACGATCAATCTCAAAACAATCCGCCCACTTGAGCTTGATGGCTGGGTCGCTTCTGCTCGCGTTCAGGGCGAACATAGCGATCTCTCAAACAGTGTGTCACCAAGATTTTCAGGCACGCTCGGCAATAATTGGTCCACGGGCATCGGGAATATCGGTCTTGTCGGTAGCTTTAGTTATACCGAGCAGGAAGCGACCTCCTTCCGTCCACGTGTTGACCGTGATAATGTTGCCATCTCGCCTGTTGCGGACATTAATGGTCCGTTCCTCGGCATTCAGTTTCTAAATCAGGATCTCGACAATTTTGAGTTTGAAACCCTGAATTTTGCCGGTACGGCGGAATGGGAACCAAACGATAATTTCAAACTCTTCTTCGACGTTGTGATCAATGATCAGGAACAGCGTCAGGCCAGCTCACGGGTGCAGGGTTCCGGGGTAAGCTCTGTTATTGACTTCACGCTTCCAGATTCCTTTGAAACCATTGATTTTGGTTCTCTTGACGGCGTTGAGTTGGGGAGCATACCGGCTGCCTTGACAGGAACGATCCAACCTATTCTTGCTGTTGATGATGACGATCCAAATCTGCGGTTCTCCAGCGACACAAATTCGCGTTTTACTGACAGCCAGATTTACAGATTAGGCACGGACTTCAACTTTGGCCGCGTGTCGGGGCGATTGGAAGGCTCCATTTCTCAATCAGATACAGTAACGCCGAGCCTCAATACGACGCTCAATTTTATCAACCCAAATCCACTCACACCGCTTGATGGATCCAGCAATGATAACAGCGTCCCTTTCATCTTCGATCTGACAGATGGAGATCTCACCTTTGGCATCGATTTCGCTTCACCCTTTGCACCAACAGTTGAAGACCTGCTGAACCCGGCAAACCTTCTGCTGGATGCGGTTCAGGTGGGTAGCAATGAGACTGAAAATGAAGAAGAAGCGATCCGTTTCGATGTGTCCTACGATCTCGTTGATCATGCGTTCGGCTTTAACAACATACTGACATCGGTTGATGCAGGATATCGCTATAATAATACATCCAGCACGTTCAGTGATATCGATACGAACTTCGGAACGGGATCTATTGACTCAAGCCCTAGCGCTCTTTTGTTTGAAGAATTACTCATTCAGGGACCGGACAACTTCGATGAAGCTGACGGAAGAGAGCTCGCTGTTCGCAACTTCCTGCTCATTGATCCAGACCTTGCGATTGATGACTTTGATAATACGCTCGCCCTGCTGCAGGCGGCTCTGTTGACAACGCCAAATATGGTCGTCTTGGGAGATCTGGAAGAAAATGCATCCGCTTTCTTTGATATCGAAGAAGAAACAAATGCTGTTTATGCTCAAGCAAATTTCGAATTCGGGATTGTTCGCGGCAACTTTGGCCTACGTTATGTTAACACGGACATCACATCTTTCGGTAATACGGTTATTGGGGGTGTCGCGACACCGGTTGTCACAGAAAGCGGCTATGATGAGTGGTTACCGCGTCTCAATATTATTGCCGATTTGACAGATGATCTGGTTCTTCGGGCGAGTTGGACAGAGGATATTCAGCGCCCTGATTTTGG
>CAYUFN010000088.1:0-12125 GCA_964443965.1 uncultured Hyphomonas sp. | reverse complement strand
CTTATCGAAAGCTGCAAAAGCCGGACAGGCACGGCGCGAAGTTTTACCTGCCATTACGCTTGGCGCCGAGAGTTTGCCGGTTCAATATGAGATCAGCGTTTCTATTCTTCCTCGGCAACGTGCGTTGTGGCGGTTGCGCCGGATTGCAGGCAATGAAGAAGCTACAGGCGCAGCCGATATGAAGGCTCTCTATGTTGAAGACGCCCCTATGGGCTTTTTCGCGTCTCGCCCGGATGGCACGATTACTTATGCAAATAGTTGGTTGCGTGAACTCATTGGCCTGCCTGAGGTTGCAACGAATGTTCGCCTTGATGACATTATGCGGCCTGAATTTGTAAAGCTTTTGCGCCGTGAGCGTAAAACTGGTGCGCCGGGGCGCGCTGAAATCCGCATCCGTGCGCGCGATGGCGTAGAAGTGCCGGTGCAAACGCTAACAACATGGAGCGGACGCGGGGCTGATGCAGCAGGACGCACCATCGTTATTTCCAATACGGCTAAACCCCTCCTTGGGAGTGATGAGCGATGGGGTGCGGCATCCGGAAGACCACCGCGCCCTGATAGTGACCCTATGTTTGATGATGCACCCTTTGGGGCGATCAGGCTTCAGGGAGCCTCACTTGGGGCCGCGACGATAATCGATACAAACCGCGCCTTGATGGAGCTAACCGAAGGCCGGGCAACGCCTGGCTTGCGGTTTTCAGGTTTATTTGTTGCTGCAGATGGGCAGGAGACGCTTGAAAATCAGCTTTTGGATGCGATTAACAAACCGGTGGAGTTGAAGCTTGCTGGAGATGACCCCAAAACTGTCAACGTCTTTGTCACACTCGATACGCAGACAGGACAGCCATCTGTTGCTTATGTCATTGATATGACTGAGCAGAAGCAACTCGAGCTACGCCTAGCTCAAGGCGAAAAAATGCAAGCTATTGGCAAGCTGGCCGTTGGTGTGGCGCATGATTTCAACAATGTGCTGACGGGTATCATCCTCAACACTGAAAAACTGACAATGCGCCACCCTGTTGGCGACCCGAGTTTTGTGGAACTGAAGGTTATATCGGACTTGTCTCTGCGGGCCGCCGAGCTCGTGAAAATGCTACTGGCCTATGCTCGCAAGCAGACTTTCAAGCGCGAAGTTCTGAATATTACAGATACACTTTCTGAGTTTTATATTTTACTTCGTCAACTTGTTGATGAGCGGATTGAGCTTGATATCAAGCATGGACGTGATTTGCCACGGATACGCGCCGATAAGAACCAGCTTGAAACCGCGATCATCAACCTTGCAACTAATGCACGCGATGCCATGCTCTCAAATGGTACCGGTGGTAGTTTGACCATCACAACAAAACGGGCAGATGCAAGCGATGCCCATAAAATCGGCTTTCCTTTTGTTGAGCAGGGAGAATACCTTTTAATCGAAGTGGAAGACACAGGCCACGGTATTCCTAAGGAAAACCTCGAAAAAATCTTCACACCCTTCTTTACGACGAAGCCACAAGATCTTGGCACCGGGCTTGGTCTGGCAACTGTTTATGGAATTATCAAACAGTCTGGGGGGTATATTTTGCCAATCAGCGAGATGGGCAAGGGAACCAACTTCCAGATTTATCTACCTGCACTCAGCGCTGAGGATATGCCCTCTGAACTGGAAGAAGAGGCTGAGCGTCAGAAGAAGAAAACGGTTGCCAAGCCAATTGATATGGCTGGCCGTGGCCGTATCTTGCTCGTTGAGGATGAGGATGGCGTGCGAGGGATTGCTGCATCCTTGTTGGCCTCTCGTGGGTACGAAGTCAGCGAGGCTGAAGATGGTGAGCGGGCACTGGCGATTATTAAGGATAATCCAGAAGGGTTCGACCTTGTGATCTCCGATGTTATTATGCCGGGTATGGATGGTCCGACCTTGATCAAGGAAGCGCGCGATCTTTTAGGCAATGCGCGCGTCATCTTTATCTCTGGCTATGCCGAAGGCGATTTGGCTGATGCGCTGGATGAGGACCGTGAGATTTCCTTCCTCCCGAAACCGTTCAAGCTGACAGAGCTTGCTGAACGCGTGAAAAAAGAGCTTGGGGTCCGCCAAAATCAGGATGAAGCGGCCTAAAGCTTCTTTGAGAATTAGTTGCAACTGAAGCTGCCATGCTATACCTTTGCTTTGGGACGCAACTAGGTGGTGGTATGAATAGGCCTTCCGACAAGGACCTTATAGAATCTGTGTATACGGTCGCGCTGGAGCCTGATCGATATGAAGAGCTAACAGATATCTGGAAAGAGCACCTTGTCGAATCGCTTGAACAGCAAGGTGCGTCGGTTGATAATTTTGACGATGATATTCAGCGCGGTCTACGTATTCTTGAAAGCCTGACTGAGCGTCATGACGGGCCGATATCCCGACTGAAAGATTTTGCTGATGCGCGGTTTGCCGTGATTGCTGTCAATGGGGCCGGAGAGATTCTCGAGGGCAATGTATCGGCTGTCACAGCTTATGGAGACTTGCATGGCACTGACTTATCGATCTTGCCATATGATAAGGGATCAATTGAGGCGCTTCAAGCGACTGTGCGACAGGTGATCGCTGATCCGAGCAAGCCAACTCAAATGATAAGGGCTGTTAAAGCCGCTTGTGAGGGGGCGTCACTTGTTTCGATTAAAGCGATTGATCATCTTTCTGGCCTTGAAGCATTTGCGCTTGTCCAGACCAGTGAGTTTGTATGGCCTGAACATTTGCTGCCAATTCTGGAAACGTCCTTTGGTTTGACAAAAGCTGAATCGTCTATCATTCGCATGCTGACAGAAGGTGACTCGCTAGCTGGGATTTCCAACAAGCGCAAGCGCTCGCTTGCAACAGTGAGATCGCAAGTGCGGTCGATCTTTGAAAAAACAGGAACGCATAGCCAAACTGAGCTGGTGCGTATGGCGATCGCATTTGCTGCGCTGGGTGATAATCTGGAGCCGCCTACAACGCCCACTCAACAGGATGCAGGCTGCCCCAATAAATTATTTGAATCAGCCTATCCGCGCGAAGAAGACCGGCATCTGCTTACGCTGTCTGATGGCCGTATCCTTGATTATTCAGTTATTGGTGACCCCTATGGGCGTCCTGTCATTTTCGTGCACTGTGCATTTTTTGGAGATGTATGGACAGCGCGTGCTGTCCAAATCCTGAAAGATAAAGGATTGAAAGTGATCGCACCTGCGCGCGCTTACTATAAGAGATCTTCACCCTGCCCAGCAAAAGCATCACCCCTTGATACCTATGTGCGTGATGTTAGGGAGTTAATTGCTCATTTGAAGCTGGATCGTTTTTTAGTGCTTGCGCGGAACATTGGGTCATTATTTGGCTTTGAGTTAGCCCGTCAATGCCAGGCGCAGGCATTTGGGTTATTATCCAATGCACCCGCTTTGCCATTTAAACATGAGAATTACTATGCCAAAGCCGAGTCTAATCAGAGATTTCTCGCTGCAGCCGCGCTGCATTTTCCAAAGCTTCTCGAACTTTTTGTAAATGCCGGACAAGTTTATTATACGCGTGTGCCGCCACGTAAGTTTGTTGAGAAAACACTCCGCACAGCCAGTGCTGATTTTCCTTTAATGGATGACCCTGAGATCATGGCAGCGATCACGAAAGGCTTGGCGCATTCGGGGCAAAACGGAGCCAAGGCTTTTTTGAATAGCTACAAGGATGTCCGCAGGCACACATACCAAACTGTCTGTGATGCGAAAATCCCAATTCACCTTATCGTTGGGGAAGAGGATCAGTCACCCCGCCTCAGCCTGGCAGAAGATTTGTATAATGATGGCGGGATCGAACAACTCACCATTGTTAAGGGTGTTGCCGAGCTTTTCAATTATGCAACGCCAGAGAGTGTTGCGGATGCTATGACTGAAATGTGGGAGCAATATGGTTGACAGAAACCAGGGAGAGGAAGTGCCATTGGCTGATCAGCCTCTCCCTGGAATTCTGGAGCACATTGTCCCCTAAGTGCTCATGACGTTTGTGTTACACAGAGGCTATATTTCGCGCATACCTCATTTTGAGGATATCGTGTGAAAAGTTAGATTTTAACCATAATAGTCCGTTTAAAGAGACTTTTTTGCAACAGGTAGTCTAGGTGGCATGTTCGCAATCAATACAATTCTGTAGAGATAGATGCAGCCCTTTCCTTAAGGAGAGGGCTTTGCAGGTCTGACCGAAACCTGCAAACTAGGGGAAAATCTGGAGAGAAAAATGAAAACACGCATTACAGAGATGTTTGGTATTGAGCACCCGATTATTCAGGGGGGGATGCACTATGTTGGATTTGCTGAAATGGCTGCGGCTGTTTCAAATGCTGGTGGTTTGGGGACAATCACGGCTCTTACGCAAAAAACACCCGGTGACCTTGCAAATGAAATTGCCCGTTGCCAGGATATGACCGATAAACCAATTTGTGTTAATGTCACTTTTCTGCCTACTGTGAATGCACCTGATTACCCTGCCATCATTAAAACGATCATTGATAGCGGCGTTAAAGCGGTTGAAACGGCTGGTAATAATCCGTCACAGGTTCTGCCGCATCTGAAAGACGCCGGGGTGAAGGTTATCCATAAATGTACTGCTGTGCGTCACGCGCTGAAAGCCCAGGCAATCGGTTGTGACGCAGTTTCAGTCGATGGGTTTGAATGTGGGGGGCACCCAGGTGAAGACGATATTCCGAATATGATCCTGTTGCCGCGCGCAGCTGATGAGCTTGATATTCCTTTTGTGTCTTCAGGCGGTCAGGCTGATGGCCGTTCTCTAGTGGCCTCTTTGGCGATGGGGGCAGAAGGCATGAATATGGGCACACGCTTTATTGCAACGCAGGAAGCTCCTGTGCATCAGAATGTTAAGGATGCCATCGTAGCTGCCTCAGAGCGGGATACGCGCCTGGTCATGCGTCCTTTGCGCAATACAGAGCGTGTGTTGACCAACCCTGCCGTCGAGCGTCTTCTGGAAAAAGAAAAAGCCTTAGGAGACAAGCTGAAGTTCGAGGATATTATCGAAGAAGTTGCAGGCGTTTACCCACGCATCATGATGGAAGGCGAGATGGACGCCGGAGCCTGGTCTTGCGGTATGGTGGCCGGACTCATCAATGATATCCCAACCTGTAAAGAATTGATCGACCGGATCATGGCTGAAGCTGATGATATTATTCGCAAACGTCTTGAAGGCTTTGCTGCAGCCTAAGTCTCTTTTACAAGCCCGATCTCGCGCAATCGTTCCATAAGGTAGTCATGCGCGGTGATCGCGGTCATGGCTTCTTCACCGGGCTTAATGCAACTCTCCAGTGGATCAATCAAAATCTCTGGCGCAAAATGCAAGAAGAAGGGTGTTGAATAGCGTGGATGCGCTGCGCGCGCTATTGATGGGTTGACCACGCGGTGTGTTGTTGAGGGTAAAACACCATTTGTCAGCCGTTGCAGCATATCACCGACATTGATCACAAGCGCACCAGCAGGCGGATTAACCGCCAGCCATTCCCCAGACCGGTGCTTGACTTCAAGGCCAGCTTCTTCTGCGCCAAGTAAAAGCGTAATTACATTTATGTCTTCATGCGCGGCAGCCCGAACACTGCCCGGCGGGGGCGGGGTTTCTTGCGCAGGATAATGTAGAAGGCGCAGAATAGAGTTTCCCTCTCGCACACGCGGCGTAAACCAGTCTTCCTCAAGCTCAAGATGAATCGCGATTGCACGCAAGAGAGCGTGACCCATATGATCGAGCGCATCGAAAAGAGCACGCGTGGAGGTATCAAAGTCTGCTATTTCAGACACACTTGGTGTTGCGGGCATGGTTTGGGCAAACGCAGAGCCCGGCGCGGCGGCCCGGCCCGTGTGCCAAAACTCTTTTAAGTCAGCCGTTTTGCGACCCTTGGCGTTCTCTGTGCCAAAAGGTGTGAAGCCGCGCCGCCCGCCATTTTGCTCGGCATGATAGGCGCGCTTAGTGTGTTCGGGGAGATCGAAGAATGCTTTTGTGCATCTAACTGCAGCATCAATCATAGTCTGATCTATGCCGTGGTCTGTAATCACAGCAAAACCAGTTTCGCGAAATGAACTGCCAAGCGCGGCGGCAAATCCCACTTTGTCAGCTGTCCAGGCAGAAAAAGAGATAGGGTCAAAGTAAGTCGTCATGCGCTTTATGTAATCCATACACAAGCAGACAGGAATACTTAGTGGCAAATTTAGTCGCATATTGGACGATTTCTTGAGCGTGACCCAGCCAGCATGGTTAGCCCAATCAACAAAGTTTTCTGGCAGTCCTGCGCATGGCACGCATAAATCGGCTTGAATCTTAAGACCTATAGAGCCCGCGTTAACACTCCGGTGGTTTGAAGCGTTTTGTGTTAACCAAGCTGAAAATCTTTTCCCTGATTCTCAGGACACTGCCGATAGTCGGCAAATGAGTGATGGTTCAAGGCAGATGAAACCTTAAGGTTCGGTGCCTTGTCTGGGTGTCAAAGGAGACGAAAATGCCATATTCTGACGGGGTGCTTGAGGCACCATGCGCAATTCTAACAGCTGAAGCTAGCCATGAGGATCTGCTGCAAATGGGGTTGATCTACTCAACTGGTATCGGTGTTGAAGAAGATCTGGTTGCTGCGCATAAATGGTTTAATCTGGCTGCGCTCAAAGGCAATGACGATGCAAAAATGTATCGTAAGGATTTATCAGGGATTATGAGTTCATCCGAAATTGCCGAAGCACAAAAATCAGCCCGTGAATGGTTGAGCCTGATGCACTAGAAAATAATAAGTCTTTTTCGGTTTGCTGAGGCTTTTGCTTTGCGTTTAACCAAAAACAGGTTTTATTTCGGCCAGACATTAGGAGCCGACTATGAAACGACTTATTGTTATCGGGCTAGCTGCCGTTAGCTTGACAGCTTGCGAGACTTTGCCTGCTGAAGGGTTTGGAACCATTCTTGAAGGTATTGCCGGGCAGGGGAGTAGTCAGGGGCTGACAACTTTTGAAATTGAAGCCGGACTGCGTCAAGCGCTTGAAATTGGCGCAACAAATGTATCTTCCCAGCTAGGCGCAACGGATGGTTTTTTTGGCGATAGCCAAATACGTATCCCTTTGCCGGGCAGGCTTGGTGAGATTCAACAAAATTTACAGCGTGTCGGACTTTCTGCGCCACTGGATGATTTGCAGCTTCGCATGAACCGCGCTGCTGAAGCCTCAATGCCGGAGGCGCGCCGTCTGATTGTTTCGGCTGTCCAATCGATTACACTGGAAGATGCTGTCGGTATTTTGCAGGGTGGTGATACGGCGGCAACAAGTTTTCTGCGCGGGAAAACCGAAGCGGGCCTGCGAAATGCATTTTCACCTTTCATTGACGAGGCATTGCAAACATCTGGTGCGTTTCAAGCCCTAGATAATGTTGCTTCTCGAAACGGGCTTGGCGTTCTTTCAACGAACCTGCGCGGGGATATGACCGAGCATGCAGTCAATCTGGGTCTGCAAGGTATGT
The DNA here is from genome assembly GCA_964443965.1 of uncultured Hyphomonas sp. Taxonomy (GTDB): domain Bacteria; phylum Pseudomonadota; class Alphaproteobacteria; order Caulobacterales; family Hyphomonadaceae; genus CALLCD01. The sequence goes on along the minus strand of CAYUFN010000088.1, from coordinate 4,648 downwards.
TTTTCTATGTTGCACAGGAGGAGAAGAAGATCAGAGAAAACCCGGTTGCGCGCACCACGGAGCTGCTGCGCAAGGTTTTTGGAGCAACCGGCTAATGCTACGTCGGGTGCGGCACGCATATGATGGCGGCGAGTTTGCTGGTATCGAGTTTGGTGATCCGGTGCAGGATATTTCTGCCCTGTTTGTGCATGCGACGGGCTTTAACGCCATGACCTATCAATCGCTGCTGGCACCGCTTGGCTTGCGTGCACGATTGGCGGCTATGGATATGCGCGGGCACGGGCGCTCAACAATGCCAGCCAAAACCAGTTTTGCATCATGGCGCGGTTACCGTGATGATGTCATCAAGTGGATTGAGACGCATGCACCGCAAGGGTTGGTATTATCGGGACACTCAATGGGGGGATGTGTTGCACTCATGGTTGCAGGCAAACGCCCTGATCTTGTCAAAGGGCTTGTTCTGGTTGATCCAGTTATTCTTGCTCCAAAGGTATATAGGTTCAATCATCTTATGCCGCTCAGCCGACTTTTGATGCGGGGGCACAAGATGGCAAAGACAGCGCGCAAGCGACGTGCTGATTATGGATCGATTGCTGAGGCAAAAACATCTTACGAAGGACGCGGGGCTTTTGCGAGTTGGCGTGAGCCGTTTTTAGATGACTACCTGCTGGACGGGTTTGAACGCACGGATCATAATCCGCATGATAGCGAGGAGCAGACCTGGAGCCTGCTCTGCTCACCCAGTATGGAGGCTGCGACGTTTGCGGCGCAACGAAACCGACCATGGGGCGCGCTGCGCAAGGTAAAAAAGAAGAAAATTCCACTGATTATATTGCGTCCGGAAAAGGGCGCTGTGCTTGTTGCTGATGAGGCTAAGCGTATTTTGCGACGCTATCCGGATGCGATTATCAAAACGCTGCGTGGCACAACACACTTTCTGCCGATGGAAGCTCCTTATGCGGTTCGCGATGAGCTTTCGGCGATGATTTCATTATTGATAGAAGGCTTTGCTATTGGTGACCAGGGACCCGTGCGCCGCTCTTTGCAAGGGCATAAAGGGTGATTTAAGTTACTTTTGTGTTGTTTAGGACTGTGTTTGCCTCTTCTGGTTGATTGTTTGTGATTGGCTAAATAGCTTTCATGCTCGCTATGGCTGATCAGACCGGTATATTTGAGAGGTCTTGCGCTGATGCAGGCTGGGTCGTTTCAAAGCGTGACGTGCGCTATGCGAGTAACCGTCTTGTTTATGACCATCCTGAGCTAAGCTGCTCTGGACGTGTGCGCCATCGGTCCTGGCTGGTAATATTTGCTGCCGTGGCGGGCTGTGCGGGGCTGCTTGTGCCAGGCGTATTCCTTGCGGGGTTCCAATCCATTGCCATCGTCTTGTTCACACTACTTATTGTTATGCGGATGGCGCTCATCCTCAGGGGCAGTGTTTTGCGTCTGACAACGAAAGAAAATACATCCGAAACCCCTATACCTTCCTCTCCAACCACTACCCAGATATGGCCAGTCTACAGTGTGCTGGTGCCTCTTTATAAGGAAGCTGGCTCTGTTGCAAAGCTTGTTGGAGGGCTAAAAGCGCTTGATTATCCAATAGATCGATTGGAAGTATTTTTTCTGGTTGAGCATGAAGATGTTGAAACGCGCTCGGCCCTGAACGCGCTCAATCTGCCTGCTCATTGGCCCGTGCTGGTTTTGCCTGATGGGCAGCCAAGAACAAAGCCGCGAGCTCTGAACGTGGCTTTAGCCAAGCTAACTGGGCAGTTTGTTACGATCTATGACGCCGAAGACCGCCCGCATCCGAAGCAACTCAAGATAGCTGTCAAAGCGCTACAGAAGGGTGGGCCTGATTTGGCGTGTGTGCAAGCACCGCTGCAGGCTTATAATAGCCGTGTCAACTGGGTTTCCGGGCAATGGGCGCTCGAATATGATGTGCACTTTGGCCTTGTTTTGCCGGCTTTGGCAAAAGCGAGGCGTCCAATTGCGCTTGGCGGTACAAGTAATCATTTCAAGGTCGATGTCTTACGCAATGCTGGCGGTTGGGATGCCTGGAATGTCACAGAAGATGCTGACCTAGGCTTGCGGTTTGCCCGTCTGGGATACCGTATTGAGACCATAAGCCCACCCACGCTGGAAGAGGCACCAGAGCACATCTCTATCTGGATGCCGCAAAGGTCACGCTGGATCAAAGGTTATATGCAAAGCGCTGCGGTTATTTGGCGGGCGCCTGGCCAGGTTGCTGCGGATATGGGGTTTACATCATTCATTGCTAGCCAGGTCCTGCTGGGCGGCGCGATTATGTCGGCCTGTTTGCACGGACCGTTTGCGCTGCTTTGTTTATTGTACATGCTAATACCTGAATGGACATTGCCTGCAGTTTATATCGCCCTGATGCTGGCCGGTTATGGTGTGCATGTACTTTCGGCTTTGTGCGCGCCGGGGCGAAAGGGTCTGTGGCGGTTGCTACTTACCCTGTCCGCGCCACTTTATTGGCCGCTACATTCAGTTGCAGCAGCGCGCGCGCTTTATGAGTTGGCAACGGTGCCCCATATGTGGTCCAAGACCCCACACGCCTTGACTACGCTGGATGTTTCCGAGCAGTCATTTGAGGTGCGCACATAAGCGCTCACAGGATACATGCCCATGCTGGACTGGATATTGACGATAAGCGGGCTCATCGGTTTTGTGATATTAGGCCTTGTGGCCAATTGGCGTGCGGGCTTACCGTGGAATGATGAAAAGCCGCGCGTGCTGCCTTGGCGGCTTATTCTGGTTATGTGCGGATTTTGCTTTTTTGTCCTTGTCGTGCACCTGGTAAATCTGTTCGGTATTGAAACCGGGCCCGAGAACAGCATGTTTGGTCGATTCTGATCCATGGTGCTCCACCATGTTGGTTTGACCTAAGGAGATGGGTTGGCTTAGTGCGCCATTGCGTTATGCTTCTTTAGAACAAATTGTTTTAGAGGAGCCTGCCCATGCCTTTTGGTGATAACGCCGCCCTGGAGGCCTTTCGTGAAGAGACACGGGGCTGGCTGGAAGAAAACTGCCCGGCTTCGATGCGGACACCGATGAGCAGTGATAATGATGTTATTTGGGGCGGTCGCGGACAGGTCTTTGCCAACCCTGAGGCGAAACTTTGGTTGGAGCGGATGGGCCAGAAGGGATGGACAGCCCCTGAATGGCCAACTGAATATGGCGGCGGCGGCTTATCCAAGCCCGAAGCTATGGTTCTGGCTGAGGAGTTGAAGCGTATAAAAGCACGCGCGCCGCTTTTTTCCTTTGGACTCTGGATGTTTGGCCCGGCCTTGCTTGAGTTTGGCAACGAAGAGCAGAAGAAGCGCTTCCTGCCTGATATTGTGATGGGCAAAACGCGTTGGTGTCAGGGCTATTCAGAGCCGGGTGCAGGCTCTGATCTGGCTGACCTGCAAACCAAGTGCGAGGACAAGGGCGACCATTATCTGATCAATGGCCAGAAAGTGTGGACCTCTTATGCTGATAAAGCGGATTGGATTTTCTGTCTTGTGCGCACCGATAGGTCGGTCAAGCATGATGGGATCAGTTTTATTCTGTTCGATATGGAGAGTGCAGGCGTAGAAACCCGACCGATCAAGCTGATTTCTGGCTCTTCACCGTTTTGCGAAACGTTCTTTACAGATGTGAAAGTGCCCAAAGACCAACTGGTCGGCGAGGTCAATAAGGGCTGGACCATTGCTAAGCGTCTTTTGCAATTTGAACGGCAGTCGATTTCGGCTTCAGGCTTTGGGGCATCCTCGGCGGGCGCAGGCGCTTTAGGGCTGCATGAGCTTGCTCTCCAGCATGTTGGTAAACGAGAATCAGGTGAATTGGCCGATGGCGATTTACGCATGCGGATTGCCAAGCATATGATGTATGACAAGGCGTTCGGGTTGACGATCAGGCGCGGCCGGGAAGAGGCCAAGGCTGGTTCTAATGGCGCGCTTACCTCCATTGCGAAATACTGCGCGGCTAAGCTCAACCAGGAGAAAACCGAATTGACTGTCGAAGCGCTTGGCACTGAGGGGCTCGGTTGGAGCGGGGAAGGTTTTGACAAGAAAGCCTTAAACGATACACGCGCTATGCTGCGCGCCAAAGGCAACTCAATCGAGGGAGGTACGTCGGAAGTGAACCTCAATGTCATTGCCAAGCGCGTGCTTGGCCTGCGGGAGCATCAATAATGACTTTCATCCTTACAGAAGATCAACAGATGCTGCGCGATACGGCGATGGCGTTTGCGCGGGACGAACTGCCTGTTTCGCGCCTACGCGGCTTGCGCGATAGCGGAGCAAACGGGATTGATACTGAAGCGCGAACCAAGCTGGCAGAGCTTGGCTTTTTTGGTGTGCTTGTACCCGAAGCGCATGGCGGCTCAGAGTTTGGCATGGTCGGCATGGGCCAGATCATGGAAGCGCAGGGACGCACCCTTGCCGCAACGCCATTATTGCAGACCGCCATCATTGGTGCCTCCATGCTCGCCCTTGGGGGGAGCGCTGATCAGCAAAGTGAGTGGCTTCCCAAAATTGCCACTGGCGAGGTGACCACTGCGCTCGGCCTTGATGAAGGGACGCACCATGCGCCCTATGCGATTGCCAGCGAGGCCGCTAGCAATGGGCAAGGCTATACGCTGAAT
>CAYUFN010000087.1:0-12238 GCA_964443965.1 uncultured Hyphomonas sp. | reverse complement strand
CGGCTGGGGACGGTGCGCAAAGCTTTGGCCGCATGTGCGCGTTTCATGGCCAGATGGGCATGTTTGTCCGCGCGCTGACCTATATGCTCAGCCATGGCACCGATGGCCTCAAACAGGTCGCTGAAGACGCGGTGCTGAACGCCAATTATGTTCAGGCGCGGCTGAGAGACGTCATGACCCCCGCCTTTGACGGCTACTGCATGCATGAAGCCCTCTTCTCTGACAAATTCACCGCTGAGGGCATCGAGACACTCGATATTGCCAAAGCGCTGATCGATGAAGGCTACCACCCGATGACGGTCTATTTCCCGCTTGTCGTGCATGGCGCCATGTTGATCGAGCCAACCGAGACTGAAAGCAAGGCCGAGCTTGACCGGTTCTGCGATGCGCTGGGGGCTGTGGCCAAACGCGCCGCTGCCGGAGACGAAAGCATGAAAGGCGCACCCTATCTTGCGCCCAAGAAACGCCTCGACGAAACCCAGGCCGCACGCAAGCCTGTCTTGAAATGGACCCCGCCCCAGCCTGAGACGGTCGCAGCTGAATAGGCGCGCGGCTTTAAGTTGCGTTTATCCGCACACAAAACTGATATGTGGCTAAGCTCTCCCAAGTCTGGTCACATTCTTTTTGTATGCTCTCACAAGATTGTTTGAAAGCTTGCGCGATGCAGGCTAGCGCCAGAGGCATAAAAGACACATATTAGGTGCATGACGGATTTTAAGAACACCAGACCACGAGGCGAGGAGCCTTTGCCGATTGGCGGGGCGGGAGTAGGGGCCGTCTTTAAAGGTGTGCGGCTGATAGGCCGTCAAACGCTTGCGCTGATTGGTTTACTGCTGGTCATTCTCTCTGTTCCGATTGGGTTTTTGACACCTTTCCTACCGATTGGTCTGCCTGTTGGCATATTCGGCTCGGCCTTGTTGGCGCGTAATTCAGTCTGGGGGCAGCGCCTTATCCGCCACCTTCTCAGGCGATACCCTCGCCTGGAGAAAATTGCGCCAAATTGGCTCCTGGCACTTATCCTTGGCAAAGAAAAAGCGGACTAACTAAAACCGTCAGCCCGCTTCAGAAAAATGTCTTTAAAGCAGTTTTAGTTCAGCGCTTTTTCTATCTCTTTAGCGGCCGCCTCAAACTGGTCAGTTCCTGACGTATTTGCCAAAATTGACTGGGCAGCTTTTGTGGCTGCATCAGCGGCTGTCCGGCGAACTTCAGCGGTGGCCTCATTGGCTGCTTGCTGGATGCGCGCTTCAGCCAAAGCCTCACGCCTATCCAAACGTTGTGCGAGGCCTTCACGCGCTTCTTTCATGAGAGCTTCAGCGTCTTTTTTGGCTTGCGTGACGATTGCTTCTGCATCCTTGTCAGCCTGCTTTTGTTGACGCTCAGCATCGGCCAGCATTTTAGTTGCTGCTTCACGTAAATCTTTAGCTTCATTAAGCTGCGTTTCAATCGCCTCGGCTCGCTTATCGAGGCCTGATGTAATGGCTTTGAAACCACCGACACGCCAGACAATCAACAAAAATCCAACCATAGCAGCAAATGCAACATTGGTTGCATCATGCGTCAAAAACTCCGGCACCCATGATGGGTAATGGTTGGCATGCCCAGCTTCAGCCGCATAGGCTATGGACGGAAGAACAAAGGTTGCGCTAGAAAAGGATAATATGAAACGGTTCATGTGTTTTATCCTTTCCCGCCAATGGCAGTTTTTACAGCCGCAGAAATATCATTTTCCTTAGCTGCTAAGCCGAGCTTATCAAGAATGCTTTTAGCAGCATCCCCAGCAATCGTTTCGACATTCGCCATAGCTTCGGTGCGTACTTCGTCAATACGCGCCTCTGCTGCTTCAAGCTTTTTATCAATGACAGCATCAACCTTGCGGGTTTCTGCGGCAATCTCTTCTGCCATCGCCGCTTCAGCCTTTGAAGCAGTTTCGCGCGCTTTAGCCCGTGCCTGCGCAAGTGAAACTTCAAGCGCCTGTTTAGCTTCCTCAGCCTGCTCGCTAAGCTTGGCAGCCTCGTCAAGATCATTTGCGATTGTGTCACTGCGTTTTTCCAGGTTCGCTGATAACCGTGGAAGGATCATACGTGCGAGCACGATATAGAGGACACCAAAAGTGATCGCCAGCCAGAAGAGTTGAGACGGAAAATAAGCAGGATCAAAGGGCGGAAACAAACCGCTCTCTTCGCTGCCATGCCCATCATTAGCTACATCAGCAAGGAATACAATTAGAGACATTTTGGGACCTCAAAAGGCTCGCCCGCATGAGCGTAAGTTACGTCAGTTAAACGACGAACAGGATCAGGATAGAAACGAGGAACGCAAGAATGCCAAGCGCTTCTGAAAGAGCCATACCGATAAAGAGATTACCGGTTTGCTGTGGAGCAGCTGATGGGTTGCGCATGGCTGCATCAAGGAATGATCCAAAGATGTTACCAACACCGATTGCGGCACCGATCATGCCGAGTGTTGCGAGGCCAGCGCCTACATATTTAAGACCGAGTGTGATATCGCCTTCCATGGGAAACTCCTTAAGTTGGAATAGCTATTAAAAGTAGTGCTCGTGAAGCGTGTTTATGCCTGAGCGTCAAGTGGTATATGGGCTACCTAATGGTGAACAGGGTGAAGTGCGTCGTTCAAATAGACGCAGGTTAAAATGGCGAAAACATAAGCTTGCAAAAAGGCTACGAGAAATTCTAAAGCATTTAGCGCAACGCCCATGCCGAATGAAAGTAAAGCCAGTGGAATGTAAACGGCACCAGCACTGAGCAAAGCAACGGCAAATCCAGCAAATAGTTTCAGCATGATGTGCCCTGCCAGCATGTTGGCAAAGAGACGCAGAGCAAGCGTAAGTGGACGTGCAAGGAAAGAGATAACCTCAATCGGGATGAGGATAATATAGATCGGCCATGGCGCTCCGGCTGGGGCAAACAGGCGGAAGAAGGTTAGGCCATTTTTAAAGAGGCCGTATATAATCACAATGCCAATAACCAGCAGTGATAAGGCCCCTGTCACAATCACATGGCTCGTTGTTGTGAAGTTATAGGGCACCATGCCAATAATGTTGGCGGCAAGGATGAAGAAGAAAAGGGTGAAGACGAATGGGAAGAAGCGTAAGCCTTCTTCGCCAGCAACGCCGCGGATCATATCTGCAACAAACTCATAGCCCATCTCGCCGATAGATTGGATACGTGTCGGGACCAGTGACGTACGGCTAGCTGTGTAGCCAAAGAGCGCGATGACCAGAATAACGCCAAGCAGCATGAATGCACTGGCATTGGTAAAAGAGAGGTCATGACCAGCGATGGTCAGGTCAAAAAATGGTTTGACCTCGAACTGCTCAATTGGGTCTGCAACCTGCAAGAATGCGAACATCAGCCCTTATTCCCTATTCCTCGCCAGTTTCGCTTTGGTTCGCGTAGTCGGCATTGATTTGTTTGTAGGCGCGTATAACACCTAAAACGCCTGCTGCAAGGCCAAAGCCCAGCATGACAAGCAATCCCCATGGGGCTGTTCCGAAAAATTTATCTATGCCCAGCCCCAGCATAAGCCCAACAAATACGCTGGCGCCAAATTCTGCGCCATAGCGAAGGGCCATTCCCCCAGCATTTACAGTAGATTCCGCTTGTTTTTCGACGGTATCATGCTTGGGGCTACGTGCAGCCTGTGCGGCTTTGATGCGCGCGCTCAGCTCATCAGGAGTCTGATCAGGCATAGCTTACCTGCATCATTCTGCCGCAACCAGTTCTTCAGCTGTGTTCAGGTCAACCGAGACAAGCTTGGAAACACCCTTCTCGCGCATTGTCACGCCGAACAGGCGATCCATGCGGCTCATCGTGACCGGATTGTGCGTAATCACTACGAATCGCGTGTTTGTCCGACGGCGCATTTCGTCCAGCATCCGACAGAATCGGTCGACATTTGCATCATCCAGCGGGGCGTCCACTTCATCAAGTACACATATTGGCGCTGGATTAGATAGAAACACGGCAAAGATAAGCGCTGCGGCTGTTAAAGCCTGTTCACCACCCGACATGAGGCGCAGTGTTCCAAGCCGTTTTCCCGGGGGCTGAGCAAAAATTTCAAGCCCGGCTGCCAGTGGATCATCTGCATCTATTAGGCGCAATTCAGCCTGTCCGCCTCTGAAAAGCGCTGTAAACAGGGCTTTGAAGTGCTCATTGACGGTTTCAAAAGCTTCAAGCAGGCGGCCGCGTCCCTCATCATTTAGACTATCAACTCCTTTACGGAGCTTGGCGATGGCTTTGATGAGGTCTTTTTTCTCGCTCACCTGCTGGCCAAGGCGCGTGCCAAGGTCTGCAGCCTCTGATTCGGCATCCATATTGACCCCGCCAAGCTGGTCACGGTCGCGCTTGAGGAAGTCAGCTTTCTGGGACGTCTGTGTGAATGTTGCATCCGGAAAGGCCTCTTCGCCAAGTCGGGACTGAGCAAGTGAAAGTAGGCCCTCAGGTAGGCGTTGGAACTGGTTGCGGGCAATCTCCACCACTTCTGTAAAGCGAGCATCTGCTGTTTCCTGCATCACGCTTGCGCCTGCAAGTGATTCGCGCGCTTTTGCTGCGGCTGAATTGGCAGCGCGTGCAACCTGCTCAGCTGTCCTGACATCCGTCTCGGCGATTGCCAGAGTATCTGCAGCGGTTTTGCGATCATTCTCAAGCGTTTCAACGGTCTTGTTAAGTTCAATAATCGCCTTGTTATTGTGCCCATCTGATTTAGCGATCGCTGCATCAAGGCTGCTCTTGGTTTCCTCCTGGCGATGGGCAAGCTCCTTTTTGCGCGCAAGTGCGGCATCTCTGCGACGGGTCCATTCCTGAAGATCGCGCATCAGGCCGGTTCGCCGAGCGAGTGCTTGCTCGCGTCCACGGGTCAAATCGGTTAACTGGCCCCGCGCTTCGATCTCTGCGTCGCGGGCCTGGGCAAGCCTGTCACGTGCACCAGCAAGATCAGCTTCCAGTTTGGCAATGCTTTCTTGTTCATTATCAGCTGAAACGATTGTGAGGGCCTGGCTGGCATGCCGTAGATCGGCTTCGACCCGCAAGAGGGCCGTTTGTGCCGCTTCACGCTTCATGCCTGCATGATCGCTGGCCTGTTTGGCTCCGGCCGTTTCCCGTCGCGCCTCATTTAGCGCCTTGGAGAGATTTGGCACAGCAGCGCGGGCATTTTTGAGCGTCTCTTCAGCTGTTTGCCGGGCGGTCTGAGCGGCTTTGTATGCAGTGTTCGCCGCGCTGCGCTCGTCTTCGAGGGGCACTAACTCGGCTTTGGCCGCTTGCAGGCGTGCTTTCTGCTCCAGATGCTCAGCAGCAGAGACAGGCGCATCAGGTGTGCGCACAAATCCGTCCCAGCGCCACAAGTGCCCCTGCTTTGATACAAGACGTTGGCCAATGGTCAATTTCCCCATCAGGCGTAAACCATCTGCCTCATCAACCAGCCCGCATTGCGCAAGCCGGGCGGTCAGCTCGTCGGGAGCATCGGTAAAGTCTGCAAGTGGCTCTGCGCCATCAGGAAGCGCTGCTACGCTGGCCTTGGCACCTGACCAGTAAAGAGGGCTGGACGTATCTGTTGAAGCATTCAGATCATCGCCAAGCGCGGCTGCGAGGGCGCGTTCATAGCCTGCCTGGCTTTGAACACGGTCCAGAACTGGCGGTGCTTTGGGGCCCTGGCTTTTCCGCAACAGGCGGCCCAGTCCAGCAATTTCACCCTCAAGCGCGTGGACTTGCTGTTCCAAATCACGCACAGGCACAGCAGCCTCAGCCTCTTTTTCCTGCGCAGTTTTTAGAGCATTTTCTGCGTTTTCCAACGCCGCTTCACTGTCCTGAAGCGTTTTTTCAGCAGCTATCTCATGGGCTTGCGCGTCCGCCAGTGCGTTCGTCAGTGTCTCAACTTGGCTAAGAGCGGTTAAATCACGACGAAGCGTTTCCACCTCGCTACGCAAGCTGGCTTGCCGAGCCGTCTGCAAGCGCACATTTTCCTGAGCAGCCTGATACCGGGCCCGCGTTTCGGCCAGCTGCGTGGAGAGTTGGTCGACCTTGGCTTCTTCAGCCCGTAAGTCTGCCCGTTTTGCCTCTAACTGCTTGCGGGCTTCGGTTTCCTGTTCAGCGCCCGACGTGTCATCTTCTTGTGGCAAATTATCAAGCTCGGTTTGTGTGCGAACCCTTGCATCCTCAGCCTCCGTCATCGCGGCGTCTTCGCGCGACAGATCGCTTTCAAGGCGCGTGAGCTCGCCCTCAATCCGACCTATGGCATCCGTAGAAGCCTTATGTTCCGTCTCAAGCCTGGCAAGCGCGATCCGGGCCTGACCAAGCTTTGCGCTGGTTACACTTTCTACCTCGCGTAAGGGGGGCAGTTTTTCGCTGGCTTCGAGACGCGCTGTCTCAGCGATCGCATCCTCTCGGGTCAGTGTTTCAACACTGGCTTTTGCCATGGCAAGTGCTTGGGCTGCTGCTTGCCGGGCGATTTTTGCCTCTGTCCACCGCAGGTGCGCGGCAAGTGCTTCCAGCCCGGCAATTTCATCAGATAAAGCTTTGTACTTACGGGCTTTTCTGGCTTGCCGTTTAAGGCTTTCCAGTTGACGTTCAGCCTCTGCGGAAAGCTCTGTCAGACGCTCAAGGTTTGTTTCAGCTGCGCGAAGTTTCAGCTCGGCTTCATGCCGACGTGTGTTCAGCCCGGCAATGCCTGCGGCCTCTTCAAGAATTCGCCGTCGGTTTTGCGGTTTAGAGCCGATTAATTCTGAGATTTGGCCCTGTCGGACCAGTGCCGGTGAATTGGCCCCGGTAGAGGCATCTGCAAAGAGCAGTTGAATGTCCTTGCCGCGTACAGTCCGGCCATTGAGTTTGTAAGTTGATCCCACGCCACGTTTTAAACGCCGCAGAATCTCCAATGTATCAGAAGCGTTAAACTCAGCAGGCGCTTTCCTGTCTGAATTATCCAAAACGAGTGTGACTTCTGCCGTCTCACGCGCTGGCCGCCCATCCGATCCGGAAAAGATCAGATCGTCCATTTCGCCGCCGCGCATCGCCCGCGCAGAACTTGCCCCCATCGCCCAGCGCAACGCCTCCAGAAGATTGGACTTCCCACAGCCATTAGGACCAACAATGCCGGTCAACCCCTCTTCAACAGGCACGTCTGTAGGATCCACAAAGGATTTAAAGCCGGCGATGCGAATTTGCGTAATTTGCATGTCGGCCCCTCTCTGTGGCGTTTAGTCTTCCGATGTTGATGTGGTCTCGCCTGCAGCTTCAAGCGCTGTATCGATCAGATTGGCTAGTCCGGCCACTGTGCGAGATTCGCTGCTTTCCAGCTTTTCACCGTCCAGAAACAATGTCGGTGTCGAGTTTACACCTTGATCTTGTCCGTAAGTGACAGAGGCAGACACCGCCCGGCGGTAATTTTGATTGGTAATGCAGTCTTCAAAGCCTGCTTCTTTAATCCCGTTGCGTTCACCGAATGCGATCAGCTCCTCTCCAATCGTTCCAGCCCGACCTGCCTCGAAAATTACATCTTGATTATTGAAGAAATCATCCAGCGCGCCAACATAGCCGCTTTCCCCGCTACAACGGGCCAGAGCAAAGCCAGCCAGTGCAATTTCAACAGGTGGTGTTGGGAACTCCTGAAACACAAAGCGCACTTTGCCGGTCGCGATATAGTCTTTTTTGATGCTGCTAAGGACGCCAACATGAAAATCTTTGCAGTGCCCGCAGGTTATAGATGCGTATTCAACAAGCTCCACTTTGGCATCTGGATTACCAATGATCACCGAGCCATTTTCATCGCTAAAAGAGACAATGTCCAGATAACCAGTATCGACTTGGGTCGCGCCGCTTGAGGGAGCGGACTCACCGCCAGCAGGTGAACATGCCGCGATTATCGCGCCAGCCAGAAGAGCGCTCGTCAAGATGCGTGAAATTGGTTTCATTTTCATAACCTTTACTTAAGGATTGTGAGTCGGAGTCATTGCCAAATTGTTAATACGCCAGTGTTTGCGGGGCATTTGCATTTATTGTTCAGCCTCAACCAGGGCGATAAGGCTTTCAGGGCTGCGCCCTTCTGTTCCTTCAAGCTCAATACCGTTCAGGAAAAGGGTTGGCGTGCCTGTAACGCCCTCCTAGGTTCCAAATACAGCCGCATTCGAGATAGCTGTTCTGATTTCTTCATCGGCCAGGCAGCTTTCAAATCTTTGTTGATCAATCCCATGGCGTGCGGCGATGGCCTGCAGTGCGTTGCGAATCGTACCGTTTCTAGAGGCTGCCAGAAGACCATTTTGACTTTTAAAAAGATCGGCAAGGACATTGAAATAGCTCTCAGGACCAGCACATCGGGCAACGGCAAATCCTGCAATATCGACCTGGTCACGTGGAAATTCACGAAAGACGAAGTAAAGTTTGCCTTCTGCGGTGAGGGCTTCAATCGTTTCATGCATGCTTTCATAATAATAAGCGCAGGCACCGCATGTTGATGAAGCATATTCGACCAGCACGGCCGGGGCAGTCTCTGATCCCATTGTCATATCGACGAGGTCTTTGGCATCCCCTGATGGGCGGGCGCTATCCCCGCCACCACAGGCAGCAAGAATAAGACCGGATAATGCGGCGAGAAAGTAGCGGCGGAACATTTTCATGGGACAGCTCTATTATTTATAGTGTTAAATTATCTATGCTTCATCAGTTAGCACAGCCCGGCCTAAAGCGACAATTGCTGCTTTCAGGGCTGGGCTATCAATTTTTGCAGTGCCCTTTTCCAGAGCGGCGCGTTCGCTGGCAGATAGTGGCCGCGGCGGACGGCGGATCTGCCCGGCAACGTCCTTCAACGGCCCTTGTACAAGTTTGAGCTTGGTAATGTTCCCGCCTGCTACCGTCGAGACGCGTTGCCGGATCGTTTCACTTTGATGCTGGATCAATGCAGCCGCAGCGGGCAGCACGCGTAGGGTCAATGTGCGCCCTGTCTTTGCGCCGTGGATTTTCTCCGGTCGACAAAATCTGGCAAGCTTTTCACCAACGATTTTCTCCCAATCATCGCGCAACTTTGACAGTGGTGACCCTGTGCCTTTGAGATGCTTACGCGTAATTTTGCGAATATCACGGCCAATTGGCTTGGGGAGGCGTCGCACAGGCCTTGCCCGCAACCGCCGCAGCCGCGCCCGTGCCATCGCTTCTTCCCACGCAGCATCAGCAACTTTGGTTGGGCGTGTTCGCGCGTCGGGGCTTGCATTCTCATCCATGCTGGGGATTGTGCCTGTGTGATGCGGGAAAGAAAAGGTGCCAGGGTGAAATGAGTCAGAATTTGCACGGCTTACCGACTGCTTTGCTTGATTGGTATCACGAGCAGGCCCGGGATCTACCTTGGCGTATGGGGCCAAAAGTCCGCGCAAAAGGCCAACGCCCTGATCCTTACCGCGTCTGGCTCGCTGAGATCATGTTGCAACAAACCACTGTGCCCCATGGCGCGCGCTACTTTCTTGCTTTCACCAAGCGTTGGCCAAGTGTCGATGCGCTTGCTGCAGCCAAAGATGAAGATGTCATGGCCGCATGGGCAGGGCTTGGTTATTATGCGCGTGCGCGAAATTTGCTCAAATGCGCACGCGAAGTGGTCGCACTTGGTGGATTTCCAAAAACAGCAAAAGAGCTTATTAAGCTTCCGGGGATCGGCCCCTACACGGCAGGCGCAGTGGCCGCCCTGGCGTTTGGTGAACAGGCGGCCGCCGTTGATGGAAATGTCGAACGTGTTTTCTCGCGATTGCTGGCACTGGAGGTGCCCTTTAAAATAGCCAAATCCGAGATTAAGCGCGAGGTTCAAGCGCTTGTCCCCGCCGACTGCCCGGCTGAGTTCGCCGAAGGCCTGATGGATCTGGGCGCAACGGTGTGCACCCCTAAACGCCCGAATTGTTTGATATGTCCCTTATCCAACTTCTGTAAGGCCCGTGCTGCAGGGCAGCCCGAGCGTTATCCAATCAAAGAGACAAAAAAGAAAACACCTCGTCGTACTGGCCATGTCTTTTTGTTACTTGATGGGGAAAATATCCTGCTCGAGCGCCGCCCGGACAAAGGCTTGCTCGGCGGCATGTTAGGCTTGCCCGGATCAGACTGGCGCGAAGGACAGGCACGCAAGATGAGCGGTGCCCCGGCCAAAGCTGACTGGCGACAACGCGGCGAGGTGCGCCATGTCTTCACACACTTTTCGCTGGGGCTTACCGTTTGGCAAGCCACTCTTAAAGGCAAGCGTCCGCATGGTGAATGGGTGCCCTTAAAAGATGTTTCTGGTTTGCCAAGTGTTTTCGCAAAGGCTTTTGCTTTGCTTGGGGCTGATTAGCAAAGCCCCATTTCGGTGCGGTAGCGGCGGCGCAGCAGATCGATCGGTGCTAGGTCGCGCTTGTCAGTTTCGTAATGCCAATAAGTCCAGCCATTACAGGCTGGTGCTTGTTGCACATGTGCGCCAACGCGGTGGATGGAGCCTGTGGTTTCGCCCGTTGAAAGCGATCCATCGACGCGAATATGCGCAGTATACATACGTTTTGGGCTGAACAGGCGGTCGCCCGGTTTCAGCCAGCCTGTTTCCACCAATGCCCCAAAAGGAACGCGCGGCAGCGCCTTTTTGCTTTGCTGAACCTGTAGGGCGTCTTCGCCAATTGGCTCAGTGGCTTTCAGGCGCGCGCGTGAGGCTTTGAGATAGGATTTATCACGCTCAATGCCAACATATTGCCGACCCAGCATTTTAGCAACGGCAGCCGTTGTGCCCGTGCCCGAGAATGGATCGAGCACAATATCGCCTGGGTTTGTCGTGGCCAACAGGATGCGTTTTAAGAGAGATTCAGGTTTTTGCGTCGGGTGAACTTTTTTGCCGTCCTTGCCCTTCAGGCGTTCGCCGCCCGTGCATAGCGGGATCAACCAGTCAGAGCGCATCTGCGTATCATCATTAAAGGTCTTCAGGGCCTGATAATTAAAGGTTACTTTTGATTTTTCTGATTTGCCAGCCCAGATCAGCGTTTCATGCGCATTCTGGAAACGCGTGCCCCTGAAGTTTGGCATCGGATTTGTCTTCAGCCAGATCACATCATTTTGTATCCAGAAACCGCTATCCTGTAAAACAGTACCGACACGGAAAATATTATGGTAGGAGCCAATCACCCAGATCGCGCCGTCATCTTTAAGCACACGCCGTGCCTCAGTCAGCCATTGATGGGTGAACAGATCATAAGCGTCGAAGCTGTCAAATCTATCCCACTCATCGTCAACGCCATCAACCTTTGAATGGTCAGGTCGTGTTAGTCCGCCACCAAGTTGGAGGTTGTAAGGCGGATCGGCGAATACCAGATCGACCGATTTGTCGGGCAGGCGGGAGAGAATATCAATGCAGTCGCCTTCGATGATCGTGTTCGGTGTCAGGTCCATTTTGCGGGTCCGATTCGGTTTTCAATAATCTGGAATCGCTATTCGCCCCTGATTTTCCTAACAGAGTATTTAAAATCGAATTTTTATACACCAAGATCCATCTGATCTCCTGATTGTGGGGGCACCTGAAACAGGTCTGTGCGCAGCTTCGGGCGCGTGCCGTCAAATTTTAGCCGCTTCAGTGTTTTGGCAAACCTTTGCCCAATCAAACGGGCATAAGGCCCTTGGCCGCGCCCGCGTTGAAACCAGCGGGCGTCATAGTCTTTGCCACCGCGCATTTCGCGCAAATGATTGATGATCCGCGTGGCACGATCAGGGTAATGCGTCACCAGCCATTCATGGAAAATATCTTTTAACTCATGTGGCAGGCGTAAGAGAACATAACCCGCGCCGTGCGCGCCGGCTTCTTTGACAGTCTCCAGAAGCGGCTCAATCTCATGATCGTTCAAGGCTGGAATAATAGGGGCATTCATCACAATCGTCGGGATGCCAGCTTCGCTGAGCGCTTTGACCGTTTCAAGCCGTTTGGCTGGTGTGGCCGCGCGCGGTTCCATCAGGCGGGCAAGCCCCCGGTCGAGCGTCGTAATCGAGATGCCAACACGCACAAGCCCTTTAACGGCCATTGGCGCGATCAGGTCTATATCTCTCTGGATCAGTGTTGATTTTGTCAGAAAACTAACGGGATGATTATGCGCGGCAAGGATCGAGACAATCTCGCGGGTCAGCCGCGTGTCACGCTCAATCGGCTGATAAGCATCTGTGTTAATGCCAAGCGCAAGCGGGCGAGGCTTGTAGCCGGGCTTGGCCAGGGCCGCGCGCAGCAGGTCTGGTGCATTCGGCTTGAAAAA
>CAYUFN010000086.1:0-12265 GCA_964443965.1 uncultured Hyphomonas sp. | reverse complement strand
TATCAGCTCTAATGGCGAGATGTTTGAACGTCTAGGCCGCTCCTATGCTGACCTTCAGCAGTGGGAAAAAGCTGAACAGGCGCTCACTCAGGCCCTTAACAAGGGCGGCGTAAAAGATCGCGGCTTTGCATGGGTGCAAATCGGTCAGTCTCGCTACGAGCGAGATGATCGTTCAGGTGCGCGAGAGGCATTCCGCCAAGCCAATAATCGCGGTGGCCGTGGATGGTTGCAATTCATGGACTCTGAAGAAGCGACTGCAAAAGCACTTGTAGTTTTTGAAGCGCGAAGCAAAGTTCAGGAGCTTGAGAACGAGCAAAAAGCTTGCGATCGTCTGGCGGTTTTGGGGGATACTTCGGATGCGTGTAATACCTTGCCGGAAAGATTGGCAGAAGCGCAGGAAAGCCTGAACAAGGTACTCTAACGCCCCGGCCGATTACTAAGCAAAAAGAAAGCCCTGATCAGATTTTGGTCAGGGCTTTTCTATGTTGTACAATGGTTGTTAGGGGTTACACTTTGCCAGTTACGCTTAAGGCGAAGGCATATTCAAGCGCGGTTTCTTTTAAGCCTTCAAAACGTCCGGTTGCGCCGCCATGGCCTGCTTCCATATTAATGCGAAGATAATACGGGCCACCCTCTGGTGCTTCATGGCGCAATTTGGCAGCCCACTTGGCAGGCTCCCAATATGTGACGCGTGGATCTGACAAACCGCCTGTAATCAGCATGGCAGGATAGGGTTTGTCGCTAACCTGATCGTAAGGCGACCATGAAAGAATAGGGTCTTAGGCATTTTTATCTTCAATTGGGTTGCCCCATTCGGGCCATTCGGGCGGGGTGAGGGGGAGGCTGGCATCAGACATTGTGTTGAGCACATCAACAAAAGGAACCGCAGCGATAATGCCTGCAAACAAGTCCGGCGCCAAATTGCTGGCAGCTCCCATTAGCAACCCCCCGGCCGAGCCGCCCATTCCGACAATGTTACCAGCGCGTGTGTAGTTTTCAGCGACAAGATGGCGACCGGCTGTTACAAAATCTGTGAACGTATTTATTTTCTTATCCAGCTTTCCGTCTAAATACCATTGATACCCTTTAGCTGTAGAGCCGCGTACATGTGCAATGGCATAGATAAATCCACGGTCTACCAGTGAGAGGCGCAAAATTGAGAAGCTTGCAGGAATCGTGATCCCGTAAGAGCCATATCCATAAAGTAGAAGCGGCGCGCTGCCGTCCATCGGTGTGTCTACGTGCCGTAACAGCGTAATTGGAATATCAGCGCCGTCCTCTGCCTTTGCCATTATCCGATCAACTTTATAGTCGGACGGCTCGTGGCCTGACGGCACGATTTGTGTCTTTCTGACAATGCGATCCTGGGTTTCTATATTGTAATCAATGACTTGCCCAGGTGTTGAGGGAGAGGCATAGGTGAAGCGCAAATCATTCGTATCATATTCGTAGCCGCCTGACAGACCCAGGGCATAAGCGCCTTCGTCGAAACTTATCTCGTGTTCGTGGCCATCTGCGCGATTGCGTATCACGATGCGGGGTAAGCCATCCGTCCGTTCAAGCCGAACAAGGTAATCCTTTAGGGCGTGCAGCCCGAGGATGAGAGAGCCGGGTTGGTGGGGGACTACATCCTGCCATTGGTCGGGGGTGCTTGCGTCTATTTTGGCGCGCATCAGCTTGAAGTCGACAGCGCCATCTATATTTGTGCGTATAAAGAAAGCTCCATCATGATGGGCAACGTCATATTCATGCCCTTCGCGCCGGGCCGAAATACAGTGCAGCTTGGTGGCGCTTGTTTCATCGGCGCTAATCCAGTGATACTCAGATGTCGTGTGATCATTCGCGGTGACGAAGATGATATCGCCAGACTGGCTCTCTGAGATGCCGACGAAAAAGCCTTCATCCTCTTCGGTATAGATGAGGGTGTCCTTGTGGTCCTTCAGGTCGTGTCGATAAACCTTGTTTGAGCGGCCATTCTCGTTTTTGTTCACCCAGTAAAAAGCATCTGAGCCGCGTGTCCAGACGACTTCGCCGGTTGTGGTTGCCAGTATAACGCCTTGATCAGCACCTGATAGAATATCCCGCACACGGATTGTGCTATATTCGCTACCCTGCTCGTCCACAGCATAAGCCAATAATTTATGGTCCGGTGAGTGCGTGATGGAGCCTATATCAAAATAGGCTTTGCCTTTGCCTTCTAGCGCACCATCAAACAAAATGGTTTCTTTGGCTTTTTCATCAAAGGCGTGTGCCGCCTCGCGCCGGGCGAAGACGGGATATTCTTCACCTTTGCGATAACGTGTATAGTAAGCAAAAGGCCCGTCAATCGCTGGCGCTGAACTCGCGTCTTCTTTGATTCGCCCGCGCATTTCGGCGACTAGTGTCTCGCAAAGCGCTTCAAACGGTGTCTCCAGGTGCGCCTTGGTATAGGCGTTTTCTGCTTCCAGATACTCGCGGATATCCTCGCGCAAGATTGATGGATCTCGCATGACCTGTTGCCAGTTTTCATCCTTCATCCAATGATATGGATCGGTGCGCGTGCGATCTAGCTGTGTGATTGTTTCAGGCAGGCGCTTTGCACTTGGCGGAGTTGTGTCAGTCATCAAGCTTCTCTTTTATGTTGGTCGTTTCGCTTTGGAGCGGATCGTGGATTTTAGGCGTTTTCGCCATCTTCAGGTTCAAAGTCCAGTACCACGCCATTGATACACCAGCGCTCGCCGGTGGGGGCAGGGCCGTCTTTAAACAGGTGCCCCATATGCAGACCACATGTCGCACAATGACACTCTGTGCGTGGGTAGACGAGTTTGAAGTCTGTCTTGGTTTCCACAACTCCGTTTGATGCAGGAGCAAAGAAACTTGGCCAACCGGTTCCGCTGTCAAATTTGTGTTTAGCATCCCACAGCACTGTGCCACAGCCAACGCATTTGAATACGCCGCTGCGGTATTCATCATTTAAATTACCTGGCGTGAAAGCGCGTTCAGTGCCTTCTTTAACACCTACACGGAATTGCTCGTCGGTGAGCCGCGTGCGCCATTCCTGAGCACTTCGTTTGATCTTTTTATCAGAGGTCATCTTGCTGCCTTTTGATCCTTTTTGTTCAGCATAAGCTAAACTGTGTGGACATCAATTCAAGGCCAGGTGATAAATCTGGAATCGCGCTATTTCGGTACGATTTTTCCGTTCTGATAGGCAGACAGGCAGTCAATTGCATCATGCCCGATATCTTCATTATGCAGGTTGGTAGCCATAGCCGAGCCGGTAAAGCGCGGGTCATCGCATTCACCATCTCTGGAAAGCTGGCTGTCATCGTCGCCAAAGCGAATGCCATCTACTGTTATGCTGCGCTCGACTGGGATAACAGGCGCGCGTTTAATGTTGCCACTTTGGAAGCCTGCAAGGCAATCTGACTTATCTTTGCCAGCATGTTCAGTATTTGAATTGTCAGCAACGCCTCGGCCCGTAAAGCCCGGATCATCACATTCACCATCATTTGCATAATTGCTTGAATCGTTTCCAAAAACGACACCATCCACAATGAGGAAGCCATTCACATCCATATGGGTGACAGGCTCAATGTCTCCGGCGCGCCATTTGGCCATGCAGTCTGAGGCATCATGTTCAATGCCAGAAATTGTTGGCTTGGGACCCATGCCGTGTCCCTGAAAACGAGGGTCGTCGCATTCACCGTCTTTTGCATAGAGGTTGTCATCGTCGCCAAAGAAGTATCCATCAATGATCAGGTTAGCTTTGAAAACGACCCGTTCAGCTTTGTATAAGGTCAGGCAGTCAAGGCGATCATTACCAATATTGGCGCCAGAGAGGGCGACTGAACCCATGCCTGGCCCAGAAAAGCGAGGATCGTCGCATTCGCCATCATTGGCGTAGTCCCCTTTATCGTGTCCAAAATCAATGCCATCAAATTCTGTTTCAACCGGATCTGGCAAGTTTGATGCAAGGGTCAACGCGCCAGTTTGGAAGCCGTATGAGCAATCATTCCGGTCTTTCTCAATGGCTTGAATGGAAGGCGTGGTTGCCATGCCTTCACCTTCAAACCGGGCATCATCACACTGGCCATCATTGGCCCAGCGATAGGAATTGTCTCCCAGGTCAGTGCCATTGACGATTGTTAGGCTTGGATCATACTGTTTGTCTGACAGCTGGATTTTACCCGCATCAAATAGCGCTTTGCAGTCAGTTGCGTCTTTGAGAATATCGTCCTGGTTCAGATTTCCAGCCATGCCTTCGCCCTCAAAGCGAGGGTCATCACATTCAGCATCATTTGCCCAACTACTACTATCATCACCAAAGGCAATGTCTGCGTCTATATCCTGCGCGTGAATAGGGGCGCAGAGTATTGCGAGTGTCGCGCTGGCACCTAAAAGTAGTGCAGATAGTGTTTTCATGGTGGCCCCTTCAATCATTGTGCTCACACACACTGGATTAGAAAAGCGGCAGCATTACGCCGCCGCTCTGTTCATTTTTAGTCGTGTCTCAGTGGACAAGACTATCCGTAGAGGACTGAAATTGCTTCAGCCACGCAAGCGGGGCGTTCTTGCCCCTCAATCTCGATTGTGGATTCCATGACCACCTGTTTGCCGCCAGCTTTTGGCTCAACAGATTTGCAGGTTTGGGACAGGCGCACCTTGGAACCAACCGGAACCATATTGGTAAACCGCACCTTGTTCGTGCCGTAATTGATGCCGCGCGTCACACCCGAGACACTCATCACTTCAGCGCCGAGCATCGGAAGCAAAGAGAGCGTCAGATATCCATGGGCAATTGTGCCGCCAAAGAGCTCTGTTGCTCGCTTAACGTCAAGATGGATCCATTGATGGTCACCTGTTGCCTCGGCAAACATGTTAACGCGGTCTTGATCGATCTGATGCCAGTCGGATGTCCCAACATGTTCCCCAACCAGCGATTCCAGATCGGCATATGCAACAGTGCGTGGATTAGCCATAAGTGTCTCCTTTAAACCCTATGTATTAATTATGAAAATCAGTTTGGGCAAAGCTTGCTCGAAGCGCAAGCCATAACGCACCGGAAAGCACCAAAACTTATCTGGAAAGGTGGCGCTTCAGGCTATCGATCAAGGCATTCATATCATCGGGCGTATTGTATAGATGTGGGGTAATTCGCAGAGAATTGTTGCGTTTGGAAACATGGATGTGCTCGGCCTTCAACCGCGCGGTGAGGTCTGCTGGCGTGTTTTCAGGGAGGTGTGCACCAAGGTAATGTGGCCCGCGATCCCGCTCTTCAGGGCAGGGTAAACCCATCGCGTTCAACCTGTTGGCCAAATCGCGATTTTGTCGGCCCAGCATATGTTCAATATTGGCAATGCCCCAATCAAGCAACAGGTCGACAGCCGCTTCCATGGCTGGCAACAGCGCAAAATTTGACCGTTCGCCCATATCAAAACGCTCAGCTCCGGGGGCGAACGTATCGCGGTAATTGGTCAGTTGGGTAAAGTCGCGTGCGCCTTCGCGCGTGATCCAGTTATGTTCAAGTGGTTGCCCTGTGCGTCGCTTTGGGGCGACATACATAAAGCCAGTGGCATAGGGACCGAACATCCATTTGTATCCGGCCGCGACCATAAAATCGGGTTGGACAGTCTTCACATCAAACACCATGGCTCCGCAGCTTTGTGTAAGGTCAAGTACCAGCGCGGCGCCAACCTCGCGGCAACGTTTACCAATGGCTTCAAGGTCCAGTTTCAAGCCATCAGTCCAACGTACCTGTGAACATGTGACAAGCCCGGTCTCTGACCCGATCGCCTGCAGCATGGCCTCAGACAGCGACATGTTTCCATCTGGGTCGGTAATCGTTCGCAGATTAGCGCCGGTTTGCTTTGCCAGCTCTCGCCAGACATAGATATTCGACGGAAACTGGTCCGCCATTGTGAGAATGGTCTGGTCTTTAGTCAGCGCGATATTTTGCGCCGCTGTCGCCATGGCATAGCTAACCGATGGCACAAAAGCGATGCCGGCTTCGTCCGCGTTGATGAGCTTGGCGAGCTTCGGTCGCAGGCTGGCTGTGTCCTTAAAGAAGTCTTCAGTCGGAATGTTCCAAGGCTGCGCTTTGCGCGCGAGCCCGGCTTTACCTGCCTCTACTGCAGCCTTTGGTAAGGGGCCCATTGTGGCGCAGTTCAGATAGGCAACATGCTCAGGAATATCGAACAAATGGCGCTGGTTTGGAATGAGGTTGGTCATAAGGCTCGTTTAAGGCGCGCGCAGGTGCGTGTCACGTGGAAATTGGACAGTAGGCGAAGGTCGCTCTACTTTCGCGCAAATACCTGTTTCCCGCCGACATATGTTGCCATCACACGGCCCATCAGGCGACGTCCGTCAAAGGGTGTGTTCTTGGAGCGCGAGTGAAGCTCTTCGCTTTTGCAGACCCAGGGTTTGTTCGGGTCGAACAGAATGAAGTCGGCTGGCGTATTTTCTGCCAGATTGCCGCCAGGAAGGTTTGCCAGTTTGGCCGGACCGCTGGTCAGCGGACGCAGAGCTTCAAGTAAGTTCATATGCTCATCATGGACCAGCGCGAGCATGGCTGAGAGCGTTGTTTCAAGCCCGGCCGCGCCAAAGGCGGCATCAGCAAACGGCACACGCTTCTCTTCGGGAGGCTGAGGATTGTGCGCGGAGACGACTGCCGAAACGTCTCCCTTGCGTACACCTTCAATCAGAGCCAACCGTGTCGTCTCATCCCGAAAAGGCGGCGAAACTTTGCAATGGGTGAGATAGTCCCCAATGTCAATCTCATTAAAGAACAGGTGATGAGCCGCTACGGTCGCGTGGACATTGGTGCCTTGTTTGGCAAAATCGGTAACCGCGCCTAGCAGATCAGTCGTGGAAACCTGATCAATGATCAGTTGACAGCCTGTTTTGTTAGCCAGCACTAAATCGCGCAGTCCCATGACATATTCGGCGTCGCCACTCATGCCTGAAAGTCCCATGCGTGCGGCCAAAGCGCCGGCATTCATAACGCCTGACCCAATTAGCGCGGCATCTTCTGCGCGCACGCAAATTGTTGCGCCTATATTGCCTGCATAAGTCATGGCGCGCTTCATCACCGAGGCATTTGAGAGGCTTGTTTCGCCATTGGAGAAGAATACTGCGCCAGCTTCCTGCATCAGGCCCAACTCCGCCATCGCCTCGCCGTGCAAACCCTGTGTCAGTGCGCCTGCAGCGTAGATACGGTTGGTGCCGCTCGCTTCGCCGCGCCGGGCGATGAACTCGACCAAAGCGACATCATCAATTACCGGGTCAGTGTCTGGCATCACGACCATGCTGGTCACGCCACCTGAAACGGCCGCCAGGCTTGCCGTTGCCAATGTTTCCTTATGGCTTGCGCCTGGTTCACCTGTTTTAACACGCAGATCGATCAGACCCGGCGCAAGGCAAAGTCCGCCTGCATCAATGTCTTTTGGGGCAGATTTTACGTGTTCTGCGCTTATAAAAACGCCATCACGCACACCAATATCGCCCGTTTCGTCGCGTCCCGTAGCCGGATCTAGCAAGCGGGCATTGCGGATGATCATATCGCTCATGCGGCCTCTCCCGCCAAGAGGTGCAACACGGCTTCACGCACCGCGACGCCCATCTCCACTTGTTCAGTGATGACAGATTGCGGCCCGTCAGCGATGGCGCTTTCGATTTCAATCCCACGGTTCATCGGCCCTGGATGCATGACCAGTGCGTCAGGCTTGGCTTTTGCCAGGCGTTCAGCGGTCAAGCCGTAGAAGCGGAAGTATTCGCGCCGGCTTGGCAGGTAAGCGCCGTCCATGCGCTCCATTTGCAGGCGTAGCATCATCACGACATCAGCTTCGTTCAGCGCCACGTCAAAATCTGTGCCCGCGCTGGTGGCTCCCCATGTCTTCGTGCCAGCCGGAAGCAGTGTTTTAGGAGCAACAAGACGCACATTTGCGCCAAGCAAATGCAGTGCCATCGTGGCCGAGCGCGCCACGCGACTGTGGGCAATGTCCCCGCAGATAACGACGTTTAACCCTTCAATATGGCCTTTGTGGCGGCGAATGGTCAGCGTATCGAGCAAGGCTTGTGTTGGGTGTTCATGTGTTCCATCGCCTGCGTTGATCACGGCGCAATCGACCTTTCGGCTCAGCAATTTGACCCCACCAGAAGAAGAATGCCGGATCACCAGCGCGTCCGGTCGCATCGCGTTCAGCGTAACAGCCGTATCAATCAGCGTTTCGCCTTTTTTCACAGAAGAGGCGGCCACTGGCATGTTTACCACATCAGCGCCGAGGCGTTTTGCAGCGATCTCAAAGCTGGACATGGTGCGGGTCGAGTTTTCGAAAAACAGGTTCACCACCGTTTTGTTTTTTAAGGTTTGGGGGGGCCTTTTTCTTTGCCGGGTCAGCTCAGCATAGGTTTCAGCAAGGTCTAATAAATGCGTCAGGTCGAGCGGGTGAAGCTCTTCAATCCCAAGCAAATGCTTGTGCTGGAATGTGTACTCATAAGTGGCAGAAGCCATGATCAATGCATCCTGATTTTTAGCCGTTTAAGCCGATAATCGGATTCGAGCAAGTCCGCCTCCTGTTTGCTGTGTATCGAGGCTTGTATTGTATTTCTCTTACAGATGCCGTTTCTAGGGCGTATGGTACGCTTCTGGGTTTCTTTTATCTGCGCGATTTATGGGCTGGTCGCTTGTGATAAAATGACTGATGCAAGTGACGCACGTATTGCTGTAGCGACGAATTTCAAGCCCGTTATGGATGTCCTTGAAGCTCGGTTTGAAGCTGAAACTGAGCATGAAATCGATATCGTTACGGGCTCGACCGGAGCGCTTTATGCGCAAATTACGCAAGGGGCTCCCTATGATGTATTTTTGTCTGCCGACCAGTTGCGGCCGCAAAAGCTCGAAGAAGGAGGGCATGCTGTAGAAGGCATGCGGTTTACCTACGCCCTTGGCCAACTTGCTCTTTGGCACCCTGAGAATGCGCCAATCAATTTGCAGCGCCTGATCGATCCGAAGTTGCGCAGGCTTGCCATCGCCAATCCAGAGCTTGCGCCTTATGGCCGCGCCGCGCACGATGTGCTCAAGGCTTTGGGCTTTGAAGAGATGCTGCAAGACAAACTCGTCTATGGCGAGAATATTGGTCAGACATTTGCGTTTATCAGAACGGGCAATGCTGAGATTGGTTTTGTGGCTCTGTCGCAGCTGCTTGAACTACCTGAAGCTGCGCGTGGGGCTTGGCTTCTTATAGACGGCCAACTGCATGCGCCCATCCGTCAGGAGGCCCAGCTCCTCCAGCGAGGGGCTGACAATCAGGCAGCAATTGCTTTTCTTGATTTTTTACGCAGCAGGGCCGCCACAGACATCATCTCTACATTAGGGTATGATGTGCTATGAGTCTGCCCAATCTCTCTGCATTGATGCTCACCCTACAGCTTGCCTTTGTGGTAACGGTGATCTTGCTAATTATCGGCACGCCACTGGCCTGGTGGCTTTCGCGCACACGGGCGCGGGCAAAGCCAGTGGTTGAGGCGCTGGTGGCTCTGCCGCTTGTCTTGCCGCCAACGGTGATCGGATTTTACTTGCTGATTGCGCTAAACCCTGAATCTGTCATTGGCGGATTTTGGCTGAGCCTAACGGGAGACACGCTAACCTTCTCTTTTGCCGGGCTGGTGATCGGCTCGCTCATCTATTCATTGCCCTTTATGGTGCAGCCTTTGCAAAGCGCGTTTGAAGCAAGCGCTAAAGCACCAATAGAGCTGGCTGCCAGTCTTGGCGCGTCTCCGCTCGATGCGTTCTTTACTGTGGCTGTGCCAGCTTCCGCCCGTGGCTTTCTGACAGCGACTGTGCTGAGCTTTGCGCACACATTGGGAGAGTTTGGCGTCGTGCTGATGGTGGGCGGGAATATTCCAGAGCGCACGCGAGTTATTTCGATTGCCATTTATGAGCATGTCGAGACGTTGCAATATGGCGAAGCGCATGCGCTATCTGCGCTTTTGTTGGGGCTTTCTTTTTGCGTGCTTTTGTTCGTCTACAGCTTTAATCGGCGGTTTCCTGTTCATGTCGGTTGAGATGTTGCACATTGATATTGAAAAGCGGTTCGGGGCGTTTGGCCTGGCCTTGCGGGCGGCCTTACCACTGTGCGGTGTCACAGCTGTGTTCGGACCAAGTGGTAGCGGGAAATCGAGCTTGCTGCGGTTGATTGCTGGGTTTGAAACGCCTGACCTTGGACATATTCGGCTTGATTCCCATGTCTGGGCAGAGAAGGCCTCAAAGCGGTTTATACTGCCGCACAAGCGCGGTGTTGGCTATGTTTTTCAAGGCGGGCGTTTGCTGCCGCATCTAAATGTTTATGGTAATCTGACTTTCGCTGATACGCGTGCAAGACAGAAGGGGGAGCCAGCTTACAGTTTTGAAGATGTCGTCAGTGCATTTGATCTGGGTGGCCTGTTTGACCGCAAGCCTGAGACCCTGTCAGGAGGCGAACAACAACGGGTGGCTTTGGCTCAGGCGATCTTAACGCGGCCACGTCTTTTATTGCTTGATGAACCTTTGTCCGCTCTCGATGATCGGCGCAAGCAAGACATTCTGCCTTATCTGGATCGCCTGCAAAGCCAGTTTGCTATTCCGATGCTTTATGTCAGCCATGATCTGCGCGAAGTGACACGCATTGCAGACCGTGTTTTAGTCTTGGAAGCAGGCCACAAGATTGCTTTTGGCGACACAGTTGAGACGCTGAATGCGCATGGGTTTCAAACCGAAGATGCAGGACGATCAGGCGTGGTCCTGACCGGGCAGATTGCCCGGATTGATAAGCGTTTGCAGTTGATGGATATCAGTATTTCTGAAGCGACCCTTCGCCTGCCTTATGATGATGCTTATACGCCGGGCGACCCGGTGCGGGTTATTTTACGGTCAAGCGAGATTGCACTGTCGATAAAAGCACCAGAAGGGCTGAGTATTCAGAACAGTTTTCAGGGACACGTCAAAGCTATTCACACGCGGCCTGAAAGCGCGATGGCGGCTGTAACTTTAAGTCTTGGTGCTGACCTGGAGGTGCCTGTGCAGGTGACCCGCTCTGCTATTGAAAATCTTGGGCTTAAGGTTGGACGCGCTGTTTTCGCGTTGGTGAAAACGGCGTCTCTGGCGCGTTAAGCCAGTCGATCAATGGCTGTTTGCAAAATGACAGAGGCCGCAGAGGCATCGATAATTTCTGCGCGTCGGGCCCGTGAGAGATCTGCCGCCAGCATGGCACGCGTGGCTTGCGCAGATGATAAACGCTCATCCTGCAAAGCAATCGGCACGTCACGCTGTTTGAGGATGTTGCGCACGAGCGCACGGGCAGACTGGGCGCGAGGCCCCTCGCTGCCATCCATATTTAGCGGCAAACCAACCACCAGCCCTACGCAGGCCCGCTCATCATAAAGCGCGAATAAGGCGGCTAGATCTTTAGCAAGTTTTGAGCGCTTTATCGTTGTAACAGGGCTAGCGATCAGGCGTAGCCCGTCGCTGGCGGCTATGCCGAGCGTTTTGCTGCCCGGATCAATGCCGATGAGAGCACCCGATTTGGGCATTGCAAGAAGATCAATAAGGGCCATGAAACACCCCATATCGCTTTCCTGTCTTGATCACCAGCGCTGAGGCGCGTATCGGTGGGCAAAATGATGGAGACTGGACGCATGAGTGTCACCAAAGATGATGTTCGCAAGGTCGCGCGGCTGTCGCGCATTGCGGTTGAAGATGCACGGCTGGAAACACTGGCAGGCGAGCTAAACGGTATTCTGGGCTGGATTGATCAATTAAACGAGGTCGATGTGGCAGGCGTTGAGCCAATGACTTCCGTTGTTGAGGCCACCCTGCCGATGCGAGAAGATAAAGTGACCGATGGCGACAAGGTTGATCAGGTGCTCGCCAATGCGCCCAAAAACGAAGATGGCTTCTTCGTTGTCCCAAGATCTGTGGAGTAGGTGGCATGACGGATCTGACAAAACTGACCCTTGCCGCGGCCCTTGAGGGACTTGAAGCAAAAACGTTCTCGTCGCGGGAAATGACGGACGCATTTCTCAGCGCGATTGAGGCAGCCAATCCAACGATCAATGCCTATGTGGTTCAGACGCCTGAGATCGCGCGTAAAATGGCCGATGCTTCAGATGCACGCCGGGCTGCCGGAGAGGCTGGAAAGCTGGAGGGCGCGCCGCTTGGGATTAAAGACCTTTACTGCACCAAGGGCGTGCGCACGACGGCTTGCTCGAATATTCTCGATGAGTTTACACCAACTTACGAATCCACCGT
>CAYUFN010000085.1:0-12283 GCA_964443965.1 uncultured Hyphomonas sp. | reverse complement strand
CACACCATCTTCCCGCATCCGACCTTGTCGGAAATGATGCATGAAGCTGTACTTGATGCGGAAGGCCGCGCGCTACATATCTAGATTTTGTTGCTGGTTAAGCCGGCTTTAATGCGACTTTTGCTTTTAGCTTTAAAGCAGGCTTTTCAACCAGTTGCCACGAAAGCCCCGCGGCCAAAAAGGCAAGCGGTAAACCAATAAAGGTGAGTAGTGGAATAATAGACGCTGATGGAAAACTCTCGAGCAAGACCTGATAAATTGGCCAATGGAAAATATAGAGTCCGTAGGAATAGTCTGTTGAGGGAGTTAGCCATTTAGGGGCAGAGACGTTTGCAAACGCAATGGCGAAGATGAGTGGCGCGAATGCAAAATTGATGAGCGCTTCACCTGCCGCAATGCCGCTTATGATCATACTCGCCCCGATCAGCATGCCGAGTAAGGCGTGCTTCCAATTCAATTTCAGATAAGACGCAAATAAGTAAGCGCAGACTCCGTACAGGTAACAGGAGCCAAAGCGCACAAGGGGACCAAGCGTTGGCGCAATGTCGCTAAGCAAGTTTGTTTGCATATCGAGGATGAAAAGCGCTGTGACTGAAAGTGTTGCCAGAACGGCCAATGCTTTGTTTTTGTGTAAACCGAAAAGTAAGAGGAGGCCAGTGCCGAGATAAGCGATAGCTTCATATCGTAAAGTCCAGATTGGGCCTGTCAGATCGCCAGCGAATGGATTACCTGCCATTATTAATCCTGGCCACTCGGGTGCGCTGTCTATGAAGGTTATGACTTTTAGCATACTCAACCAGACGGTTCCCGTGGAGAAATAAGTCTTCATGTCGCGTTCGCCTAATAGGGGAACCAGTATCAGGCCGAGCAGCAGCGTTACGATGATCAAAGCTGGCATAATGCGCAAAAATCGTGAACGCGCAAAGTTTGTGAGCGTCTGTGAGCGCACTGCACTGCCTGTGATTAGGTAGCCGCTTACAATAAAAAAGCCGTTGACTGCGAAGTAGCCTAGCGATGTGTGCCCAAGCTCGAAAGGTGAGTTTGGATAACCTGCTTGGAAGTAGAAAATATGTTCAAAAGCAACGCAAAAGGCCATAAATAATCTGAGGGGTGAGAAAAAGTTTTGCGGCATGTTGCGATTGCCCTCGGACGATTATGATGCGTGTTTGACTGCATAAGAAGCAAATTCTAGGCCCAAATCTACTCTATCCGTCGTGGCTTGCATCACATTCACGTGTGCGCGTCTTTAAGAAGTTAAAAATAGTGCTGGTCTACCCCTCAGAAGACGCTAAATTGCGCAGCATATATTAGGAGTTATTATGCGCTTTATTCTGGTTCTTGCACTTGTTTTTACCCTCGGATTACACGCTGAGGGGCAAGCGCTTCAGCAAACTAAAGGAGATTTCGAAGATAAATTCCGCCAGTTGGACGAAGATTTTCCGACACCCAATGAAGCGCGGTTGGCCTCGGGTGCTCCTGGGCCAGCCTATTGGCAGCAGACCGTCGATTACAAGATTTCCGTCGAACTGGATGAGGATCAGCGCCGTTTAACGGGCTCTGAAACGATTACATATACGAACAATTCACCGCATACTTTGGCTTATCTCTGGATGCAGTTAGACCAAAACCGTTTTGCAGCAGACAGCTTTGATAATCTAACCCGAACTTCCAGCGATGATGGAAGAATTGCCTACTATAATGTTCGCAGGGCGGACGCTCTTGAGCAACTTGATGGTGGCTACACGATTACGAATGTTAAATCAGAAGATGGCCAACGCCTGAGCCACAGTATCAATGATACAAATATGCGGATCAATCTGCCCGAGCCGTTGCAACCCGGGGCAACTGTAAGCTTCTCACTCGATTTTAAATTTAACATGTACGACACACGCGTGATCGGTGGACGCGCGGGTTATGAGTGTTTTGATGGTGAGGATGAAGATGGCACTTGTATTTTCCTGGCCGCGCAATGGTTCCCGCGCATGCACGCTTATTCAGATTATGAAGGGTGGCATAATAAAAACTTCCTGGGGAGCGGTGAATTTACGCTTGAGTTTGGTGATTATGAAGTTGAGATTACTGTCCCATCTGATCACATTGTCTCCTCGACGGGGGTGTTGCAAAATGAGGATGATGTCCTGACGGCGATACAGCGGCGCCGACTAAATCAAGCGCGAAATAATTCAGAAGAGATTACCTTTATTGTCAGTCCGGAAGAAGCGCGTGAGAATGAACAAACTCGGGCGCGCGGGTCCAGCACATGGCGCTTTACGGCTGAAAAGGTTCGTGATTTTGCCTTTGCTTCCTCTCGAAAATTTATCTGGGATGCGATGAATGTTGAGCAAGCTGAATCTGGCGGCGAGGATGTGCTTGCTATGTCTTTCTATCCAAATGAGGCTGAACCTCTTTGGTCGGCGTATTCAACAGAATCTATTGCCCACACGATTGACGTTTACTCCCGCTTCTCATTTCCCTACCCCTATCCGACATCTCAATCGGTAAATGGCCCGGTAGGCGGCATGGAATATCCGATGATTACCTTTAATGGCCCACGGCCCTCGAAGGATAAGCAGGGAAACCTTTCTTATTCTTCGCGCACCAAGCATGGCTTAATTACGGTTATTATACACGAAGTTGGGCACAATTATTTTCCGATGATTGTCAATTCGGACGAGCGTCAATGGACCTGGATGGATGAGGGCTTGAATAGCTTTCTGCAGTTTATCGCCGAGAAGGAATGGGACGAGGATTATCCTTCGCGGAGCGGTGAGCCGCGCAGTATCACTGAATATATGAAGTCGAGTCTACAGGTTCCAATCATGACGCAGTCTGATTCGATCGTACAGTTTGGTAATAATGCTTATAACAAACCAGCTGTCGCCCTAAACATTTTACGTGAAACCATCATGGGGCGCGATCGATTTGACGAAGCTTTTATTGAGTATGCGCGTAACTGGCAGTTTAAACGACCAACGCCGTATGATTTCTTCCGTATTATGGAAGATGCCTCGGGCGTGGATCTGGATTGGTTTTGGAGAGGCTGGTTCTATTCAACTGACCATGTTGATATTTCAATTGATAATGTCGTTAAGGGCACCTTGAATACTGGAAATCCTGCGACTGAAAAAGAACTTCAACGCAGAGCCAAAGCTGATGAGCCGCTATCGCTAACTGTTGAACGAAACAGCAATATTGCCAAGCGTGTTGATGAAAACCCGGCCCTTAGAGATTTTTATAATGAGTATGATGAATTCTCATATGGTCAGGGTGACATCGAGTCTTACAGACAGCTTAGCGAGGGGTTAGAAGACTGGGAGCGAGAAGCGCGTGATAGCACGGATAACTTTTATTATCTGACTTTTTCAAACCGCGGTGGTCTGGTGATGCCCATTATTGTTGAGTTAACGTATAAAGGTGGACAGAGTGAGATACTACGCTTTCCTGCGGAGATTTGGCGTCGTAATTCAAAAACGGTCACAAAGCTTGTGATCACGCCAAAGGAGCTTGTTTCGGTAGAGGTTGATCCTCGCTGGGAAACGGCAGATGTGGACACAAGTGATAATATCTTCCCACGACAAATACAGCCGAAGCGGTTGGAACTTTTTA
Organism: uncultured Hyphomonas sp.; assembly: GCA_964443965.1. Classification (GTDB taxonomy): domain Bacteria; phylum Pseudomonadota; class Alphaproteobacteria; order Caulobacterales; family Hyphomonadaceae; genus CALLCD01. The sequence goes on along the minus strand of CAYUFN010000085.1, from coordinate 8,677 downwards.
AGCGCAATAGCCGGCCAAATCTGATGCAACGCTTGGATTTCAAGGTCGAACCTGGAAGCTTGCAAGCCTTACGAATTGAAGAGGAAAGTAACGCTGATAAAGATGATAAATAAGCGGTTCCTTTTAATCAGCTTGATTGGTATTTTTACGGCTTCCTTGATCTCACCGCCTGCATTTGCGCACCGTGTTGGCATCCCTGTCACCACATTTGAATGGCATGAAGCTGACAAGGTTTGGCATGTTACACACCGCCTGTCCGTGCATGACTTTGCACCTTTTATTGACGGGCTGGAGTGGGACACTGCCGAAACGGTTGAAGGGCAAACCCTATTAGGGCGATACGTGCTTGAACATTTCTTGATAGCTGGGCAATCAGATCCGTTACAAGTGAGCTTTCTTGGCGCGGAAGAAGATGGGGATAGTTTCTATGTTTACTTTCAAATTGCAACCGCAGATCAGATGATCGCTATTGAAAATACACTTGGTTTTGTTGGCGAGCGTGATGAACGCCGTCATGCGCTTGTGAACTTAAATAATGGAAAACATACGTCGACCCTGCTTTTCACCGCAGCGGATGGTGCCAAGCTCTTAGATCTCTCGCGGCCTTTACCGTAAAGTGCGCTAACCTTGCTCAACAAGTGTTTCGGCAAGCTTTTGGATGGCTCCATAGTCAAGTTTGCCAGTTCCCAGAACAGGTATCTCGTCGACAAGAAAAACTTTCTTCGGAACTGCGAGTTCGGGTGTCCCGTGATTTTTACACCATGAGAGTATATCATCGCGATTAGCTTCTGGGCTGTCGGATAAGAGTATGATCTGTTCGCCTTTGCGGGGATCAGGCAATGTTGCGGCTGCGTGCATGCTTTCAGACCAGATAGCACTTGCACAGTTCTCCACGACAGCAAGTGATACCATCTCACCACCAATTTTAGCAAAACGTTTCACGCGCCCCATGATGCGGATGAAGCCTTCATTATCTATTGCAACAATGTCTCCTGTATCGTGCCAGCCGCCTGCTGGTTCTTCCAGAACGCCCGGGTTTGAAGGGCGCAGATATCCAAGCATTACATTCGGGCCACGAACGCGCAGGCGTCCGCCTTCCTCAATGCCTTCAACTGGTACAAGTTCAGCTTCCATACCTTCCATAAGCAGACCCACTGTACCTGGCTTGTTCGCTTCCAGCTTATTTGCGGCTATCACAGGTGCACCCTCAGTTGCGCCATACCCTTCAAGGATTTCAATATTGAATTTTTTGCGAACCAATTGGCGTGTCTCGTCCTTGACGCGTTCTGCGCCACACACAGCCAAACGTACTGAACTCAGATCACCTTCAGAACCAGCGCGGGCATATTGCGAGATAAATGTGTCAGTAGCTAGCGCGATTGTTGCTCCGGTTTTGCGGATACGTTTTGCAATTTCCTTCGGCTGAAGCGGGGACGGATGACAAGTAACAGGTATGCCCGCCATCAAGGGGAGGACAGCGCCTACAGTCAAACCAAAGCAGTGAAAGGTTGGGAGTGGATTAAACAATGAGTCTGTTGTCGGGCTCAGAGCGATATGTGCGCGCACTTGATCTGCGTTAGCCATAATATTCTTATGGCTAAGCACAACACCCTTTGGTTCTCCCTCTGTGCCTGATGTAAACAGCACAACACCCGTTTTTTTGTAGTTTGCCGGCGATCTGAAGAGACGCGGAAAGATTGGACCCAGTGCGCCAGCAACTTTATTCCCAAATGTGAGGCCTTCACGGACATCCTCAAGGTATACAAAGTTAGCTGTATCATTCAGTTGTTCAATTAAAGGGTCAAGCGCACCAATTTCGATAAATTTGTGGGCTGTAATAATCCGCTTGATTTGCCCGGCTTTCATGGCCGCTTTGATATTGCGTGAACCGGCTGTGAAATTTATCATCGCAGGAATGCGCCCATAGGCGAGGACGGCATAGAAAGCGATAATTGCTGCTGCGCCCGTCGGCAGCATAACACCTACAGTTTCACCTGCTTTTGTTCCTTTTTTCAAGGCCGATCCAAGCGCGAAGGCGGCGCGAATGATATCATTATAGGTCAGCTCGCGTTCGTCGCCATCAATAAGCGCGGTTTTGGAGGCACCAAACTGTTTTTTAGCGCGCATCAGGCCGGAAAAGAGCTCTATATTGGACTGTGAATCACGATACTTTATCTGTTTTAAGTCGCTGACGTTATTCATTTTCTCACTCATGATTATCTTTATTGTATAGCAGCTTTGCGTTTGTATACCTTGATCGTTAGCTCAATGCAGTCCATTTAGCTGTTTATGGCCAACTTAATCAATCACCCTCATCAGAAGCGCGCGTATCGCCATCCTGAAAAACGTAACCGTCCGGAGACACCGGTTTTGCGTAAGCCGGATTGGATTCGGGTCAAAGCACCGACCGGTAAAGGCTATGCCGAAACGCGCCAAATTGTAAAATCAAAGCAATTAGTAACTGTTTGTGAGGAGGCTGGCTGCCCAAACATTGGTGAATGTTGGACAAAAAAACACGCGACAATGATGATTATGGGTGAGGTTTGTACCCGTGCGTGTTCATTCTGCAATGTTGCGACAGGTAAACCGCCGGCTGGTCTAGATGAAGATGAACCACGTCGTGTGGGTGAAGCTGTTGCTGAGATGGGTCTCGCCCATGTTGTGATCACAAGTGTTGATAGGGACGATCTGGAAGATGGCGGTGCCATGCATTTTGTTCACACGATCAACGCTATTCGCAAAGCGTCACCAGGAACAACAATTGAGATTCTAACGCCGGACTTCCTTCGCAAAACAGACTGGGAGTACAAAGTTATTGATGCGCGCCCGGATGTTTTTAACCATAACCTTGAGACAGTTCCGCGCCTCTATTTGTCCATTCGACCCGGTGCCCGTTATTTCCATTCTCTCCGCCTTCTTGAAAAAGTAAAAGAACGCGATCCTAGCCAGTTTACCAAGTCGGGCTTGATGGTTGGTCTGGGTGAAACAAAGGAGGAAGTTATGCAGGTCATGGATGACATGCGCTCTGCTGGCATCGATTTTCTGACAATTGGTCAATACCTTCAACCGACCCGTAAACATGCCGCTGTCGACCGATATGTCGAACCTGAAGAGTTTGCGCATTATGAAGAAATTGCCCGATCAAAAGGGTTTCTTATGGTTTCAGCTTCACCCCTGACGCGGTCTAGTTACCACGCTGGAGAGGACTTTGCGAAACTCCGAAAAGCGCGAGAAGATAAGTTTGCGAGCATGGCGCGAAACTAGCAGGTCGTTTATGCAAACACATACCGAAGAATTGACTGTGCCATATAGGCCCGAACAAATGTTCGATTTGGTATCGGATATTCAACGCTATCCTGAATTTGTAAGATGGATTACTGCGCTTCGAATTTCAAAGGCACATGAAGAAGACGGCGTTAAAACTTGCATCGGTGAAGCGGTTGTCGCGTTTAAGGGATTCACAAATAACTTTGCAACGCACGTGAAAGCCAACTCAATCGAAAATCATGTTGAGGTTGGCCTTGTGCGTGGACCGTTCAAGCATTTGCTCAATACCTGGCATTTTAGCCCGCAGGGTGAAACAGCAACTCGTATCAATTTCTACATCGAGTATGAGTTTAGTAACTTCATTCTGCGAGCACTGGCTCGTGCGAATCATGAATATGCTATCAAGCGCATCATGCAGACCTTTTTAGATGAAGCCAAAATGCGTTATGGCGCATAGTCAAAGTGCATCGTGAAATAAAAGCTGTGAGAATAATATAGGCGGGCTGCTAGCTCATTATCTGGGCATCAATCAGCTTTAAAGCAGTCACGAGTGTTTCTTCACGTACAGCACTTCGACCAATATCCCCAAAATGACAAACCTCATGAAGAATTGCCCGGTTTTCACGTGCTGCAGCAATATGGACAGTTCCGACCGGTTTCATCGGTGTTCCCCCTCCCGGGCCTGCTATGCCTGTTATGGCAATTGAGATATTTGCACGGCTGGCCGCAAGCGCGCCTTCAGCCATTGCCCTTACAACACCCTCTGATACAGCGCCAAAATCAGCTAGCATGTCACCTGGTACGCCGAGCTGATCTTGCTTGGCATGGTTGGAGTAGGTTACAAACCCGCGTTCAAAGACGCTGGAAGAACCTGCCAACTCTGTAAATAATCCGGCAAGTAATCCACCGGTACAGCTTTCTGCTGTTGCAATGCGCAGGCGTTTCTGCCGCGCATTATCTGAGATGAGAAGAGCTAAATTTATAAGTCGGTCAGGAAACATCGGTGGCCTCTAAGTTAGTTTTTCGTATGGCGTTAAAACTACGGCTGCTTGTCCAGCCATGCCTTCACGACGACCGGCAAAGCCAAGTCTTTCTGTTGTTGTAGCCTTTACGCTTACAGCGTCTATGGAGATTTGAAGCACATCAGCCGTGCGTGCCCGCATGGCCTCTCTATTGGGCTTTACTTTTGGGGCTTCACATATGAGCGTAATGTCTACATTTGAAACTTGATACCCAGCCTGATTGGCGAGCTTGTTTGCAAATTCTAGGAAGCGCTCGCTATCGGCGTCTTTCCATTGTGGATCATTTGGAGGAAAATGGTCTCCAATATCGCCTAATGCCATAGCGCCGAGAATGGCATCCGTTAGCGCGTGCCAGCCAATATCAGCGTCTGAGTGTCCGACAAGCCCATGTGTATGTGGAATGATCACACCGCAGAGCGTGACATGGTCTCCAGGGCCAAATTTATGAACATCATAGCCAGTACCCATGCGTGGGGGACGTGTGTAGAGCGGTGAAAGCAAACGCTCCATAATCTCAAAATCCTCTTCATATGTGATTTTATGTAGCCGTGTTTCACCGGGAATAAGCTTGGTACGCTTCCCGATCATCTCGATAGCTGCAAGATCATCAACAATCATCTTATCTGCCAGTTCCAGGGCTTTCGCAATGTCCCCATATCTGAAGCATTGTGGTGTTTGAACGCGTTGCAACGATGTGCGGTCTACGGTCACTAATGGTTCTTGGCTGATATCCTTTAGGGCATCGGTCACTGGAAGCGCAGGGGCCACCGCATCAGCATGCTTAAGTGCTTCCAGTAGTTTTGAAATCATGCCCTGTGAGAGGCCAGGTCGTGCCGCATCATGGATGAGCACGGGTGTATGTGCCTCGCAATTGAGTGCCTCTAAGGCATTTTGAACACTCATCGCGCGCGTTTGGCCACCTTCTATAATCATATCGCAAGACTGCAATAGCGTCGCGTTTATATCGCCGCCTTGTGGTGGCTTGACGAGAATAAGCGCTTCAATGTCTGCATGTGCACGAAAAGCCTTTATGCTCCATTCCACAACAGCGCGCCCAGCAAGTTGCCGAAATTGCTTGGGCAAGTCACCGCCAGCACGGCTTCCTGAGCCTGCCGCAAGTATAATCGCTATTGCTTTGGTCATGTGTTTCCATAGATTGCAAAAGCTATTTTGGCTAGCATTTCAATGTTGGTGTAAAATAACCTACTGTGTTGCAGTCTTAAAATGCCTATCTTTTGTGCATATTTTTTGCATATAAAGAGCGTTATGTTTTGCATGCCTGAAAATAGTGCACCTGAAGTGTGGCTTGCTCCAATGTCAGGCGCGACTGATGCGCCATTCCGGCGTCAAGTTGTGCGGTTTGGCACTGAGCTTGTTGTATCTGAAATGACAGCGAGTGAGCAACTTATTGCATCGCGCCCTGATGTTGTCCGCCGGACTTGCAGGCATGATGGGGACGGCCCCTGGATTGTGCAATTAGCAGGACGTAAGCCAGAGCACATGGAGGCTGGTGCTGCGCTTCTGGCCAAAGCTGGGGTAAGCATGATCGATATAAATATGGGCTGTCCGTCTCGTAAAGTGACGGGTGGTTTGTCTGGCTCTGCGTTGATGCGTGAGCCCGAACTTGCAGCTGCGATTATAGATGCAACCATCAAAGGCGCTGATGGGGTTCCAGTCTCTTTGAAAATGCGGTTGGGGTGGGATGATAATAGCCTGAATGCACCAAGCCTTGCCCGAAAAGCCGAGGCATCGGGTATCACAAGGCTGACTGTTCACGGACGGACCCGTTGCCAATTTTACAAAGGCCAGGCTGATTGGCAGCGTATACAGGATACTGTTGCTGCGGTGAATATACCGGTTGTGGCGAATGGCGATATTGCAAACCTAGAGCAGGCACAAGCCGCGCTTGAGCAGTCTGGCGCGTGTGGCGTGATGATAGGACGCGCAGCAATTGGTTGCCCGTGGCTTCCTGCTGAAATTGCTTCCGGATTACTGGGGCGCGTCTTTCGAGCACCTAATCTGGATATGCGCCTCAATAGTCTGTGTGAACAAATCCTTGATGCCTGCGACCTTTATGGCGAACGCTTAGGGGTGCGTATTTCCCGCAAACATCTATCGGCAAGCATAGCCAAGGCTCCGATTGACTTGTCATTTAACCTGCGCCGCACGCTGCAGCGTGAGCTCTGCCGTATCGACACGGTCAAAGAGCTGCTCGTGCGACTTTCGCATCTTTACGACGTATCAGCTGAAAGAAACATTGCCTGATGAGTACGGTTGACCAGAGACTACGTGAATTTGACTTCGACAGCATGCCCGTCGCAATGCTCCAATTGGATTCAAGAAGGCGCATTTTTACAATGAATGCGGCTGCAGAAAGGTTGTTAGGGTTTTCCCGGCATGCTGGCGCGGGCAAACGTATTTCAGACTTTGTGTATCATGATTGCGGCTTGCTTGAGCTTTTGGATAAGGCAGAAGCTGGTTTTGGGCATGTATCTGGAGACGGTATAAGACTTAACGGCCCATCATTTAAGCCTTTGGGGCCTTGTGATATCATTGCTGCAACGACACCTGATCATGGTTTTGTTATCGCTTTTAATCCGAATGTAGCCGGTTTGAAGTCCGAGGCGAACACGGTTGGGTTGGCTGCTTTCTCGCGCATCTTGGGGCATGAAGTTAAAAATCCTTTGGCGGGCCTTTCAGGCGCAACCCAATTATTGCTTCGCCGGGCTCGGGAAGATCAAAAGGAGCTTTTGGAGCTGATCCTTTCCGAAAGTGACCGTATTACGCGGTTGATCGATAAATTATCTGCATTCGAATTATTTTCTAACCCCAAACTTTTGCCCTGCAATATCCATCAAATACTTGAGCAAGTTATTCGGGCAGAGGAGGTTGTGTTTGGCAAAAGCGTGGCGTTTGCGCGTAATTTTGATCCATCTTTGCCTGAGATAGAGGTGGATGCGGACCACCTTCATGAAGCCTTCCAAAATATCATTCGAAATGCTGCCGAAGCTGTTCGCGATTATGCGCTTGGCGATAGAGTAGGTATCTCAACACGTTTCTCATTGGGCCGTCAGAGCAAATCAGGCGAGCGCACGGATGTCTTTCGAGCGATCAAAGTAAGTATCGAGGACAATGGGCCAGGTATTACAAAGAAAGATCAAAAAGCTATTTTTGAAATGTTTCGTACCAGCAAAGCCAACGGCAGCGGTCTGGGGTTGACAGTTGCCAATCAAGTTATTGAGGCACATGCAGGTCAGGTTGAAGTTGTTAGTCAAGCTGGGGGCGCAACTTTTAATATTTATCTACCAATTACAAGGGCAAGTTGATGTCAAAGCCAACTATTCTGGTGGCTGAGGATGATGCCGCAATCAGGCTTGTTATCAGTCAAACGCTTACCGCTGATGGTTATGCTGTGCGCACAACAGCCTCACCTGAAGCACTACAACGCTGGCTTCGCAATGGCGAAGGCGATGTAGTGGTCACGGATGTGTATCTTGATGAAGACTCAATCTTTGACATTATGCCCTCTATGCGCATGGAGCGTCCTGATTTGCCATTCATTGTGATGAGTGGCCAAAACACGATCTTAACGGCCGCTTCGGCCGCAGAGCACGGTGCGTTTGATTACCTGCCAAAGCCTTTTGATATCGAAGCATTATCAAGCCTTGTTTCACGCGCTTTAAAAAAATCCTCAAGCGGCGTCCGGAAAATTGATCGGGAAACACGTAAAGCCGAGCGGGACGCTGTGTTGCCCCTAATTGGGCGATCCGAAACAATGCAGGAAGTTTACCGGGTTGTGTCTCGGGTCATGAATACTGACCTCACTATCTTGATTGAAGGCGAACCGGGTACTGGTAAAGAACTTGCGGCAAGAGCGATCCACGATCTTGGTCAACACAATGCAAACCCCTTCATTCCGCTTGATCTTGATGGGTTACATGATCGTGAGATGGGTGCCGCGCTAGATGCTATACGTGATGAGAAACATGCGACTGTTTATATAGACGAAATCGCAGACCTTTCCTTTGAAGCTCAGGCGCGATTGATTCACTTGGTCAGGCGCTCCGAGCATGCGCGTCTCATTGTTGCAACACAGCATGATCTTGATAAAAAGGTGATCGAAGGACAGTTTAGGCGGGATCTTTTTTACAGGCTGAACGTCGTACGGCTGACGCTTCCCAGCCTCTCAGATCGAAGTGAGGATATTGCCGATCTGGCGAAGGCCTTTCTTATTAGGGCGCGTGATCAAGGCCTGCCTGCCAAACAGCTTGACCAGAGCGCTTTGGATGCCTTTTTAACGTATCACTGGCCAGGGAATGTTCGCGAGCTTGAAAATATCATTTTCCGGCTATGTGTGCTCAGCCCTGATAATCTCATTACATCTAAAG
>CAYUFN010000084.1:0-12423 GCA_964443965.1 uncultured Hyphomonas sp. | reverse complement strand
AGACCGTCCTATTCAACCACTCTAGCACCTCTCCGATCGACGGCTCAATAAGGTGTATAATCTGCCTCGGCAAGCCCTAAAACACTTACGATTTTCCGGGGATCAAAGGCCCACACCCACCCCCCTTTTGCCTGAAAGCAAGAAAAGCTGATAATTCCCCCAAATCACATTTGACATAGGGCTGTGTTTGTGGTTTTTCGCGCCCTTCACACCCGCCGCACCTGCGCGCGGGCGTTCATGTAATTATAACGCACTTCCAGTGCCCGAAAGGATGAGCCATGTTCGCGGTCATCAAAACAGGCGGCAAGCAATACAAAGTTGCCGAAAACGACGAGATCATCGTTGAAAAACTCGATGCTGAAGCTGGCTCACAAGTGACCTTTGAAGAGGTTCTTGTTGTCAGCGCAGATGGAAAATCGACCATTGGCGCGCCGCTTGTGGCCGGTGCCAGCGTGGTTGGTGAAGTGACAGACCAACGTAAGGGTGACAAAGTCATCATTATGAAGAAGCGCCAGCGGAACACCTATCGCCGCAAGAAAGGCCACCGCCAGCTTGAAACGGTCGTAAAGATTACGTCGATCCTTGCAGACGGCAAAAAAGTACCCGCCAAAAAGAAAGCTGCTCCAAAAGCAGAACCGGCTCCCAAGGCAAAAGCAGATACCAGCGCAATGGATGCGCGCGGACGGCTGTCAGGTCCCCAGGGTGAAGCTGATGATTTGAAACTAATCAAAGGTGTTGGCAAAGTGCTTGAAGGCAAGCTGAACGAAGCAGGTATCTTCCATTTCTGGCAAGTGGCCGCCCTGAAGAGCGATCAGATTGAAGAGCTGGAGCAGGAAATGAGTTTCCCTGGGCGTATCACGCGCGATGATTGGGTCTCTCAGGCTGAAGAGTTCGCAAAAGACGCATAAATCACGTAAGGTCACTTGAAGCCTTATAAATAAGTAGGAGTGCCATAATGGCCCATAAAAAATCAGGTGGTTCGTCCCGTAACGGCCGCGATTCCAATCCTAAATATCTTGGCGTCAAAAAATATGGCGGCGAGCACGTTGTGCCCGGCAACATCATCATTCGTCAGCGTGGCACGAAAGTTAACCCGGGCGAAGGCGTTGGTCTTGGCAAGGATCACACAATTTTTGCGCTCGTTGAAGGCCATGTGACATTCACGCGCCGTCGTGACAACAAATCCTTTGTATCTGTCACTCCGCTGGCTGAAGCAGCAGAATAGCAGTCTGACAGAGCAGGCTGCGCGAGACGCGGCCTGAACGATCAAGATCAAGGGAGGCCATCCGCGCCTCCCTTTTTTATGTCCGGCCTCCCCTATTTTAGGAGGACCCTATGAGCAAGACATTTAAAACCAAGCGATTAAGCGCGCGTGTGCCCACACCCGAAGACGCCCCTCACATTACGACGTATTTTCAGGAAGAAAGCCTTGTGAAAATGCTGGCGCGTGCCCCCTGGCCATATGCGCTTGAAGATGCAAAGCAGTGGATCAAACGCGTAGCCAAGTCTGGTATCAAAGGTACTGAATATGCGTTTGTCCTGAACCATGGAGATCATGGCCTGATCGGATCGGTCGGCATGTTTCAGGTGAACGATGACATTTGGGAGATCGGCTACTGGATCGGCAAACCCTATTGGGGCCAAGGCTATGTCACCGAAGCAGCAGCGGGCTTGCTTGCATGGGCACAACACGAAATGGGGGTCACGCGATTTGTCTCCGGACATATCTTTGACAATCCGGCATCTGGCAAGGTGCTCACCAAACTTGGCTTTACCTATGCTGGCGATATTGAGATGTATGTCAAAGGACGTGATTGCAGCGTGGTCTCCCCTCGCTATATCCTGAATGCTCCTATAGAAGTGGCGTTGAAAACCACATTTGCGCGCCCTAAAGAGTAAAGACACCTTCAACATGAAATTCCTCGACCAATGCAAAATCTATATCGCCTCCGGCTGGGGCGGGAATGGCTCGTCTTCCTTTCGGCGCGAAGCCTATGTCGAGTTTGGTGGCCCTGATGGTGGTGATGGCGGCAAAGGCGGCGATGTTTGGGCGGTTGCCGTTGAGGGGCTCAATACACTTATTGATTATCGCTACCAACAACATTTCAAAGCGCCACGCGGCGGAAATGGCATGGGCAAACAACGCACTGGTAAAGGCGGCGAGGATTACATCATAAAACTGCCTGTCGGCACACAAATTTTCGAGGAAGACAAGGAAACACTGATTGCTGACCTGACCGAGATTGGTGACAAGGTACTGCTGGCCCCCGGCGGGAATGGCGGTTGGGGCAATATGCGGTTTAAGTCGTCAACCAATCGTGCCCCGCGCCAAGCCAATAAGGGTGCCCCGGGCGAAGAGCGCACCATCTGGCTACGGTTGAAACTGATCGCTGATGCTGGCCTGGTTGGGCTGCCCAATGCGGGCAAATCAACGTTCCTGTCTGTAGTCAGTGCGGCCAAACCGAAAATTGCCGATTATCCCTTCACAACGCTTTCGCCCGGGCTCGGTGTTGTCGATTTAGGGGTTGGCGCCCGCTTTGTGCTGGCTGATATTCCAGGGCTCATCGAGGGAGCCGCTGAAGGAGCAGGCCTGGGGACGCGGTTTCTCGGCCATATCGAACGGTGCAAGGTTTTGCTGCATCTGATTGATGGCACTCAGGAAGATGTCGCAGGTGCCTACCGCACAATTCGTGGGGAATTGACCGATTATGCGGCGGGACTAACCCAAAAGCCTGAAATTCTTGCTCTCAACAAGATTGATGCCCTCACCGATGCAGAAATAGCTGAAAAAGCCGCTGCGCTGCAAGAAGCCAGCGGGTCTATCCCTCTTCTGCTTTCAGGCGTATCAGGCAAAGGCATAAAGCAGGCAACTTCAAAGATTGCGCAACATTTAGGTGTAATTCGCGCTGAAGACACGGCTGACGATCCTCTATTAGAGGATAATGGCTGGCAGCCATGACCGATCTTCCATCTCTGAGCGATGCCAAACGCATCATTATCAAAACCGGCTCCGCCCTGATCGCAGACGAACACGGTCATCCGCGCGCAGATTGGCTGGCCCGACTTGCAAAAGATATCAGCAAATGGCGCGCCGAAAATCGAGATATCATCCTTGTGACCTCAGGGGCGATCGCACTTGGCAAAGTAAGCCTGGGGCAGACAAAATTACGCCGACTGGATGAGAAGCAGGCGGCTGCCGCCCTGGGGCAACCTCGCTTGATGGCAGCGCTGGGGACGGCCTTTTCAACGCACAACATCACCATTGCGCAGGCCCTGCTTACTCTGGAGGATACCGAGCATCGCCGCCGTTGGCTAAACGCCCGGGCGACGCTAGAGACTTTGCTTGAGGCGGATATCGTGCCTGTGATCAACGAGAATGATACGGTCGCAACAGAAGAAATTCGCTATGGGGACAATGATCGGCTCGCAGCACGCGTGGCACAAATGGTCTCCGCTGATCTGCTGGTTTTACTCTCTGATGTAGATGGGCTTTACACCGCAGACCCTAGCAGGGATGCTCATGCAAAACATATTCCAATCCTCAAAGAGATTGGCCCGGAAATTGATGAGATGGCGGGTGGCGCAAATCTGGATACTGGCGTTGGCTCTGGCGGCATGGCGACGAAAATTGCCGCCGCCCGGATTGCACAGGATGCAGGCTGTGCAACAGTAATCACGCGCGGCAATCACGCTGCCCCGCTCAGCGCACTTGAAACAGGCGCACGTGCAAGCTGGATCCTGCCGGGCCTTAGCCCCTCCAATGCGCGCAAAACATGGTTAAAGGGACATATCCACCCAGAAGGCACGCTGACAATTGATACCGGCGCAATCAAGGCCTTGCAGAGCGGGGCCAGCCTTCTGCCTGTTGGGGTTATCGGTGTTACAGGCGCATTCGAGCGTGGTGCGATTCTAGGTATTTTGGGCCCGGATGGCACATTTATCGCTAAAGGCATCACCGCCTATTCGTCTGCTGATATCGCCCGGATTGCCGGTCAACAAACTGATCAAGTTGAGGCCTTCTTAGGCGGGAAAGCTCGTCGTCCGGCCATCATCCACAGAGATGATCTTGTGCTGGAGACCTAATACCGACAACAGAGTGAAGGTTTTTTCGCCTCTGTTTTCACATCTTTGCTTTACCTTCGCCTCGCAGAGGTCCAAATTGCCGTTCGTCGGAAAACTGTGAGGGACTGACATATATGCGGATCATGCTGATTACCGATGCCTGGGAGCCTCAGGTCAACGGCGTTGTGCGCACGATGAAACGTGTCATCGCAGAGTGCGAAGCGATGGGACATGAATGGGAAATTGTCTCACCTGCCGATGGGTTCAAGACCATTCCACTGCCGACCTATTCTGAAATCCGTCTTGCACTTGGGGCCAAGAAAAACATCGCCGCCCGTTTCGATACGTTTGAGCCGGATGCCATTCATATTGCAACAGAGGGTACACTCGGCATGGCTGGTCGGGCGATGTGTCTGAAGCATAAGCACCCCTTCTCAACCTCCTACCACACACGATTTCCTGAATATGTCTCAGCGCGTTTTCCTATCCCGCTAAGCTGGGGATATAAATTTGTGCGCTGGTTCCACCGCTATTCAGGCAAAGTCATGGTCGCGACACCCTCGATGCGCGAAGAACTTGAAGATCACGGCTTTAACAATGTCGTCAGCTGGACACGCGGGGTTGATACAACGCTTTTCCACCCCTCAAAGCGTATTGAAGAAGGCGCAAAGGGTGACCCTTTTGAAGGCTTGCCCCGCCCAATCTTTTTGAATGTTGGCCGTGTTGCGGTCGAAAAGAATATTGAGACCTTCATCGAGCAGGACCTGCCCGGCTCAAAAGTCATTATCGGAGAAGGCCCACAGCTTGAGGAATTGAAGAAAAAGTATCCTGAAGCGCATTTTTTGGGTGCGAAGTTTGGTGACGACCTGGCCACCTGCTTTGCCAGCGCAGATGTTTTCGCTTTCCCAAGCCTGACGGATACATTCGGTCTTGTTATTCTTGAAGCCATGGCCACTGGCACTCCAGTTGCCGCTTTTGATGCTCCTGGCCCACGCGACATCATTCCTGATTCAAACGCTGGCATCATCGATGAAGATTTTACCAAAGCCTGTCTGTCCTGTCTGGATCTGAACCGCACCACCGCGCGCACTTATGCAGAAGGCTATTCCTGGCGGGCTTGCGCAGAGGCGTTTGTTGAAAATCTAGCGCCTCTTCCCGTACCAGAGCGGCGGCGCTTCTGGAAACGGCTGCGCCGTAAAAAGCGTGTATAATTAAGGAATAAGGCAGCGCTTTCATAACCTCTCCTTAGAATCGTCTTGTTTGCGCACGCCTGCCGCCACATTGCTAATCTGTAATGTAGGAAGACGCGGGGCTTTTCCATTGAAGAGAACCGTGATTGAAAGAGACAGGCCTGATACTCAGGCAGAGTATGTAAATTGGGGAGGCAGATATGCCGACATTAGCGCTGGTAGATGATGACGAGAACATCGTCACATCCCTTAAGATGTTTTTTGAGGCTGAGGGTTATCAGGTTCGCACCTATTTTGATGGCCAATCCGCCTTACCTGCTTTGACTGAAACGCCTCCGGATATCGCTATTTTCGATGTTAAAATGCCAAAAATGGATGGCATGGAACTGCTGCGTCGGTTGCGCCAAACCTCTGATATGCCGGTTATCTTCCTGACATCAAAAGATGAAGAAATCGACGAAGTGATTGGCTTCAATATTGGCGCGGATGATTTTGTGCGCAAGCCATGTTCAAACCGCTTGCTGTCAGAGCGTGTTAAAGCGGTTTTACGCCGGGCGCGTGGCGGCGTGGCCGGCCCTGAAGAGGGTGACCATAAGCCGATCATTCGTGGCCGCTTGACCCTCGACCCAAACCGCCATGCTTGCACATGGGCCGATGAACCTGTGCGCTTGACCGTGACCGAATTCCTGATCCTTCAGAGTCTTGCCCAGCGCCCAGGGTATGTCAAAAATCGCGACCAGCTGATGGACGCGGCCTATGATGATCAAATCTATGTCGATGACCGCACGATTGACAGCCACATCAAGCGCCTGCGCAAGAAGTTCCGCCAAGTTGACGGTGAATTTGACTCGATTGAGACCCTTTATGGCGTAGGTTACCGTTACACAGAGAGCTAATTGTCCCTCCACTCATGATTCTACTTATCGGGGTGGGTGATTGAAATCAGCGCTGTTCTGGTTTGTAATGATCGCCTGACGGGAGTTGAGCATGAGGACATGACACGCCAACAAAGACATTTGCACCTGCTGATTTGGCTGAGCCTAGCGCCCTTAATGGCTATTCTCGTCTATCATGCAGCACAACAGGCATCTGTCGCTGATATGACACGACCCAGAACGGGCGAGGGGCATCCCCTGGCCGGCGCAACCGGCTTGCTTGCCTTCGGATTGTTCAGCTTTACTTTGCTCATCGGCCCCTTATCACGACTATCTGCACGCCTTATGCCGCTGCTTAAACTGCGCCGCTATTTTGGCCTATTCGCCTTTCTGCTCGCAAGCGCCCATGTGTTTTTCACGCTGTTTTGGAGCAATACGGGGATCGGCCTGAAGCAACCTTTACAAACCTTGCTACATCTGACCCCGGAATCCGGCCTCCGCCATGAAGGCTTTGGGGCTTTGGCATTTGTTATCTTATGCGTGATGGCTATCACCAGCCATGGCCTAATCAAAATATGGCTCGGTGCCAGAATTTGGAAGGGGCTCCATATGGCAGGTTATTTTGCCTATGCGCTGCTGGTTGCGCATATTGCCTATGGTGTTGTCCAGCTTGGAAAGCCAACCCTTTATTTGCTCGCTCTGGCAGCCGGCACAGGTTTTTTAGCCAGCTTGCATATTGCAACCGGATTGGCGAGTTTGAAACGGCCCAGCAGGCTCTCCCCGGATGGCTGGATATTGGTCGCCAGAACAGAAGACATGCCACAGGCACGCGCTTTACGAATCAAACCGCCCCGAGGGGAAATGATCGCCATCTTCCGGGAGGCTGACAAGGTTTGGGCCGTTGCACACAACTGCCCCCATCAGGGCGGACCGCTCGGGGAAGGTATGGTTTCTGCCGGGCTTATCACATGCCCTTGTCATGGCTTTCAATACAGTGCCAATGACGGCCATCCGCAGAAAAAACGGCGCAGGCCCCTTGTAACCTATCCTACAAAAATTGTAGCTGGCAGGGTGTATGTGTACCCGGTCGCCAATGCGCTAGGCACAGCCACGTCCCCCGGGCTGATCCCTCAATCCCAACAAGCAGATGTTTACGGATAAGGCGAAACCACCAAAATCTCCTGACAACTGCAGGGCAAAGGTATGCGCCACATTTATACACGCAAAAAGCCTTGTCAGGCGGGCAAAGCGGTTGTAACTAACCGTTCTGTTGCGGGTATAGCATAATGGTAATGCAGTAGCCTTCCAAGCTATCGATCTCGGTTCGATCCCGTGTACCCGCTCCAGCTTACTTCATAAGAACATCACTCACCCAGCCAGCTTTTGCGAAAGGCTAATTGTGCCTGGTTTGGGGCCTCCATGAGCGATAGGTTGAGCGCTGGATCATCTTCCAGCTCGATCTCACTGACACGTTTGACGCCCCGCTGAATGTACTCAACCTCCAAGTAATCGCCCGGCGCATGCCGATTGAGCGCTTCATAAATATCGCTCGCGCTCTTGACCTTAAACCGCCCCAAGCGGGTGATCTCATCCCCGCGATCAAGGCCAGCCTTGTAAAGTGGTGTTCCACGCAAGGTATTGGCCGCAATGCGCACGGTCTCCCCATCAATATCATAGCCAACGCCACCAATCCACGCGCCACCACCGACAGGATTTAGCGCAAGCCCGGCCCGCGCCAATAGCGGGGTATAATCAGGCAAATTCCCCTGATCGATATAGTTTTCAAAAAACGCCTCAGCAAAGCTTTGGTCACCAGTCAGTTCTGCCAGTGTGTCGCGCAGATTTTCATTTGTGTAGGGTGTTTCAGATTTTCCATATGTCTGCCAGATCAACTGCATATAATTATCAAGCGTGATCCCCTCAAACCTGCTGCGTAATTCCAAATCCAGCGCCAGACCAATCATTGCGCCATAGGGATAATAGGAGACAAATGTATTGGCATTGTTTGTCGGATCAATTGAGGTTGACGCATCAACAAAAGGCGCGCGCAGGCTCATCCCTGCCGGGCCGCGAATATCCCGCCCTGGCGCATTGATGATCCGGCTCAGTGTCTGGCCAAGTGATGCGACATACTCTTCGACGCTTTGTTCACCAGCCCGCCGGATGGTCAACGGGCCATAATAGGACGTGAACCCCTCTGCAAACCACAGGCTTTGGCTTGGATTGGCATCAGTAAAGTTAAATGGCTCCAGGTCTGCAGGGCGCACACGCTCCACATTCCAGGCATGGAAAAATTCATGTGAGATTGTCCCCAAGTGCGCAAAGTCACCTTCATACAACCCATCAGGTCGACTTAATATGGTCGAGTTTCGGTGCTCCATACCATCACGGCTGGCATGGCCGATATAGTCTGCAATGAATGTGTAGGTTCCATGATCAAACTGAGGTGCTTCTCCAAACACCTTAATCTGCTCAGCAACAACTTTCTTTGTCTTTTCGGCAATTGTCTCAACATCAGCTTTGCTTCCCGCATGATGGATAGCCATGCGAATGATCTGTCCATCGGCCAGGCGCCAGCTCACCGTATCATGGTCAGATAGCTCAACCGGGCTATCCATGAAATATTGCAGATCAGGCGCGCGGAAGGTCATCGCCCGGCGTGTTGGCACCAATTGGGTGGCGGCTTTCCAGCTACGCGCAGGCGGGGTAAAGCGCACCTCCACAGGACGCATCTCCAACCCCTTGCCCCACATCCATGTCGCTGGCGCGTTTAAGTGTGCGTGGGTCAGATCAATTTGACTATAGGTGCCATCGGCCCGGTCGGCATAGAGGGTATAGCTGAGATTCACATAGCCTTCATGGCCTTCAATTAGCCAGGAGAAGGGATTGGTTTGAGAGACAGTTAGCGTCCGCCCATCTGGCGTTTCTGCTGTGACATTGTAAACATTCTTCGCAAATTCATGGATTGCATATCGCCCGGGACTTGACCGCGACATCTGCACGGTAAATGGCCCATCAGGCACCGCTTTAAACGCGACTTCGATTTGTGCCTCATGGTGGACCGCATTTGGGAAAGAGACCTTATAATCGACCTGTTCTACAGGCTGCGCGCGTGCACTGGTGCCCAGGGCCAGACCGGTTAAGAGAAGTGATGCTGTAAGGCGTTTCATTGGACGGCTCCGTCTGAAAGTGATTTTCAGACAGTCTTACCATTTTACGCGCGGCGTCCAGTTTTAATTCGGCCGGGCTTCGTCACTATCGGTTAGGTCTTCCCAAAACCGTTTAACCCGGCCGAGAAATCCTTCACTTTCCGGGTTACAGCCTTCAGCCGAACAATCGCAAAACTCGCGTAGCAATTCTTTCTGGCGCGTCGTCAGATTACGTGGCGTCTCCACAAACAGCTCGATATAGAGGTCACCTTTGCCTTGCCCGCGCAGGCTGGGCATACCTTTACCCTTCAACCGCAGCTTCCGCCCGGTTTGCGCGCCTGCCGGGATCGAAACACGCGCACGCCCCCCATCAATGGTCGGAATTTCGATCTCGCCACCAAGGGCTGCTGTCGTCATGGTCACAGGGGTATGGCAATATAAATTAGTCCCATCGCGTTCGAAAATTTCATGGGCGAGCACATCAAAGAAGATGTAAAGATCACCGCGCGGCCCACCACGCGCACCCGCCTCCCCCTCACCTGATAGCCGCATCTGCGTGCCGCTTTGGACACCGGGCGGCACATTAACGGACAATGTTCGTTCACGCCGTACAGTCCCGGCCCCATGACAGGTATGACAAGGGTCTGAAATTGTTTGCCCCCGCCCGCCACACTGGCCGCAGGTGCGCTCCATTGTGAAGAAGCCTTGCTGGGCCCGTACACGGCCTGCCCCGCCGCATGCCCCACACGTAACCGGGCTTGAGCCAGGCTCTGCCCCGCTACCTGAACAGGTCTCGCAAGACATATTCACCGGGACAGTGATCTGCACATCCTTGCCGCTGAAAGCCTCCTCCAGCGTGATCTCCATATCATAACGCATGTCCTGGCCGCGGGCCGGCCCGGAGCGTCTGCGTCCGCCGCTACCACCAAACATCTGGCTGAAGATATTCTCGAAAATATCGCCCGGGTCTGCCCCGCCAAACGGGCCACCGCCTCCCCCGCCCATACCATTTTCAAAAGCCGCATGACCATAGCGATCATAGGCTGCGCGCTTATCATCATCAGACAGCACGGCATAAGCCTCGCCCACTTCTTTAAATTTGGCTTCAGCAGCGTCATCACCCGGGTTCTGGTCAGGGTGATACTTCATCGCGAGCTTGCGATAAGCAGATTTCAGGGCTTTGGCATCTACGCCCTTATCAACACCGAGAGTTTCGTAATAATCACGCTTGGACATAGGGGTCTCATCCTGATTGGAAGTCTGACACCGAAGTGGGGTTTATACAGCCAAGATGCAAGGGTTTTGTGCAATTCATGACAGACCCTAGCAAAAGTCTGTAAATCAAATTCCTGCTCCGCATTTAAGCGAACTTTAGTCATCTTATACAATATAAGGGTGCTAGAGGGCAGAACTCATGAGATATCTAAAACTCTTCGGTTTGCTGATCCTCTTTGGATCCTGCTTTTTCTGGCTGCCGATAGATTCTTCATATAAAATGAGAAATGCGCTAGGCGACCAGGCTTTCAAACAAACACGCTTTGATCTTGCTGGCTGGTTTTACCATTCCACAGCAAGGCAGGGAAATGCGAAAGGGCGAAATAACAAAGCTGTTTTAGATTACGCATTCGCTTTCTACTCACCAGACGCGACAGATAATGAAAAATTTGCAGCAACCCGAAACGCGCAAGCCATCTTCGAGGAACTCTCTGATAAGGGTTATACGCCCGCCATGTATAACAATGGCATCATTTTCCACGACTGTAGCGTCACAGATGATTGTTATGAAAGAGCCGTCTTTCGGTTAAAGCGCGCTATGGAAATGGGAGACCCGCTTGCTCCCCTTGCTTATGCCTTGCAACTCACAGCCTATACCAACCATCCAGGTATTCGCATAGAAAAGATCAATCGCCTGCGCAAGCTTTCAGAAGCAGGCCACCCAGAAGCCGCACTCGCTTATGTTAGGTTAGCACGTATCGACCGCGCAGGTGAAGAAGCCCACCTGCGCGTTGCAGTTAAAAATAATCATCCTTATGCACAATATTTGTTGGGTAAACTTACTAATGCACCAGACAAGGCGCTTTGGCTAGAAGCCGCTGCCAATGCAGGTAATACGCATGCTGCTTTTGAACGCGCAGAACTTGCTAAAGAACAAAATGAAGGCATTGAAACCGTGATAAAATGGTACGCGCGTGCGATGGCTGAAGCAGGCAAGACGGCTAGTTCACGCAAAAAAACCGTTGCCCCCGAAGACCACACACATGCATATCTTCAAAACACTGTCCAATATCACCCTACCGGCTTGCGATGGTATCAGCACAAACCTGCCTTCAGATATGAAAGAGCGACAGGAGATAATCTTTATGCCTATATTTCTGCACGCGAGCTTGGCTTGATCTACCTGCATGGTAAAGGCGTCCCAGCAGACAGGGAACGCGCCTATGAAGCCTTTCGCATTGCAGGACGCACACCATACAAGATGACGGCGCTATTAGCCGCGCAGGCAGATTTTGAGAGCACGGATCACCTATCAGGCAGCATTCGGGAGCAGCGTCATCAAATACGTCTAGGCTTTGAAACATTAGAGTACTTTAAGGCTGAGCAAAGAAGTAATTCAAATGTCGTCACCATACGTTTGCTCGCAGACGAGCGACCAAGATATCCGGCCTGGCTTACACCAGAGATTGAGCAACTTATTCTAGATGGAAAGCTCCGACTGGTGACCGATATTGATATCGCAAACTGGCAGATGCCTCGGTTTGCTACAATTGACAAAGCACTGGTCGCGCGTCTTGCGACATCGGATACATTTAAAAACGCCCTGATGGTTACACGCAAGAACGTCACTCTGCCAGAACTCAAGGAGGCACCTTCACCACCGGCTATTATTCTGCCTTATTCCAATATACAGTTGATCGCCCCTATCAGTGGATATGATATATATAAGCTTGATCGCGACGCAACAATCAACAGGATAGAATAACTGTCTGCATGCCTAATCAAGACAAAGCATGATCAGGCTGTTTAAATTACCTTCTTCACCCCAAACATAAAAAGCCCTCTGCACGGTGCAGAGGGCTTTTCAGATTTGTATAAAGCCAAAAGCCTAGAGCGCGTCCGTCAGTTCCGGTACGGCGTTGAACAGGTCTG
>CAYUFN010000083.1:4757-12491 GCA_964443965.1 uncultured Hyphomonas sp. | reverse complement strand
GGGCGGGTTTTGTCGCTTACCCGTTATTTTCGTTTGCTCGCAATGCAAGCGTATAAAATGCGGGTTCTTGCCGCCTGCTTGACACGCCCCCTCTAATCCCTCATACGCCCAGCACCTTGCGGGAGTTTTCGTCTGAACGTGACCGCGGGGCCTCTTTTTATCAACCGGGCTGGATCGAAAGACCACCAGCCTCTTAA
This sequence comes from uncultured Hyphomonas sp., assembly GCA_964443965.1. Lineage (GTDB taxonomy): Bacteria > Pseudomonadota > Alphaproteobacteria > Caulobacterales > Hyphomonadaceae > CALLCD01. Next base: position 12,294 of record CAYUFN010000083.1, on the reverse strand, counting down.
GTCAACGTTGTGAGGACAAAATGGCGAAGAAATTGCTGGGGCAGCTGAAGCTCCAGATTCCGGCCGGTGCGGCCAACCCATCCCCGCCTGTAGGACCGGCACTCGGTCAACGCGGGATCAATATCATGGAATTCTGTAAGGCGTTTAACGCCAAGACGCAGGAGATGGAGAAGGGCATAAAGATTCCTGTCGTGATTGATTATTATCAGGACAAGTCTTTTACCTTTATCGTCAAATCGCCTCCGGGATCTGTCTTGCTGATGAAGGCTGCGAAGCTGAAAAAAGGCGCTGAGAAGCCTGGCTATGAGGTTGTTGGCACGGTGACGCTGGCCCAGTGCCGCGACATTGCTGAGGCGAAGATGGCTGACCTGAATGCGAATGATCTGGATGCTGGCGCTGAAATTATCGCCGGGCAGGCCCGCTCTATGGGTCTGGAAGTGGTGAGGTAGAGAAGATGGCTGGAAAAAGAATTAAAGCCGCACGCGCGGGCATCGAAGCTGGCAAGCTCTATGGTGTGTCTGAGGCTGTGGCGCTTGTGAAGGGCGCGGCGAAGACGAAGTTTGATGAGACCATCGATATTGCGGTAAATTTGGGTGTCGATCCAAAATATGCTGACCAGATGGTACGTGGCGTTTGTAATCTGCCTAGCGGCACTGGGCGCGACGTGCGTGTAGCTGTGTTTGCGCGCGATGCGAAAGCTGAAGAAGCGACTGCAGCTGGCGCTGATATTGTGGGCGCAGAAGACCTGATGGAGAAAATTCAGGGTGGTTTCATGGATTTTGACCGTGTGATTGCCTCACCTGACATGATGTCTGTGGTTGGCCGTTTGGGGAAAGTGCTTGGGCCGCGTGGTCTGATGCCGAACCCGAAGGTTGGCACGGTGACGCCGAATGTTGCTCAGGCTGTCAAAGATGCCAAGGGCGGCGCGGTGGAGTTTCGGGTTGAAAAGGCCGGGATCATTCATGCGGGCGTTGGCAAGGCGAGCTTTACACAAGACGCACTTGAGGCAAATGTTAACGCATTTCTGGCGGCGCTGGACAAAGCCAGGCCAGCAGGGGCCAAGGGCACATATATGAAGAAAATCACTATTTCTTCGACAATGGGTCCTGGTGTGACAATTGATGCGGCATTAGCCCTTGCAGAATAAGAATTGTCGCGTTAAAGAACGCGGCTTGCGGGAGCGTTAACAAGCGTTCCCGCTTTTCCTGTCCGAGACCATGGGTCAGCTTTTGTTGATAAATCCCATGCAGACGGGGCGAGGTAGGTAAGGTTTTGCGGGGATCCCGCCGGTCCGATCTGATCCTTATGCCCTGGGCAGGCGCTGGATGGAGAGCAGTTTCTCTATGAAGGCGGACACCAGGGTGTTCGGAATGGTCCGGAAACCTTATGAGGAGAACCGTAATGGATAAAGCTGGAAAAGCAGCAGCGCTCAAAGAGCTCGAAGGTATCTTCGGGAACGCTGGAGCGGTTGTTGTCACACATTATTCCGGTCTGAGTGTTGCGGATATGTCAGGGCTGCGCGCCTCACTTCGTGAGGGTGACGGGCAGCTTAAAGTGGTTAAGAACCGAATTGCCAAACTTGCCCTTGGTGGCGTGGGCGGCGATGCGGCGCAAGACCTCTTTAAAGGGCCGGTGGCCATTGCTTATGCGGAAGATCCAACCGTACCAGCAAAGGCTGTTGCCGAGTTTGCTAAAGGAAACGACAATTTGAAGCTCGTCGGCGCCATCATGGATGGTGACGTGATGGACGCTTCAGGCATTCAGGCGCTTGCCACAATGCCATCGCGTGAAGAAATGATCGCAACCGTCGTTGCCCGTCTGCTCGGCCAGGCAACGCAGGCAATTGGACGTCTTAATTCGCAAGGTCAGCAACTGGCTGGCGCGATTAAAGCGATCGAAGAGCAGGCAGCAGCTTAAGGCGCTTAACAAGCAACACGAAACCAAATACTACCTAATATTAGAAAGATTATGAAAATGGCAGATATTGCAAAACTCGGTGATGAGCTTCTCGGCCTCACCATTCTGGAAGCCAAAGAGCTTAATGATTATCTTGAAGAGCGTGGCATCAAAGCAGCAGCCGCAGTTGCGGTGGCTGGACCTGCAGCTGGCGGCGACGCTGGCGGTGGCGACGCGCAGACTGAATTCGACGTGATCCTTGTTTCTGGCGGCGAGAAGAAAATCGGCGTGATTAAGGTCGTTCGCGAAGTTGTTTCAGGTCTTGGCCTGAAAGAAGCCAAGGAAATCGTTGATGGGGCACCTAAGCCAATCAAAGAAGGCGTTTCCAAGGACGAAGCTGAAGAGCTTAAAAAGAAGTTCGAAGACGCTGGCGCGACTGTCGAAATCAAATAGATTTCGATGGCTGGCGACAGCCAACAGGGCGAGGCGATGCGCGGGTCGTCTCACATGCCCGGTAGAGTATAACGCGGCGAACACCATGTTTTGGGGTTCGCCGCGACCGCGCATTATAACGGCGCAAATTTCGTCCACACCCGGACGTCGACAAAATGGGACACATGATGGCTCTCTCTTTCACTGAAAAGAAACGCATCCGCAAATCCTTCGGCAAAATCCCCGAAGCCGTAGAAATGCCAAACCTCATCGAGGTTCAGCGCTCCTCATATGAGCAATTCCTGCAAATGCACACACCGCAGGCCGAGCGGACCGAAGATGGTCTGGGCGGCGTTTTCCGCGGTGTTTTCCCGATTAAAGATTTTTCTGAACGGGCTGTGCTGGAATATGTTTCCTATGAGTTTGAGCCGCCAAAGTTTGATGTTGAAGAATGCCAGCAGCGTGATTTGACTTATGCTGCGCCGCTGAAGGTTCTGCTTCAGCTAATTGTCTTTGATATTGATGAGGAGACGCAGGCGCGCTCTGTTAAAGAAGTGAAAGAACAAGAGGTTTATCTCGGCGATGTGCCGCTGATGACCGATAAAGGGACGTTCATTGTTAATGGCACCGAGCGTGTCATCGTTTCGCAAATGCACCGTTCGCCGGGTGTGTTTTTCGACCATGATAAGGGTAAAACCCATTCTTCGGGCAAGTTGCTCTTTTCTGCTCGTATCATTCCTTATCGCGGCTCATGGCTCGACATGGAGTTTGATGCCAAAGATATTCTGAATGTTCGGATTGACCGCAAGCGTAAGCTGCCAGCCACAACCATGCTCTATGCGCTTGGCTATTCAACCGATGAAATTCTCGATGCTTTCTATTCCAGCTCCGTCTATCGCCTTGATAAAAAGGGCTGGATCACAGGGTTCCGCAAGGAGGCCTGGAAGGGCACAAAGCCGGTCTTTGATCTGGTCGATGCGAAAACGAACAAGGTCGTTTCTGAGGCTGGCAAGAAGATTACAGTGCTCGGCGCGCGCAAGATTGCTGAGGGCAAGACGGACGAAATTTTGCTGCCCTCGACTGCGCTTGAAGGGAAATACCTCGCGCGCGACGTTGTTAATATGGAAACCGGTGAGATTTACGCAGAGGCAACCGATGAGTTGACCGAAGAGATTATCGCTGAATTGCGGGATGCTGATGTTTCCGCCATTGAGTTGCTTGATATTGACAGCTCGGGTCGTGGTGTCTGGATGCGCAATACGCTGTTTGCGGATAAGAATGAAACACGGTTTGAGGCGTTATCTGATATTTACCGGGTGATGCGTCCGGGCGAGCCGCCAACACAAGAGGCTGCTGAGGCGCTGTTTAACCAGCTCTTCTTTGATTCTGAGCGCTATGACCTGTCTGCTGTGGGTCGTGTGAAGATGAATATTCGTCTGGCGGCCACAATTGATGGCTTTGAGCCTGCTGAGGACACGGAACGAACATTGCGCCGTGAAGATATTCTCTCAGTCATGAAGGTTATTCTCGATCTAAAAGACGGTCGCGGTGATATTGATGATATCGATAATCTTGGCAATCGGCGCGTGCGCTCGGTTGGTGAGCTTATGGAGAACAATTACCGGATTGGTCTTGTGCGCATGGAGCGCGCGATCAAGGAGCGGATGTCATCTGTTGATATCGACACGGTGATGCCGCACGATCTCATCAATGCCAAGCCTGTTGTGGCATCTGTGCGTGAGTTCTTCGGTTCTTCGCAGCTTTCACAGTTTATGGACCAGACCAATCCCCTGTCGGAAATTACGCACAAGCGCCGCCTGTCAGCACTTGGGCCGGGCGGACTAACGCGTGAGCGGGCTGGGTTCGAGGTGCGCGACGTGCACCCAACGCATTATGGGCGCATTTGCCCGATTGAAACGCCTGAGGGGCCAAACATTGGCCTGATCAACTCTTTGGCGACCCATGCCCGGATCAATAAATATGGCTTTATTGAAAGCCCATACCGAAAAGTTGAGGGCGGCAAGCAGCAAGATGAGGTTGTGTACCTCTCTGCGATGGAGGAGACGCGTTATGCGATCGCGCAGGCCAACTCCGCTGTTGATGCCAAGGGTAATCTGGTCAATGAGTTCGTGAATGCGCGTGTGAATGGCGAAGCGATGCTCGTGCCGCGTGAAGAAGTTCAGTATATGGACGTTTCGCCAAAGCAGGTTGTTTCTGTTGCGGCCTCGCTCATTCCTTTCCTTGAAAATGATGACGCGAATCGCGCATTGATGGGTTCAAACATGCAGCGACAGGCCGTGCCATTGGTGCAGTCTGATGCGCCGCTTGTTGGGACTGGCATGGAATCTGTTGTTGCGCGTGACAGCCGCGCGGCTGTTGTGGCCAAGCGGGCAGGCGTGGTTGAGCAGGTTGATGCTATGCGGATTGTCGTCCGCGCTACCGAAGAGGCTGATGTTGGTCGTTCGGGTGTGGATATTTATCGGCTTGCGAAATTCCGCCGTTCAAACCAGAACTCCTGTATTAACCAGCGGCCAATCGTGCAGGTTGGTGATAAGGTGACCAAGGGCGATATTATTGCGGATGGCCCATCGACCGATCTTGGTGAGTTGGCGCTTGGGCGGAACGTGCTCGTCGCGTTTATGCCCTGGAATGGCTATAACTTTGAAGACTCCATTCTGATCTCTGAGCGGATTGTGAAGGATGATGTGTTCACCTCGATCCATTTGGAAGAGTTTGAGATCGCTGCGCGTGATACCAAGCTTGGCCCAGAAGAGATTACCCGTGATATTCCAAATGTGGGGGAAGAGGCGCTGCGTAACCTTGACGAGGCGGGTATTGTGGCCGTTGGGGCCGAGGTGCAGGCCGGTGATATTCTGGTCGGCAAGGTCACGCCAAAAGGCGAAAGTCCGATGACGCCGGAAGAAAAGCTGTTGCGTGCGATCTTTGGTGAGAAAGCCTCTGATGTGCGTGATACATCTTTGCGCGTGCCACCTGGCGATGCCGGGACGGTTGTTGAGGTGCGTGTGTTTAACCGCCACGGCATCGATAAGGACCAGCGCGCACTGCAAATTGAACGCGAACAAATTGAAGCCCTGCAAGAGGATAAAGAGGACGAGCAATCCATTCTTGAGCGCAACACGTATACGCGCCTGAAGGATTTACTGGTCGGCAAAGAAGCGGTTACGGGCCCCAAGGGGGTTGAGGCGGGGCGCTTAAAGGCGTCTGATCTGGATACGCTGCCGCAATATCAGCTCTGGCAGATTGCGCTGAAGAGCGAAAAGGCGCAGGGCGAGCTTGATGCGCTGCGCACGCAGTTTGACGCCTCGATTGCTGATCTTGAGGCGCGGTTTAATGATAAGGTCGACAAAGTCCAGCGTGGGGATGATCTGCCGCCGGGCGTGATGAAGGTTGTCAAGGTCTTCCTGGCTGTGAAGCGTAAGCTGCAACCGGGTGATAAGATGGCTGGTCGCCACGGTAATAAAGGGGTGATCTCCAAGATTAATCCGAGCGAAGATATGCCGTTCCTTGAGGATGGGACGCCGGTTGATCTGGTCTTGAATCCGCTTGGGGTGCCGTCTCGTATGAATGTCGGGCAAATTCTCGAAACGCATATGGGGTGGGCCTCTGCCGGGTTGGGCAAGCTGATTGATAATGCTCTTGAGCAATGGCATCAGGACAATGATGCTGGCGCATTGCGGCAGACGCTTGATAAAGTGTATGGTGGTGATGCTGAAGGAATCGCACTGCCCGAAACTGACGAAGAGATTATTGAGTTGGCTGGAAATCTGACAAAAGGTGTGCCGATTGCCACGCCTGTGTTTGATGGTGCCCGCGAACCGGACATTGTAAAAATGCTTGAGCGTGCCGGTTTGCACAGCTCTGGCCAGGTGACGCTCTATGACGGACGAACGGGGGAGGCATTTAATCGCCCCGTAACGGTTGGGTATAAGTATCTTTTGAAGCTTCACCACCTTGTTGATGAGAAGATTCACGCCCGCTCTACCGGACCATACTCTCTGGTGACCCAGCAACCGCTTGGTGGTAAGGCCCAATTTGGTGGCCAACGCTTTGGGGAAATGGAAGTTTGGGCGCTGGAAGCTTATGGTGCTGCTTATACGCTGCAGGAAATGCTGACGGTTAAGTCAGATGATACAGCCGGCCGTGCCAAGGTTTACGAAGCGATTGTTCGTGGAGATGACACGTTTGAGGCCGGTGTGCCGGAAAGCTTTAACGTGTTGATCAAAGAGATGCGATCGCTTGGTCTGAACGTTGAATTGATCGAGGAAGAAAAGCCGGATGATGGTTTGTAGTTAGGATATAACGACGAATCCATTAGCCTGTTGACTGTAACACTGGCCGGGAAATAATTTTTCGGCCTCAACCGCACCCAGAAGGAGCGGACATCATGCGCCAAGATGTAACAAATATTTTCAACCCGAACGCCCCGGCTCCAAGCTTTGAGGCGATCAAAATCTCCATCGCCAGCCCGGACAAGATCCGCAGCTGGTCATTTGGTGAGATCAAAAAGCCTGAAACCATCAACTACCGGACATTCAAACCTGAACGTGATGGCCTGTTTTGTGCTCGCATCTTTGGCCCGGTCAAAGATTATGAGTGCCTTTGTGGGAAATATAAGCGGATCAAATATCGCGGTATTACGTGTGAGAAGTGCGGTGTAGAGGTGACGCTGGCGCGCGTGCGCCGCGAGCGCATGGGTCATATTGATCTGGCTGCACCTGTTGCGCATATCTGGTTTTTGAAATCACTACCATCGAGAATCTCAGCTCTGCTTGATATGGCGCTTAAAGATGTCGAGCGCGTGCTCTATTTTGAAAGCTATGTTGTGATTGAGCCCGGTCTGACCGAGCTTGAACCGCTTCAGCTGCTGACTGAAGAAGAATACATGAATGCGCAGGATGATCATGGTGAAGATGCTTTCACTGCAATGATCGGGGCCGAGGCGATTCAGGAGATTCTGCGCAATCTCGATCTGGACACCGAGGCTGATCAGCTGCGGAAGGACGTTAAAGAAGCCACCTCAGAGCTGAAGCTTAAAAAAGCGGCCAAGCGGTTGAAAATTGTTGAGGCTTTCCTGGCTTCTGGTGCGAAGCCAGAGTGGATGATCTTGTCCATTGTGCCGGTTATTCCACCTGATCTGCGTCCGCTTGTGCCCCTTGATGGCGGCCGTTTTGCGACCTCTGATCTGAAC
>CAYUFN010000083.1:0-4747 GCA_964443965.1 uncultured Hyphomonas sp. | reverse complement strand
ATCTTTATCGCCGTGTGATCAACCGCAATAATCGTTTGAAGCGTTTGATGGAGTTGCGCGCACCGGATATCATCATCCGAAACGAAAAGCGGATGTTGCAAGAATCTGTCGATGCGCTGTTTGATAATGGCCGTCGCGGCCGTGTGATTACGGGCACGAATAAGCGCCCGCTCAAATCGCTTTCAGATATGCTTAAAGGTAAGCAGGGGCGTTTCCGCCAAAACCTGCTTGGGAAGCGTGTGGACTATTCTGGCCGGTCGGTCATTGTGGTTGGTCCGAACATGAAGCTACATGAATGTGGCCTGCCCAAGAAGATGGCGCTTGAACTGTTTAAGCCGTTTATTTATGCCCGCCTGGATGCCAAGGGTCTGGCTGGTACAGTCAAAGCTGCCAAAAAGATGGTTGAGAAAGAGCGCCCGGAAGTTTGGGATATTCTCGAAGAAGTGATCCGCGAACACCCGGTCATGCTCAACCGTGCGCCAACGCTTCACCGGCTTGGAATCCAAGCGTTTGAGCCAAAGTTGATTGAAGGTAAAGCCATCCAGTTGCACCCGCTTGTGTGTGCTGCGTTTAACGCTGACTTTGATGGTGACCAGATGGCCGTGCATGTCCCGCTGAGCCTTGAGGCCCAGCTTGAGGCGCGCGTCCTTATGATGTCAACGAACAATATCCTGTCGCCAGCCAACGGCAAGCCGATTATTGTTCCGTCCCAGGATATTGTGCTTGGGCTTTACTATCTCTCACTTGAGAAAGATGGTGAGCCGGGCGAAGGGATGATGATATCTGATGCAGCGGAACTGGAGCACGCGCTGAATGTGAAGGCGCTCTCCATGCATGCCAAAATCAAGGCGCGTTACGAAACGGTTGATGAGAAGGGCAAGCCTGTTGTTCAGATCATTGATACGACACCGGGCCGCTTGATGATTACAGACCTGTTGCCGCGTGATGCGCTGATCCCGGCTGAGCTTGGCAATCAGTTGATGACCAAGAAGGCTATTGGGTCTTTGATCGATGAGGTTTATCGCAATTGTGGCCAGAAGGCGACGGTAATCTTCTGTGATCAGATCATGGCGCTTGGTTTCCGCGAAGCCTGTAATGCCGGTATTTCCTTTGGTAAGGATGACATGGTTATTCCTGACACTAAAAAGAAGCTGGTTCAGGACACCAAGGATATGGTTTCCGAGTTTGAGCGTCAGTATGCTGATGGATTGATTACGCGTCGTGAGAAGTATAATAAGGTTGTTGATGCCTGGTCTACATGTACCGATAAGGTCGCTGATGCGATGATGGATGCGGCTGGTGAGGCGCATGTGGATGCCGAGACAGGGCGTCTGGAAGAGACCAACTCTGTCTTCATGATGTCCCACTCGGGTGCGCGTGGTTCGAAGAATCAGATGAAGCAGCTTGCGGGCATGCGCGGGCTGATGGCCAAGCCGTCTGGTGAGATTATTGAAACACCGATTACCTCTAATTTTAAAGAGGGTCTGTCGGTTCTGGAATACTTTAACTCTACCCACGGGGCCCGGAAGGGTCTGTCGGATACGGCGTTGAAAACGGCGAACTCTGGTTATCTGACGCGTCGCCTTGTTGATGTTGCGCAGGATTGCATCGTCAATGAAGAAGACTGCGGCACTGATAAAGGGATTACGCTCAGCCCTGTTATGGATGGGGCAGATGTTGTCGTCTCGCTGGCTGAACGTGTGCTTGGCCGGACGACCGCCGCTGATGCGAATGTGCCTGGCACAGATGAAGTTGTTCTGCCTGCTGGAACCTATGTTGATGAAGAGCAGGCGGCGATCCTTGATGCCTCTGGCATTGATCAGATCAAAGTGCGATCGGCGCTGACCTGTGAAACAACGAACGGTATTTGCGGGGCCTGTTATGGGCGTGACCTGGCGCGCGGAACACGCGTAAATATGGGCGAGGCTGTTGGTGTGATCGCGGCACAGTCTATTGGTGAGGCGGGCAGGCAGTTGTCCATGGGGACGTTCCACATTGGTGGTACAGCGCAGGTGGCTGACCAGTCTGCTGTGGAATGTAATTTCGAAGGAACGTTGCGTTACATTGATGAGACAACTGTTGCCCGCAAAGACAAGGTGTTGATTGTTACCGGACGGCACATGGAGGTTGAAGTTGTTGATGCTGATGGCCGCGTGCGTCAGTCATTCAAGCCGACTTATGGAACGCGCCTGTTCTTCAAGGATAAGTCCAAGGTTAAGCCAGGGGATAAACTGGCCGATTGGGATCCATTTGCGCAGCCGATTATCACAGAGATCGGTGGACACGTGAAACTGGTCGATGTGATCGATGGGGTAACTTCTCGCGAAGAGACCGATGAAGCGACCGGGATTTCCTCTCGTGTGCTGGTCGACTGGCGGACCGCGTCCAAGGGCGCAGAGGTTAAACCGGCCGTTGTGCTGCTTGATGCGAAGGGTGAGCCTGTGAAACTGCCAAATGGCGGTGAGGCGAGTTACCTTCTTTCTGTAGGTGCCATTCTGTCTGTTAATGACGGAGATGAGGTTAGCCCGGGTGATACGCTGGCGCGAATTACAACGGGTGGTGCCAGAACAAAAGACATTACTGGTGGTCTGCCACGTGTGGCTGAATTGTTTGAGGCCCGCCGTCCAAAGGATCATGCGATCATTGCCGAAGCTGACGGTAAGGTTGTCTACGGTCGTGACTATAAGAATAAGCGTCGTGTGTCGATCTTGCCGGAAGGTGAAGGCGCCGAGCCGATTGATTATCTTGTGCCAAAAACAAAGCACTTGTCCGTTCAAGATGGTGATTTCATCAAGAAGGGCGACTATCTGATGGATGGTAACCCGGCACCGCAGGACATTTTGGCTATTCTTGGTGTTGAGGCTCTGGCTGATTACCTCGTTGAGGAGATTCAGAAGGTTTACCGTCTGCAAGGTGTGCCGATCAACGATAAGCATATCGAGGTGATTGTTCGCCAGATGCTGCAAAAGGTTGAGGTCACAGATGCCGGGGACACAGCCCTTCTCAAGGGTGAGCAGGTTGATGTTCTTGAATTCGAAGCTGCGAATACGCGCGTACGTCGCCGGAAAAAGCAGGAAGCTGTCGGGACTCCGGTCCTGCTGGGGATTACCAAGGCCAGCCTGCAGACGCGCAGCTTTATTTCAGCCGCGTCCTACCAGGAGACAACACGCGTGCTGACTGAAGCCTCCTTGCAGGGTAAGGTTGATACGCTCGAGGGCCTCAAGGAAAACGTTATTGTTGGCCGTCTGATTCCTGCGGGTACCGGTGGCTCTATGCGTCGCTACCGCAAAATTGCAGCTGACCGTGACACACGCTTGCGCAATGCGCGCGCCAAAGCAGCCTCTGCTGCGGCGGCTGAAGCCGAAGCGGCGGCTGCAGCGGCTCTACCCGCACCTTCACCGGATGCAGCAGAATAGGGCTGGCAGGCAGGTCATAAAATTAAAACGCCGCCGGATATTTCTGGCGGCGTTTTTGTGAAAAAGGGAATAAAATGAGGCTTTCAGGCCCCAGTTTGCAGGATAGTGCCTGAGAAGGCTTGACGGCAGGGGGTAAGGGGGACTAATACGCGCGTCAGCTTCTGATATATGATCAGAGACACGAATTATTGAGAGCCATATTCGCTGGGAGGCCCTATTGGGTCATCTCGGCACTATTATTTGAAGATAGGGCCTTAGGGCCCGCAGATGTGAGAGACCCGTCGATGCCGACGATTAACCAGCTTATCCGGAAGCCCCGGCAACCAAAACCAACGCGGAACAAGGTTCCGGCGCTTAAGGCTTGTCCGCAGCGTCGCGGTGTTTGTACCCGCGTTTACACAACAACACCTAAGAAGCCGAACTCAGCGCTTCGTAAGGTTGCTAAGGTCCGTTTGACGTCTGGCTATGAAGTTGTGAGTTATATTCCCGGTGAAGGCCACAACCTTCAGGAGCACTCAGTTGTGCTTATCCGTGGTGGCCGCGTGAAAGACCTTCCTGGTGTTCGTTACCACATCCTGCGCGGCGTGCTTGATACCCAAGGCGTCAAAGACCGTAAGCAACGCCGTTCGCATTATGGCGTGAAACGCCCGAAATAGAGAGAACCTTCCATGTCACGTCGTCACAGTGCTGAAAAACGCAAAGTCCTGCCGGATCCAAAATTCAAGGATATGGTGCTTTCTAAGTTTATGAACCAGATTATGCAGGACGGTAAAAAGTCGACCGCAGAGCGCATTGTTTATGGTGCGCTTGATCTTGTTGAGGACCGCGCCAAGCGAGATCCTGTTGATGTGTTCAAGGATGCGCTTGAGGCGATTGCGCCTTCTGTTGAAGTGCGTTCACGCCGCGTTGGCGGGGCAACCTATCAGGTGCCTGTTGAAGTGCGCCCTGAGCGCCGCCAGGCTTTGGCAATTCGCTGGCTGGCAGCTGCCGCCAAGTCGCGGAATGAAAACACGATGCGTGAGCGTCTTGCTGGTGAGCTTATGGATGCCAGCCAGGGGCGTGGCACAGCCGTTAAAAAGCGCGAAGACACGCACAAGATGGCCGAAGCCAACCGTGCCTTCTCACATTATCGCTGGTAATCCAGCTTCACCCCTCCCGACCTCTTGAATAGAAGGTAAGTCTCATGGCCCGCGAATACCCGCTGGATCGTTACCGTAACTTCGGTATCATGGCTCATATTGATGCCGGTAAAACGACGACAACAGAACGCATCCTGTTTTACACAGGTAAGTCTCACAAGATTGGCGAAGTGCATGATGGCGCGGCGACAA